>NZ_VFOA01000001.1:3600000-3900000 GCF_006715865.1 Cellulomonas sp. SLBN-39 | reverse complement strand
CCCCCGCTCGCAGTCCGTGCGCCTGCGGGCCGCCGAGCGCACCCGACCCACGCCCGACCACCTGCGAACGACCCGGAGGGCCGCATGAGCGCGCTGCGCCAGACCGACGACGTGCGCGCGAGCACCGCGCGCGCCTACCCGGCCCCGGCCGCACCGGCGCGGGCACCGCGCCCGCGCCTGAAGGTGGTGCGCGCCCCCGGGCTCGCCCGCTCGCGGGTGCCGTTCGTGCTCACCTGCATCGCGATCCTCGGCGGGGCGCTGCTCAGCGCGCTCCTGCTCAACACGTCGATGGCGTCGATCGCGTTCGAGCGGTACGAGCTGTCCAACGACATGGGCCGCCTCGAGCAGGACCGCAAGGACCTCGTCGCCGAGCTCGACCAGCGCTCGTCGCCGGACCGCCTCGCCGCGGCCGCGCGCGAGCTCGGGATGGTCGAGGCCAACGGCACCGGGTGGCTGCGGCTCGCCGACGGGAGCGTGCAGGGCTCGCCCGCGCCGGCGGGCGGATGACCGGCCCGGCGTCGCCGCGCCCGCGCGCCGCCGCCGGCCAGGCCCGCCGGGGTGGCACCGTGGGCCGGGTGGAGGAGCGCACGCGGACGGCCGCGACCGGGCGTGCGCCCCGACCCGCCCCGCAGGCGCCCCGTCGCGCACCGACCTCGTCGACCACGGCGGGACCGACCGCCGCGCGACCCACCACCGCGCGAGGCGCCGCCCCGCGCGGCCCGCGCACGCCCACCCGCACCCCGGCACCCTCCGGCCGGACCCGGGCCCCGGGCCCGGGCGGCCGTCCGCCCGGCGGAGGGCGGCGTCCTCCGGCCGGTCGTCGGCCGCCCGACCGGCGTCCCGCGACCGTCGCCGCCGGCGGCCGCGTGGTCGCCCTCGTGGTCGTGCTGGCGCTGACGTTCCTCACGTTCGCCGGCCGCCTCGTGTACGTCCAGGTGGTCAACGGACCGGAGATCGCCGCGACCGCCCGCGAGAAGCGCATGCTCACGGTCGGCGTGCTGGGTGCGCGTGGCCAGATCACGGACGCCCAGGGCGTGGTGCTCGCCACGTCGGTGGAGCGGTACGACATCGCGGTGAACCAGAAGACGATCGCCGAGTACCGGGCGCGTGGCGGCGACGGCGAGGACGGTGCCGCGGGCGTCGCCGCACGACTGGCGCCCCTGCTCGACATGAACGCCGCCGAGCTGGGCGGCGACCTCGTCGGGGACCGCACCTTCGTGTACGTCAAGAAGAGCGTCCTGCCGGCCGTGGCCCGGGAGATCCGCGCCCTGCGGATCGACGGCGTGATGGTCGACAAGACCGCCGACCGGATCTACCCCAAGGGCACGGTCGCGGGCAACGTGCTCGGCTTCGTCAACTCCACCGGCACCGGGCTGCAGGGCCTGGAGTTCGCCCTCGACTCGCGCCTGCAGGGCGTCTCCGGCACGGAGAGCTACGAGAGCGGGCGGCTGGGCCAGGCGATCCCCGGCGGGTACAGCGAGGACACGCCGGCCCGCCAGGGCGACGACGTGCGCCTGACGATCGACGCGGACCTGCAGTGGAAGGCCGAGGAGGAGCTGCGCGCGCAGGTCGCCGCGACCGGCGCCTCGGGCGGTGCGATCGTGGTCATGGACCCGGCGACGGGCGCGGTGCTCGCGCTCGCCGACTCCACCGCGATCGACCCCAACGACCCGGGCAGCCAGAACGCCGGCACGATCTCCAAGGCCATCACCGAGGTCTTCGAACCGGGCTCGACGAGCAAGGTCATCACCATGGCCGCGGCCGTCGAGGAGGGACTGGTCGGCCCCACGGACCCGTTCTCCGTGGCCGACCGCTGGACGACGCCGCAGGGCGAGACCATCAAGGACTCCCACGACCACCCGGTCGAGCAGCTCACGACCACCGGGATCTTCGCCGAGTCCTCGAACGTCGGGACGATCCTGATCGGCCAGCGGCTCACCAAGGACCAGCGTCACCACTACCTGTCCGCGTTCGGGTTCGGCGAGCGCACCGGCATCGAGATGCCGGGGGAGTCGCCGGGCATCCTGCACGACGCGGACGACTGGCAGGGCCGCGACGAGTACGCGGTGCTGTTCGGCCAGGCCGTCTCGGTCAACGCGGTCCAGGCCGCCAGCGTGTTCGCCACGATCGCCAACGGCGGCGTGCGCGTCCAGCCGCACCTCATCGCGGGATGGACCGACGAGGACGGGACCTACACCCCCGCCGACGACGCGGAGCGGACCCGTGTGGTCTCGGAGGAGACCGCCGCCACCGTCCTGTCGATGATGGAGAGCGCCGTCGACGAGGGCACCGGGTCCGCGGCCGCGATCGCGGGGTACCGCGTCGCCGGCAAGACGGGCACGGCCCAGAAGTTCAACCCGTCGGGGTTCACCGCGTCCTTCATCGGCGTGGCCCCCGTGGACGACCCGCAGGTCGTCACGGCCGTCGTCCTGCACGACCCGTCGTCCTCGATCTTCGGCGGCACGGTCGCCGCGCCGGTGTTCAGCTCGGTCACCGGGTACGCGCTCCAGCAGCTCGGCGTGGCCCCGTCGGGCAGCACCCCGACCCTCTACCCGACGACGTGGGAGTGACCGACCGGGGTAGATTCGTCCCCATGACGTCCCCCCTGGGCCGGCTGCGCCCCGAGCACCTGCCGGCCCGACGGGTCGCCGACCTCGTCCGTGACCTGGACGTGCGTCCGGCCGCGGGCGGCGAGCCGCTGACCTCCGACCTCGTCCTGACCGGCGTGAGCATGGCCAGCGCGGACACCGCGCCGGGCGACCTGTTCGTGGCGGTCCCCGGGCTGAAGGTGCACGGCGCCCGGTTCGCCGCGGACGCGCTCGCGCGGGGCGCCGTCGCGGTGCTCACGGACGCCGAGGGCGCCGACCTCGTGCGCACCGGCGTCCCCGGTGCCGTGGTGCTCGTCGGCGACGACGTGCGGGCCCTGGCCGGCCCGGTCGCGGCCTGGCTGCACGGCGACCCGGCGCGCCACCTCGTCACGGTCGGTGTGACCGGGACCAACGGCAAGACGACCACGACGTACTTCGTCGACGCGGCGCTGCGGGCCGTCCACGAGAGCACCGCGGTGCTCGGCACCGTCGAGCTGCGGATCGGCGACGACGCCGTCGAGAGCCCCCGCACGACCGTCGAGGCGCCCGTCCTGCAGTCGCTGCTGGCGCTGGCCGTCGAGCGCGGCGCCGGTGCGCTGACCACCGAGGTGTCCTCGCACGCGCTCGCGCTGGGCCGCGTCGGGGGCCTGCGGTTCGACGTCGTGGGCTTCACCAACCTCCAGCGCGACCACCTGGACTTCCACGGCGACATGGAGGGCTACTTCCGCGACAAGGCGCGGCTGTTCGCGCCCGGGCAGGCGGCGCGCGGCGTCGTCGTCGTGGACGACGAGTGGGGCCGGCGGCTGGCGCGCGAGGCCCAGATCCCCGTCGAGACCGTCGCGACGCACGCCGGGTCGCCCGAGGCGCAGGACGCGGACTGGGCCGTGGTCGAGGCGGACGTCGGCCTCGACGGCGTCGGCTCCCGGTTCGTGCTGCGGGGCCCGGACGGCGCACGCCACGAGGCCGCGAGCCCGCTGCCCGGCCTGGTGAACGTGTCCAACGCGGCCCTGGCCGTGGTCCTCGCGCACGCCGCGGGCGTGCCGCTGGACGCCGCGGCCGCCGCCGTGGGGCGGGCGCACCAGATCCCCGGACGTATGGAGCGCGTCGTCGAGCGCGGCGACGGCTTCCCGCTGTGCCTGGTCGACTACGCGCACACCCCCGACGCGCTCGTGCTCGCGCTGGAGGCCGTGCGCCCCATCACGCCCGGCCGGCTGGTGATCGTGTTCGGCTCCGACGGCGACCGCGACCGCGGCAAGCGCCCGATGATGGGCGAGATCGCGGCCCGGCTGGCCGACGTGCTCGTCGTGACCGACGAGAACCCCCGTTCGGAGGACCCCGCAACCGTCCGCGCGGCGATCCTCGACGGGGTACGGTCCGTGCGGCCCGACATGGCCGACGTGCACGAGGCCACCAGCCGCGCGCAGGCGATCGCCGACGCCCTGCGCCTGACCACCGACGAGGACACGATCATCATCACCGGCAAGGGGCACGAGCCCACCCAGGAGATCGCCGGGGTGTTCCACCGGTACAACGACCGCGACGTGCTCCTCGCCGCCCGCGCCGAGCGCCAGGGGCCGCACGCGTGATCGCGCTCACGGCGGCCGAGATCGCGGCCGCGACGGGCGGAGCCCTGTCCGCGGTCGACCCCCGCACGGTCGTGGCCGGTGCGGTCGTCACGGACTCGCGCGAGGTCGAGCCCGGCGGGCTGTTCGTGGCCCTGCCCGGCGAGCACGTCGACGGGCACGACTTCGCGCCCGTCGCGGTGGCTGCCGGTGCGGCCCTCGTGCTCGCGGCGCGCCCCCTGACGGGCGCCGACGGCACCGACCTGCCCGTGGTCGTCGTGCCGGACGTCGAGGTCGCGCTCGGCGACCTGGCGGCCGCGGTGCTCGTGCGCCTGCGCGAGGCGGCGACCGCCCCGGGCGGCAGCGGTCTGCGCGTCGTGGGCGTCACCGGCTCGGTCGGCAAGACGACGACCAAGGACCTGCTCGCGCAGGTGTGCGGCGCCGTCGGCCCCACGGTCGCGCCGGTGCGGTCCTTCAACAACGAGATCGGGCTGCCCCTGACGGTGCTGCGCGCCGACGAGCAGACCCGCTTCCTGGTCCTCGAGATGGGGGCGAGCGGTCCCGGCCACCTGACGTACCTGACCCGGATCGCCCCGCCGGACGTCTCGACCGTGCTGGTCGTGGGCCAGGCGCACCTGGGCGGGTTCGGCGGGATCGAGGCGGTCGCCCGCGCGAAGTCCGAGATCGTCCAGGGCCTGCTGCCCGACGGCGTCGCCGTGCTCAACGCCGACGACCTGCGCGTGCGGGCGATGGCCGCCCTCGCCCCGGGCGAGGTCGTGCTCTTCGGCCAGTCGGAGGGCGCCCACGTGCGCGCCGTCGACGTCACGCTCGACCGGGCCGGACGCGCGTCCTTCACGCTGCGCCACGCACCCGTCGACGGCCCGGTGCAGGACGTCCCGGTGGCGCTGCGGCTCGTCGGCGAGCACCACGTGCACAACGCGCTCGCCGCGGCCGCGACGGCGCTGGCCGTGGGCCTGCCGCTGGGCACGGTCGCCGAGGGCCTCACGGCCGCCGACGCGCTCAGCCCGCACCGCATGCACGTCGTCGACCGCCCCGACGGCATCACCGTGATCGACGACTCGTACAACGCGAACCCCGACTCGATGCGCGCCGCGCTGAAGGCGCTGGCCGTGCTCGCCGGGCGCGACCGTCGATCCGTCGCGGTGCTCGGCGAGATGCTCGAGCTCGGCGACGACGCCCGCACCGCGCACGACGCGATCGGCCGGCTCGTCGTCCGCCTCAACGTCGGCCTCACGGTCGTCGTCGGCGAGGGCGCGCGTGCGATCCGCGACGGTGCGAACCACGAGGGCTCGTGGGGCGACGAGGTCGTGCTGGCCGACGACGTCGCGGCGGCCGAGGCGTTCCTGCGCGACGAGCTGCGCCCGGGCGACGTCGTCCTGGTCAAGTCCTCGTACGGCGCGGGACTGTGGCGCCTCGGCGACGTCCTCGTGGAGGGCGACGCGTGATCGCCGTCCTGCTCGCCGGCGGCGCGTCCATGATCGTCGCGCTCCTCGGCACGCCGCTGTTCATCCGGTTCCTCGTGCACCGCCAGTACGGGCAGTTCATCCGGCAGGACGGGCCGACCGCGCACTTCACCAAGCGTGGCACCCCCACCATGGGCGGCGTCGTCATCATCGGCGCGACCCTGCTGGGCTGGGCCGCCGCGCTGCTCATCACCCGGACCCCGCCGAGCGCGTCGGCCGTGCTCGCGCTGTTCCTCATGACCGGCCTGGGTGTCGTCGGGTTCCTCGACGACTTCATCAAGATCTCCCGGCAGCGCAGCCTCGGGCTCAGCGCCCGGGCCAAGATCGTCGGGCAGGGGCTCGTCGGCATCACGTTCTCCGTGCTGGCGCTGCAGTTCCCCAACGACCAGTTCCGCACGCCCGCCTCGACACGGATCTCGTTCATCCGCGACACCGACCTCGACCTGGCCTTCGCGGGCGCGACGGTCGGGCTGATCCTCTTCGTGGTGTGGGCGAACTTCCTCATCACGGCGTGGTCCAACGGCGTGAACCTCACCGACGGCCTCGACGGGCTGGCCACGGGCGTCTCGCTCGTGGTCTTCGGCGCCTACGTCATCGTCGGCGTCTGGCAGTTCAACCAGTGGTGCCAGTCCGTGACCACCGCCGGCCCGCGGTGCTACGAGACCCGTGACCCGTTGGACCTGGCCGTCGTGGCGGCGGCCATCACCGGGGCCCTGTTCGGGTTCCTGTGGTGGAACGCCAGCCCGGCCAAGATCTTCATGGGCGACACAGGCTCCCTCGCGCTCGGCGGCGCCCTCGCGGGCCTGTCGATCCTCACGCGGACCGAGATCCTCGCAGCGATCATCGGCGGGATGTTCGTGCTCATCGTGCTCTCCGACGTCATCCAGATCGGCTTCTTCAAGATGACCGGCAAGCGCGTGTTCAAGATGGCGCCGCTGCACCACCACTTCGAGCTCTCGGGGTGGGGCGAGGTCACGATCGTCATCCGGTTCTGGATCATCGCCGGGCTGTTCGTCGCGCTCGGCGTCGGGATCTTCTACGCCGAGTGGGTGGCGCAGTAGTGGGCGCGCCGACGTCGCCCGTCGCGCTCGAGGGCCGTGCGGTCCTCGTCGCCGGGCTGGGGATCAGCGGGCGCGCCGCCGCGCAGGCGCTCACCGACCGCGGAGCGGCGGTCGTGACGTTCGACGACCGTGCCGACGACGCGCACGCCCACGACCTCGCGGCCCTCGGCCCCGACCTGCGGGGCGCCGAGCTCGTCGTCGCCTCACCGGGGCTGCCGCCCCACCACGAGGTGCTCGCCGCCGCGCGCGCCCGGGGCGTGCCCGTGTGGAGCGAGGTCGAGCTCGCGTGGCGCCTGCGCGCGCCGCGCACCGACGGGTCCGGCCCGGCCCCCTGGCTCGCCGTGACCGGCACCAACGGCAAGACCACGACCGTGGGCATGCTCGAGTCGATCCTGCGGGCCGCGGGCCGGCACACGCTCGCCGTCGGCAACGTCGGCACGCCCGTCGTGCAGGCCGCGGTCGACCCGTCGCTCGACGTGCTCGCCGTCGAGCTCTCGTCGTTCCAGCTGCACCACACGACGTCGATGTCGGCCCAGGCCGCCGCCGTGCTCAACGTCGCGGCCGACCACCTGGACTGGCACGGGTCGCTCGACGCCTACGCGGCGGACAAGGGGCGCATCTACGAGCACGCCCAGGTGGCGTGCGTGTACAACGCCGCCGACCCGCGCACCGAGGCGCTCGTGCGCGAGGCCGACGTCGTCGACGGGGCCGTCGCGGTCGGCTTCACGCTCGGCTCGCCCGGCGTCGGGCAGGTCGGCGTCGTCGAGGACGTGCTCGTGGACCGTGGCTTCGCCCGCCTGCGGCACACCCACGCCGCCGAGCTCGGCACCCTCGACGACCTCGCCCGCCTCGCCGGCCCCGACGGGCAGGTGCCCCCGCACGTCGTGCAGGACGCGCTCGCCGCCGCCGCGCTCGCGCTGGCCCACGGCGTCGAGCCTGCGCACGTGCGCGACGGTCTGCGCGCGTTCGCGCCCGGCGCGCACCGCATCGTCACCGTCGGCCGCGTCGACGACGTCGCGTACGTCGACGACTCCAAGGCCACGAACGCCCACGCGGCCGCCGCGTCGCTCGCCGCGTTCGGCGAGCGCTCGGTCGTCTGGGTCGCCGGGGGCCTGGCCAAGGGCGCGACCTTCGACGAGCTGGTCCGCACCCGCCGTGACCGGCTGCGCGGCGTCGTGCTCATCGGCGTCGACAGGGCGCCGCTGCGCGACGCCCTGGCCCGACACGCGCCCGACGTGACCGTCGTCGAGGTCGACGGCGGTGACACTGGGGCGGTGATGACCCGCGCGGTGGAGGCGGCGCGCCGGCTCGCCGCCGGCGTGCCCGAGGGCGCGGCGCCCACCGGTGCGCCCGTCACCGTGCTGCTCGCCCCGGCCTGCGCCTCGATGGACCAGTTCACCTCGTACGCCCACCGCGGCGACGCGTTCGCGGCCGCCGTGCGTGCCGCGCAGGGGACGTCGTGACCGCCACGGCCGTGCGCACCCCGGCCACCGACGGGCCCCGGGGCCGCTGGGCCGAGCGCTCGCGGCTGCTCGGCGCGTGGAACTCCGTCGTCACGTCCTACTACGTGATGGCCTCCACGACGACGCTGCTCGTCGTCGTGGGGCTGGTGTTCGTGCTCTCGTCGTCGAGCGTGGAGTCGCTCGCGGCGGGGGACTCGCCCTACGCCGTCTTCCTCAACCAGGCGCAGTACGCGCTCATCGGCCTGCCTGTGCTGCTCGTGGCCTCGCGGCTGCCGGTGCGGCTGTACAAGGCCGTCGCCTGGCCGGCCCTTGCCGTCGCGGTCGCGTTCCAGATGCTCGTGTTCGTCCCCGGCCTCGGCATGGGCGAGGGCGGGAACATGAACTGGGTCCGCATCGGCGGGTTCACCGCGCAGCCGTCCGAGGCCGTCAAGCTCGCGCTCGCGCTGTGGCTCGGCGTCGTCCTGGCCCGCAAGCTCCCGCTGCTGCACGAGTGGCAGCACGCCGTGGTGCCCGCGGTGCCGGTCGCGGGCGTGGCCATCGGCACCGTCCTGCTCGGCCACGACCTCGGGACCGCCATGGTCATGGTCCTGCTCGTGGCCGGCGCGATGTTCGTCGCGGGGGTCCCCCTGCGCATCTTCGGCGCCGCGGCGGTCCTCGCCGGGGTCGGCGTCGCGTTCCTCACGATCGGCAGCGACAACCGCATGACGCGCATCTCCTCGTGGCTGTCCGGCAGCTGCGACGTCACCAACGAGTGCTACCAGACGCTGCACGGCGGCTGGGGGCTGGCCACCGGCGGGTTCGGCGGCCTCGGCCTCGGCGAGAGCCGCGAGAAGTGGTCGTACCTGCCCGCGGCGCACAACGACTTCATCTTCGCGATCCTCGGGGAGGAGCTCGGCCTGGTGGGCACCCTCCTGGTGCTCGCGCTGTTCGCGCTGCTGGCGGCGGCGATGATCCGCGTCGTCCGGCGGCACGAGGACCCGTTCGTCAAGATCACCACGGCCGCGATCTGCACGTGGATCATCGGGCAGGCCCTCATCAACATCGCCGTCGTCATCGGCCTGGCCCCCGTGATCGGCGTGCCCCTGCCGCTGGTGTCCGCGGGCGGGTCCGCGCTCATCATGACGATGGCCGCGCTCGGCGTGGTGATCTCGTTCGCCCGCAGCGAGCCCGGGGCACCCGAGGCGCTCGCGGCCCGCGCCGGCGTCGTGCGCCGCTCCCTCGCCGTGATCGGGCGGACCCGTGGCTGAGCCGCGCGTGTCCGTGCTGCTCGCCGGCGGCGGCACCGCCGGGCACGTCAACCCCCTCCTCTCGGTGGCCGACGCCCTGCGCGCCCGGCACCCCGACGCCGTCGTCGCCGTGCTCGGCACCGCCGAGGGCCTCGAGTCGCGGCTCGTGCCCGAGCACGGGTACACGCTCGAGGTCGTCCCGCGCGTCCCGCTGCCGCGACGGCCCACGCTCGACCTGCTGCGGCTGCCGGGCCGGCTCAAGGACGCCGTCGACGCGGCGTCCGACGCGATCAGCCGCCACGGGGCGCAGGTGGTCGTGGGCTTCGGCGGGTACGTCTCGACGCCCGCCTACCTCGCCGCGCACCGGCGCGGGATCCCCATCGTCGTGCAGGAGCAGAACGCCCGGCCCGGCATCGCCAACCGCCTCGGCGCACGCTGGGCCGACGCGGTCGCCGTGACGTTCCCCGGCACCGCCCTGCCCGGTGCGCAGGTGACGGGCATGCCGCTGCGCGCGTCGATCGAGCGCCTGGCCGCGGAGCGCGCCGCCGACCCCTGGGGCACCCGCGTCCGGGCCGCGCACGCCCTCGGGCTCGACCCGTCGACCACGACGCTCCTGGTCACCGGCGGGTCGCTCGGCGCCGTGAACGTCAACCGGGCCGTCGTCGGCGCCGCCGCCGCGCTCCTGGGCAGCGGCGTCCAGGTGCTGCACCTGACCGGCACCGGCAAGGCCGACGACGTCCGCGCCGCGCTGCGCGGTGTCGCCGGCGCCGACCGCTACCACGTGCGCGAGTACCTCACGTCGATGGAGCAGGCCCTCGCGGTCGCGGACGTCGTGGTCGCCCGCTCGGGCGCCGGGACGGTCTGCGAGCTCGCGGCCCTCGGCATCCCCGCGGTGTACGTGCCGCTGCCCATCGGCAACGGCGAGCAGCGCCTCAACGCGGCGTCCGTGGTCGACGCCGGCGGCGGGGTGCTCGTGGACGACGAGGAGTTCACACCCGCCTGGGTGCGCAGCCACGTGGTGCCGCTGCTCGGCGGCGCCGGGCACACCGACGCGCACCACGTGCGCGCGGCGATGGCACGGGCGGCCGCGGGTGCCGGCGTGCGCGACGGCGCGGACCGGGTGGTGCGGCTCGTCGAGGCGCTGCTGCCCACGGGCGCGGCCCCGGCCCGCTCCGTCACGGGCTCGGCCGTGCCGCACCGCCCGGCGGCGCTGTCGCCCGCGACGGTCGCGCTGCCGATGCTCGCGCCGCCGGACGACGACGCGTGGGACGACGAAGGGTGGACGCAGGACGTGCCGGACGACCCGACCGACGACGGGCCGGAGCCCGCACCCGCGGCACCCCTCGTGCCGGAGCCCACGACGACCCTGGCCGACCTCGGACGCCGCGTGCACCTCGTCGGCGTGGGCGGGGCCGGCATGTCGGCGATCGCGCCGCTCCTCGCCGCCCGCGGGCTGCAGGTCAGCGGGTCCGACGCGCACGACGGCCCCGCGCTCGCGGGGCTGCGCGCCGCCGGGGTGCGGGTGCACGTCGGGCACGAGGCCGGGCTCGTCGACGGGGTCGACACGCTCGTCGTGTCCTCCGCCGTGCGCGAGACGAACCCGGAGCTCGCCCGGGCGCGCGAGCGCGGCGTGCGGGTCCTGCACCGGTCGCAGGCGCTCGCGGCCCTCATGGCGGACCGCGACGCGGTCGCGGTCGCGGGCGCCCACGGTAAGACGACGACGTCGGCGATGATCGCCACCGCGCTCGTCGAGGTCGGTGCCGACCCGTCGTTCGCGATCGGCGGTGTGGTGCGCTCGGCGTCCGGCACGCTCGGCGGCAGCCGGCACGG
Source organism: Cellulomonas sp. SLBN-39 (assembly GCF_006715865.1). Lineage (NCBI taxonomy): Bacteria > Bacillati > Actinomycetota > Actinomycetes > Micrococcales > Cellulomonadaceae > Cellulomonas > Cellulomonas sp. SLBN-39. The sequence continues at coordinate 3,888,786 of NZ_VFOA01000001.1, read as the reverse complement.
GGCGGGTCCGTTCGTCGCGGAGGCCGACGAGTCCGACGGATCCTTCCTGGCGTACGCGCCGCTGGTGGCGGTCGTGACGAACGTCGAGCCCGACCACCTGGACCACTACGGCACGCGCGAGGCGTTCGAGGACGCGTTCGTGGCGTTCGCGGCCCGGATCCGGCCGGGCGGCATGCTCGTGGCCTGCGCCGACGACGACGGTGCGCGCCGGCTCGTCGCTGCGGTGCACGACGACCTCGCGTCCCGCGACGTCGTCGTGGTGACGTACGGACGGTCGGCCGATGCGGACGTGCGGGTCTCGGAGCCGCGCCCGACGCAGGACGAGCGCTGGGAGGTCGAGGTCACGCCCCGCGGCGAGCGCCCTGTGCGGCTGCGGCTGCGGGTGCCCGGGGCGCACAACGCCCTCAACGCCGCGGCCGCCTGGTGCGCGCTGCGCCGGCTGGGTGCCGCGCCCGAGACGGCCGCGCGCGGCCTCGACGGGTTCGTCGGCACGGGCCGCCGGTTCGAGGACCGCGGCACGGTCGGGGGCGTGCGCGTGGTCGACGACTACGCGCACCACCCGACGGAGGTCGCGGCGCTGCTGCGCGCCGCGCGCCAGGTCGTCGGCGGCGGTCGGGTCCTCGCCCTGTTCCAGCCGCACCTGTACTCGCGGACGCGCACGTTCGCGTCGCAGTTCGGGCGGGCCTTCGACCTCGCGGACCTCGTCGTGGTGACGGACATCTACGCCGCGCGCGAGGACCCGGAGCCGGGCGTGACCGGTGCGCTCGTCGTCGCGCACGTGCCGACGCCCGACCGGGCGCGGTTCGTCGCGGACAAGGTCGCGGCCGCGCGCCTCCTGGCCGACCAGGCACGACCGGGGGACCTCCTGCTCACGGTCGGGGCCGGTGACGTCACCGAGCTCGGCGCCGTCGTGCTGGCCCGGCTCCGGGAGCGTGCGGGGGTCGGCCGCGCGTGAGCCCTGCCCGTCCGCCGACGCCCCGACGCCCCGCGCGCCCCGCCGCGCCGCGGCCCGGTGGCGCGCGGACGGGCGCCACGTCGACGGGTGCGACACCGACGACCGCGAAGCCGACGGGTACGACACCGACCGGCGCCACGAAGGCGGGCGCCGAGGACCCGGGTGCCCGGCAGGCACGCGCCACGCCGTCGGGCGCGACGCCGACGGTGGTCCCCGGGTCCGGCCCTCGGGCCACGGCTTCCGGGGTCCGGTCGGCCCGGGGCGGGCCGGTGCCCTCGCAGCGACGGGACGTGACGAGTCCCACGACGGGCGCGACGCGCCAGGTGACGACGTACACCGTCGGGTCGCGGTTCTCCGGGCCGGTGCGCCCGGCGGTGGTGTCGACGACGTCGCAGGAGCGGTTCGCCGAACGGGCCCGTGCGCGGCGCAACCTCGCACGTCGTCAGGTGGCGGGCGTGGTGGGCGGGGTCGTGGCGGTCGCCGCGCTGGCGTGGCTCCTGCTGCTCTCGCCGGTGCTGGCGCTCGACGCGGACGAGGTCGTCGTCACCGGGGCGGGCACCGTGGTGGCCGTCGACCAGGTGCTCGCCGTGGTGGAGCCGTCCGGCGGGACGCCCCTGCCGCGCCTGGACACCGTGGGCCTGCGGGACGCGCTGCTGGAGGTCCCGGGGGTGCGCGAGGCGCGGGTGATGCGGGTGTGGCCGCACGGTCTGGCCGTCCAGCTGGTCTCGCGCGAGCCGGTGGCGGCGGTGCCCGAGCCGGGCGGCGGCGACGGGTGGGCGCTGCTGGACGAGGAGGGCGTGCAGGTCGGTCGCGCGGACGCGCCGCCGGAGGGCCTGCCCGCCGTGGACGTGCCGGTCGGTGACGAGCGCACCCTCGACGCGGTGCTGCTGGTGCTCGAGGGTCTGCCGCAGGACCTGCTCGCGCAGGTGGCGGGCGTGTCGGCGCGGACGCAGGACACGGTCACGATGCAGCTGCGCGACGGCGACCGTGTCGACTGGGGGAGCGCGGACGAGACGGCCCTGAAGGTCGCGGTGCTGCAGGCGCTGCGCGCGTCGGCGGAGGCGGCGTCGGCGACCGTGTTCGACGTGTCGGCCCCGCGCATGCCGATCACCCGTTGACCGGCGTGGCGCGCGCGACACGCGGAGCGTGGTCGTTGATCGACCGGGACGCGGCACCTAGCGTCACCACCGAACGCAGTTGACATAACTCTAACCCTCAAGTAGAGGGTGAAGGTTGAACGCAGGACGTCCCGCGCACCGGGACGAGCAACCCCGCGGCCCCGTTGCCGCACCGCGAGCGAACGAGAGGCACCCACCGTGGCAGCTCCGCAGAACTATCTGGCGGTCATCAAGGTCGTCGGCATCGGCGGAGGCGGCGTCAACGCCGTCAACCGCATGATCGAGGTCGGCCTCAAGGGTGTCGAGTTCATCGCCATCAACACCGACGCGCAGGCGCTGCTGATGTCGGACGCCGACGTCAAGCTCGACGTCGGCCGCGAGCTCACGCGCGGCCTCGGCGCCGGCGCCGACCCCGAGGTCGGCAAGAAGGCCGCCGAGGACCACGCCGAGGAGATCGAGGACGTCCTGCGCGGCGCCGACATGGTCTTCGTCACCGCGGGGGAGGGCGGCGGCACCGGCACCGGCGGGGCCCCCGTCGTCGCGCGCATGGCCCGCTCGCTCGGCGCGCTGACGATCGGCGTGGTCACGCGCCCGTTCACGTTCGAGGGGCGCCGCCGCTCGGTCCAGGCCGACGCGGGCATCGACGCCCTGCGTGCCGAGGTCGACACCCTCATCGTCATCCCCAACGACCGCCTGCTGTCGATCTCCGACCGGTCGGTGTCGGTCCTGGACGCCTTCCACTCGGCCGACCAGGTGCTGCTGTCCGGCGTCCAGGGCATCACCGACCTCATCACGACACCCGGCCTGATCAACCTCGACTTCGCCGACGTGAAGTCCGTGATGCAGGGCGCGGGGTCGGCCCTCATGGGCATCGGCTTCGCCCGCGGCGAGGACCGGGCGGTGCAGGCCGCCGAGATGGCGATCTCCTCGCCGCTGCTCGAGGCCAGCATCGACGGCGCCCACGGCGTGCTGCTGTCCATCCAGGGCGGCTCCGACCTCGGCCTGTTCGAGATCAACGAGGCCGCGCGCCTCGTGCAGGAGGCCGCGCACCCCGAGGCCAACATCATCTTCGGCGCCGTCATCGACGACGCCCTGGGCGACGAGGTCCGGGTCACGGTGATCGCCGCGGGCTTCGACGGCGGCGGGCCGGTGCAGCGCCGCGACGCCCGCGCGCTCGGGCAGGTGAGCGGCTCCACGCCGCGGCAGGTGCCGTCGGTGCCGACCGGTCCCGCGATCGCGGCCGTGCCGTCGCCGCGCCCGGTGCAGGTGCCGGACGAGGACCTCGTGCCGGTCGGCACGCTGCGCCCCGTCGCGCCGGAGCCGGTCCGCGAGGTCCCCACGTTCCTGCCCTCCCACCACGAGCCGGCGCCCGCGACCGGCGCTCTCGAGGTGCCGCGGATCCTCTCCGAGGAGCCCGTGCGTCGCGAGCGCGACGAGCTCGACGTGCCCGACTTCCTCAAGTGACCCGACCGGCCGGTCGGGTCGGAGCCGGCACCGGGCCGCGGGCGTGAGCATCGGCTTCGCGCCGGTCGACCTCGGCCCCGGGGTGCTCGCGGGCTTCACGGACCGGCGCGGCGGCGTCAGCCGCGGCCCGTGGGCCGGTCTCGACCTCGGGACGGCCGTGGGCGACGACCCCGACGACGTCGCCCGCAACCGGCTGCTGCTGGCCGAGCGCGTCGGGGCCGTCGTGACCTTCGCCACGCAGGTGCACGGGGCGCGGGTCGTCACGGTCGGTGGCGCCGGCGGGCCGCACGGCCTGCCCGGCGGCCCGGACGTCGGCGAGGCGGACGCGCTCGTGACCACGACCCCCGGCGTCGCGGTGGGGGTCTACGTCGCGGACTGCCTCCCCGTGCTGCTCGCGGACGCCGGTGCCGGGGTCGTCGCGGCCGTGCACGCGGGCCGGCCCGGGCTGCTCGCGGGTGTGGTCGAGGCCGCCGTCGACGCGGCCTTCGCCGCCGGTGCGCGGCCCGACCACCTCGTGGCCGCGCTCGGCCCGTGCATCGCGGGGCGGTCCTACGAGGTGCCCGAGCAGATGCGGGCCGACGCCGCACGCCGGGTCCCGGCCGCGGCGTCGACGACGGCGTGGGGGACGCCGGCGGTCGACCTGCGTGCCGGTGCGGAGGCCGTCCTGCGCTCACGCGGTGTGCAGATCCTGCACAAGGACGACCGGGACACCTTCACCGATCCCGACCTCTACTCCCACCGGCGCGCCACGACCACGCCCGACCCGGAGGTCGGGGCCCGCACGGGACGCCTCGCGGGCGTCGTCCGGCTGCTCCCGCGCTGAGCGGACGGCCCCGGCGACGCGTTTCACCCGCGCGTCGCGCGCCCCCGCCCCCGCGTGTCGGCAGGTGCGGCACAGCGCGCGTTGCTAGCGTGACCGGCGCAGCCGTCGTCGTCCCCGCCCGACCGCGGGGACGGGGCGGCTGCAGGGACCAGGTGGTTCCGGGAGACGGGAGACGACGCGATGGCCGGAGCGCTGCGCAAGACGATGCTGTACCTCGGTCTGGCCGACGACCGGGCCGAGCACGACGAGTACCTGGACGAGTACGAGGAGACGGAGGCGATCGTGCCCGAGGAGTCGTACGAGGCCCAGGTGACCCCGCTGCACCGCACGCCGCGCGTGGCGGCCGTGGCGCCGGTCACGACCGGTGACGCGAGCGACCTGCGGCGCATCACGACGATCCACCCGCGCTCGTACAACGACGCGCGCAAGATCGGCGAGGCGTTCCGCCAGGGCACGCCCGTCATCATGAACCTCACGGACATGGACGACGCGGACGCCAAGCGTCTGGTCGACTTCTCCGCCGGGCTGATCTTCGGCCTGCACGGGGCGATCGAGCGGGTGACGAGCAAGGTGTTCCTGCTCTCGCCCGCGCACGTCGAGGTCGCCGGCGACCGCCCGGCGCCCGAGCCCGCGACCCGCTCCGGCTTCTACAACCAGAGCTGATCGGCGTGGGCTTCGTCTTCTCCCTGCTGTACCTGCTCGTCCTGATCTTCTTCCTGCTCCTCCTGGTCAGGCTCGTGCTGGACTGGGTGCAGGTGTTCGCGCGCGACTGGCGCCCCAGCGGCGTGGTCCTCGTGGTGGCCGAGGCCACGTACACGGTGACCGACCCGCCGCTGCGGGCGCTGCGTCGGGTCCTGCCGCCCATCGGGATCGGCTCGATCCGCTTCGACCTGGCCTTCCTGGTCCTCGCGCTCGGGTGCTCGCTCCTGCTCTCGGTCCTCGCCACGCTCGCCCGGTAGCGGCCGCGCGAGGACCCTCACGCCCCTGCGGGGGCCTCGTGGGCTCGATCCCGGCGCGCCGTCCGCACGGTGTGTCGCGACGAGTGCGGCCCGCGCAATGTCCGCTACGGTGGCCCGAGGCGGTCGGTGGACTGCCACCGGCCTGAGCCAGCACGACCGACAGAGGTGACGACGATGGCACTGCTGACCGCAGACGACGTCCTGAACAAGAAGTTCCAGGCGACCAAGTTCCGCGAGGGGTACGACCAGGACGAGGTCGACGACTTCCTGGACGAGGTCGTCAACACCCTGCGCGACCTGCAGGGCGAGAACGACGACCTCAAGACGAAGCTCGCTGCGGCGGAGCGGCGCATCGCCGAGCTCAGCCGGGCCGGTGCCCAGCAGCAGGCGCCCGCGCCGAAGCCGGAGCCCGCCCCGGTGCCCGAGCCGCAGCCGGTGCCGGTGCCGGCCATGCAGGCCCCCGCCCCCGTCGTGCAGGCCCCGGTCCAGGTCGGTGGGCCCGGCCGCGGCAACGAGCCCGAGTCGGCGACGGGCATGCTCGCGCTGGCGCAGAAGCTGCACGACGACTACGTGCGCAGCGGCCAGGAGGAGTCCGACCGCCTCGTCAACGAGGCCAAGTCCCGTGCCAACCGCATCGTGCGCGAGGCCGAGGAGACGTCGCAGCGCACGCTCGGCCAGCTCGAGCAGGAGCGGTCGCTCCTCGAGCGCAAGATCGACGAGCTGCGGGTCTTCGAGCGCGACTACCGCACGCGCCTGAAGAGCTACCTGGAGAATCTGCTCGGCGACCTGGAGAACCGCGGCAACGCGCTGCCGCCGCGTGCGGGCCAGGTGCCCGAGAACCAGACCATCTGACGTCCCGCACGCACGTCACCCCACCGCCGGCGCCCTCGTGGTGCCGGCGGTGACGTGCGTCCGGGCCCGGTGCGTCCGTCTGCGTGCCGGGCGGTCGTCCGGGTCGTGACACCTCGCGCGGCGCGCCGGGACTCGTGTTGTGCGGTGGCGGCGACACGCATACAGTCGCGGCACTCGAGACGGGGGGAACGTCCGTGGCCATCAACGATGCAGTCAGAACGACGACGAGGTCCGAGCGTGGGGTGCCGGTCGACCCGGCCACGCTGCCGGTGCGCGCCGGCGAGGACCCGTGGGCGGAGGACGAGGTCGAGGCCGTCGCGGCCGAGCTCGCGTCCGACCGTGCGCGGCTGACCGCCGAGCTGGCGGCCGCCGACGCCGAGCTGTCCGACCTGCTGCGCAACTCCGGCGAGGGCGCCGGGGACGACCAGGCCGACTCCGGCTCGTCGGCCCTGGAGCGTGAGCACGAGCTGACGCTGGTCAACAACACGCGCCAGCTCCTCGAGCAGACCGAGCACGCGCTCGACCGGCTCGCCGCCGGCACGTTCGGCGCGTGCGAGCAGTGCGGCGAGGCGATCGGCAAGGCGCGCCTGCAGGCGTTCCCCCGCGCGACGCTGTGCGTGCGCTGCAAGCAGCGCGAGGAGCGTCGCTGACGCCGACGGACGGGCGTCGGGCGCTGCGTAGACTCCTGCGGTGCCCACGAACGACGAGAACGACCCGGCCGCCGACGTGAGCGCCGGTCCCCAGCAGGTGGCGCCGCCCCGGCGGCGCCACCTGCTGCGTCTGCTGACCGGCCTGACCGCGGGCGTGCTGCTCGTGGACCAGCTGACGAAGGTGTGGGCGGTGGCCGCCCTCGAGGAGGGGGAGCGGATCCCGCTGCTGGGCGAGCTGTTCGGTCTGCAGCTGATCCGCAACCCGGGTGCGGCGCTGGGCATCGCGACCGGCATGACCTGGGTGCTCACCGTGGTCGCCGTCGTGGTCGTGGTGGTGGTCGCGCGGGCCTCGCGCCGGATCGGCTCCACCGGGTGGGCGGTCGCGCTGGGCCTGCTGCTGGGCGGTGCGCTGGGCAACCTCGTCGACCGGCTGGTCCGCGAGCCGGGCGTCGGCAGCGGCCACGTGATCGACTTCCTCGCCTACTGGCGCCTGTTCATCGGCAACGTCGCCGACATCGCGATCGTCGCCGCGGCCGTCCTCGTCGTGCTCCTCACGGCGCGCGGCATCCACCTGGACGGGACCCGCGACTCCGACGCGGACGCCCCGCCCGCGTCGGACGGAGCCGTCGACCCTGCGGAGGAGCCGCACGCCGAGGGCGCCCGCGAGGACCGGGCGTGAGCGGCACACGGGCGCTGCCCGTCCCCGACGGGCTCGCGGGCGAGCGCGTCGACGCGGGTCTGGCCCGCCTCCTCGGGCTCTCCCGCACGCGTGCCGGGCAGATCGCCGCCGACGGCGGCGTCCGGGTCGACGGCCGCGAGGTCGGCAAGTCCGACCGGCTCGTGGCGGGCGCGTGGCTCGAGGTGGAGATCGTCGAGCCGGCACCGGCCGTCGAGGTCGAGCCCGAGCCGGTGCCCGGCATGCGGATCGTGCACGACGACGACGACCTGGTCGTCATCGACAAGCCGGTGGGCGTCGCGGCCCACCCGTCGCCGGGCTGGACGGGTCCGACCGTCGTCGGCGCGCTGGTCGCGGCGGGCTATCGGGTGGCGACGTCGGGCCCCGCCGAGCGGCAGGGCATCGTGCACCGCCTCGACGCCGGCACGTCCGGCCTCATGGTCGTCGCCAAGAGCGAGCACGCGTACACCGCCCTGAAGCGGGCGTTCAAGGAGCGCACGGTCGAGAAGGTGTACCACGCGCTCGCGCAGGGCCACCCCGAGCCGACGAGCGGCACGGTCGACGCGCCGATCGGGCGGCACCCGTCCTCGGACTGGAAGTTCGCGGTGGTGGCGGACGGCAAGCCCTCGGTCACGCACTACGAGCTGCTGGAGATGCTGCCCGCGGCGTCCCTGCTGGAGATCCACCTCGAGACGGGTCGCACCCACCAGATCCGCGTGCACATGGCGGCCCTGCGCCACCCGCTCGTGGGCGACCTCACCTACGGCGCGGACCCCACGCTCGCGGCGCGCGTCGGCCTGAGCAGGCAGTGGCTGCACGCCATGCGGCTGGGGTTCGAGCACCCGGGGACGGGCTCCTGGTTCGAGGTCGCGAGCGACTACCCGGACGACCTCGCGCACGCGCTGGAGACCCTCGCGGCCGGCTGGCGCTGAGCCCCGGCCGGCGGGCGGACGGGCGTGCCGACGGGGCGTCCGTGCCGTCGGTCACGGGGCCGCGCGTGTCGCCGGAGACGTCCGAGCACGCGCCTAGGATGGCCGTCATGCCCCTGCCCCGACGCGCCAGCAGCCCCGTCGTCGACGTCCGGGAGGTGCGCCGGTGAGCGGGCAGGGGTTCGTCCACCTGCACAACCACACCGAGTTCTCGATGCTCGACGGGGCGGCCCGCGTCGACGACCTGTTCGCCGAGGCGCAGCGCCTGGGGCAGACGGCGCTGGCGATCACCGACCACGGCTACCTGTTCGGCGCCTTCGACTTCTGGAAGAAGTCCAAGGCGTACGGCATCAAGCCCATCATCGGGGTCGAGGCGTACGTCACGCCCGGCACCAGCCGGTTCGACCAGACGCGCGTGCGCTGGGGCGAGCAGCACCAGGCGTCCGACGACGTCTCGGCACGTGGTGCCTACACCCACATGACGATCTGGGCGCGCAACAACGAGGGCATGCGCAACCTCTTCCGGCTGGGCTCGCTGGCCTCGCTCGAGGGGCAGATGGGCAAGTGGCCGCGCATGGACCGCGAGCTGCTGAGCACCTACGCGTCGGGCCTGATCGCGACCACGGGCTGCCCGTCGGGCGAGGTGCAGACGCGCCTGCGGCTGGGGCAGTGGGACGAGGCCGTGCGCGCCGCGGGCGAGATGCAGGACCTGTTCGGTAAGGACAGCTTCTACGTCGAGGTCATGGACCACGGCCTCGACATCGAGCGCCGGGTCATCAAGGACCTGCGCCGCCTCGCGCAGGCCATCGACGCCCCGCTCGTGGCGACGAACGACCTGCACTACACGCGCCACGAGGACTCGCACGCGCACGGCGTGCTGCTGTGCGTGCAGTCGGGGTCGACGCTCGCGGACCCGGACCGCTTCAAGTTCGACGCGGACAACTTCTACCTGCGCCCCGCCGAGGAGATGCGCCAGGTCTGGGCGGAGCTGCCCGAGGCGTGCGACAACACCCTGCGGATCGCCGAGCAGTGCGAGATCGAGTTCGACACGAACGCGAACTACATGCCGCGCTTCCCCGTGCCCGCCGGCGAGAACGAGGACTCCTGGTTCGTCAAGGAGGTCGAGGTCGGCCTGCAGCGCCGGTACAAGGGTGCGGTCCCGGACGACGTGCGCAAGCAGGCCGAGTACGAGACCGAGGTCATCACGAGCCTCGGGTTCTCGGGGTACTTCCTCGTCGTCGCCGACTTCATCAACTGGGCGAAGGCGCAGAACATCCGCGTCGGGCCCGGCCGAGGGTCCGCGGCCGGGTCGATGGCGTCGTACGCCATGGGCATCACCGAGCTCGACCCGTTGCAGCACGGCCTGATCTTCGAGCGGTTCCTCAACCCCGAGCGCGTGTCGTGGCCCGACGTCGACGTCGACTTCGACGAGCGCCGGCGCGGCGAGGTCATCCGCTACGTCACGGACAAGTACGGCGCCGACCGTGTCGCGCAGATCGTCACGTACGGCTCCATCAAGGCCAAGCAGGCCCTCAAGGACGCCTCGCGGGTGCTGGGCTTCCCGTTCGCGATGGGGGAGAAGCTCACCAAGGCGATGCCGCCGGCCGTGATGGGCAAGGACATCCCGCTGGCCGGGATCTTCGACGAGAAGCACGACCGGTACGCCGAGGCGGAGGAGTTCCGCCAGCTCGTGGCCACCGACCCGGACGTCGCCCGCGTCGTGGAGACCGCGCGCGGCCTGGAGAACCTCAAGCGCCAGTGGGGCGTGCACGCCGCCGGCGTCATCATGTCCAGCGAGCCGCTGCTGGACATCCTGCCGATCATGAAGCGCCCGCAGGACGGCGCGATCATCACGCAGTTCGACCAGCCGGGCGCCGAGGCGCTCGGGCTGATCAAGATGGACTTCCTGGGCCTGCGCAACCTCACGATCCTCGACGACGCGCTCGAGAACATCGTGATGAACGGCAAGGAGCCCCTGCAGATCGAGGACGTCCCCCTCGACGACCCGAAGACGTACGAGCTGCTGGGGCGCGGTGACACGCTCGGCGTGTTCCAGCTCGACGGCGGGCCCATGCGGGCCCTGCTGCGCCAGATGCGCCCCGACAACTTCGAGGACATCTCCGCCGTCATCGCGCTGTACCGGCCCGGCCCGATGGGCGTGAACTCGCACACGAACTACGCGCTGCGCAAGAACGGCCTGCAGCAGATCGAGCCGATCCACCCCGAGCTGGAGGGCCCGCTCGAGGAGGTCGTCGGCGTCACGCACGGCCTGATCGTCTACCAGGAGCAGGTCCAGAAGGCCGCGCAGATCCTCGCCGGCTACACGCTCGGCCAGGCAGACCTGCTGCGCCGCGCGATGGGCAAGAAGAAGAAGGAGATCCTCGACAAGGAGTTCGTGCCGTTCCAGGCCGGCTGCCGCGAGCGGGGCTACTCCGACGCCGCGATCCAGGCGGTGTGGGACGTCCTGGTGCCGTTCGCGGGCTACGCCTTCAACAAGGCGCACTCCGCGGCGTACGGCGTCGTGTCCTACTGGACGGCGTACCTCAAGGCGAACTACCCGGTCGAGTACATGGCCGGCCTGCTCACGAGCGTGCGTGACGACAAGGACAAGTCGGCGCTGTACCTCAACGAGTGCCGCCGCATGGGCATCACGGTCCTGCCGCCGGACGTCAACGACTCCTCGGCGCTGTTCACGGCCGTGGGCGCGGACATCCGGTTCGGGCTGACCGCGGTGCGCAACGTCGGGGCCAACGTCGTGGACGCCATCGTGCGGGCGCGCGAGGAGAAGGGCGCGTTCACCTCCTTCACCGACTTCCTCGACAAGGTGCCGGCCGTGGTCTGCAACAAGCGGACCATCGAGTCGCTCATCAAGGCCGGGGCGTTCGACTCCCTCGGGCACCCGCGCCGGGCGCTGCTGCTCGTCCACGAGCAGGCCGTCGACGCGGTCATCGGGGTCAAGCGCAAGGAGGCCGAGGGGCAGTTCGACCTGTTCGCCGACGTCTTCGGCGCGGACGAGGAGGCCGGCTTCGCGGTCGCCGTGCCCGAGGTGCCGGACTGGGACAAGAAGCAGCGCCTGGCGTTCGAGCGGGAGATGCTGGGCCTGTACGTCTCGGACCACCCGCTCTCGGGCCTCGAGCACGTCCTGTCCGCGGCGGCCGACGTCTCGGTCGCCACCCTGATGGCCGACGAGGCGCGGCCCGACGGGTCCCAGGTCGTCGTCGCCGGGCTCGTCACGTCGTTGCAGCGCAAGATGTCCAAGCAGGGCAACCCGTGGGCCGCGGTCGTGCTCGAGGACCTCGAGGGCTCGGTCGAGGTGATGTTCTTCGGCGAGACGTACCTGGCCTACTCCACCGTGCTCGCCGAGGACGCGGTCATCGTGCTCAAGGGCCGGGTGCGGCGCCGGGACGACACGATGCAGCTCCAGGCGATGGAGGTGACGCTGCCGGACACGTCGCAGACCGCGGACTCGCCGGTGGTGGTGACCCTCGCGGAGTCGCGCTGCACGCCCCCGGTGGTCGACCGGCTGCGCGAGGTCCTGCACACCCATCCCGGGGTCACCGAGGTGCACCTGCGCCTGACCAACCCGGGGCGGACCACGGTCGTGCGGCTGGACGACTCCTGGCGGGTGCAGCGCTCGCCGTCGCTCTACGGCGACCTCAAGGCCCTCCTGGGGCCGAGCTGCCTCGGGGGTCCGTCCGGTCCTTAACTCTTGCGTTATATAACGCAGAGTGAAAACATGAGGACGTGCACGCGATGGACGCCCTCGGCGACCCCGTCCGCCGCCGCCTCGTCGAGCTCCTCGGCACGCAGCGGCGGTCCGCCGGTGCGCTCGCCGCGGCCGTCGCCGAGGAGCTGGGCCTGAGCCAGCCGGCGGTCTCCCGCCACCTGCGGGTGCTGCGGGAGGCCGGCGTCGTCGACGTCGAGCGCGACGGGACGCGCCGGCTGTACGCCGTCCGGACCGAGGCGCTCGACGAGGTCGAGGCGTGGGCCGCACGCGTCGTCGGGCGCTGGCAGCCCCACCTGGACGCCCTCGCCACCGAGGTCGCCCGGGGTCGCCGCGAGGACCGCGCGCACAGCACCGACGTCGGCGCACCCGCGACGACGGCCGACCGCCAGGAGGCGTCATGAGTGCGACACCGACCGGACCGGGGCAGCCCCCGGAGCCCCTCGCCGTGCTGCGGCTGGGCGAGCGCGATGCGGAGGTCGAGCTGCGGCGCAGCTACCCGACCACCGCGGACGACCTGTGGGACGCGCTGACGGCCCCCGGGCGCGTCCGGCGCTGGCTCGGCGCGCTGCACGGGGACCTGCAGCCCGGCGGCACGGTCCAGCTGCGCATGGGCGACGACGTCCCGGGCGCCGACGACGTGGCGACGTGCACGGTGCTGGTCTGCGAGCCGCCGGAGCACCTGCGGCTCGACTGGCGGTTCCCCGGGGAGGAGGTCTCCCGGGTCGACGTGGCGCTCGTGCCGCGCGGCGCGCAGGGCACCGAGCTCGTCCTGCGCCACGCACGGCTCGCCGACGGTGCGGCCCGGGGCTACGCCGGCGGCTGGCACGTGGTGGCCGACCAGCTCGACGACCACCTCGCCGGCCGTCAGGTCCGCTCCTGGGACGACCTGTTCGACGCGCGGCTCGCCCTCTACCCCGCCGCGGGGCCCCGGGCGTCCTAGCTACTCGTCGTCGTCGAGCTCGACCACGGCCTGCACGGGCCCGCCCGGCAGGTCCACCTGGACGACGTCGCCGACCTGCAGCTGGCGGCCGCGGCGCGTCTCGGGCTCGCCGTTCACGGTGACCGCGTCGTCGAGGAGCAGCGCACGGGCGTGCCCGCCGTTCTCGGCGACCCCCACGAGCTTGAGGAACATGCCCAGCCGGATCGGTTCGTCGCGCGGTGCCACGGCACCAGTGTGGCAGCCCGTGCGGTGTGCCCGCGGTGCCCGCGCGCCGGCCGCACCGCGCACGTCCGGGTGCCGCGAACCGTCCTAGACTCGGGCGCGTGATCTCCCGCATCGACCTGCGCGGTCGGACCCTGTCGCGTCGTGAGCTGCTCGACGAGCTGCCCCGGGCCGAGCTCGACGTCGAGCACGCCGCCGCGGCGGTCGCCCCGATCCTCGAGCAGGTGCGCGCGCACGGGGCCGCGGCGCTGCGGGACCTGTCCGAGCGGTTCGACGGGGTGCGGCCGGTGCACGTGCGGGTGCCCGCCGAGGTCGTCGCGGCGGCTGTCGGGTCCCTGGACCCGGACGTGCGTGCCGCCCTCGACGAGACGATCGTCCGCGTGCGACGCGTGCACGCCGCGCAGGTGCCCGCCGACCTGACGGTCGACGTCGCGCCCGGTGCCCAGGTGCGCCAGCGGTGGCTGCCCGTGCGCCGGGTCGGCCTCTACGTGCCCGGCGGCCTGGCCGTCTACCCGTCGTCGGTGGTCATGAACGTCGTCGCGGCCCAGGAGGCGGGCGTCGGCTCGCTCGCCGTGGTCTCGCCCCCGCAGAAGGACAACGGCGGCCTGCCCGACCCGGTGGTGCTGGCCACCTGCGCGCTGCTCGGTGTCGACGAGGTCTACGCCGTGGGTGGCGCGCAGGCGGTCGCGATGCTCGCCTACGGGGCCGCCGGCAGCGAGGACGTGGACGGCGCGACGCTCTGCGAGCCCGTCGACGTCATCACCGGCCCCGGGAACGTGTACGTCGCGGCCGCCAAGCGGCTCGTGCGCGGGTTCGTCGGGATCGACTCCGAGGCCGGACCCACCGAGATCGCCGTCCTCGCCGACGGCACCGCGGACGCGGCGCACGTCGCGGCCGACCTCGTCTCGCAGGCCGAGCACGACCCGCTCGCCGCGGCCGTGCTGGTCACGCCGTCGGTCGAGCTGGCGGACGCCGTCGAGGCGGCCCTCGTGGCCCGCGTCGACGCGACCGCGAACCGTGATCGCGTGCTCACCGCGCTGGCCGGGACCCAGTCCGCGATCGTCCTCGTCGACGACCTCGAGGCCGGCCTGGCGGTGGTCAACGGCTACGGGGCGGAGCACCTGGAGATCCAGACCGTCGACGCGCGCGCGTGGGCGGACCGGGTGACCAGCGCGGGCGCCATCTTCGTCGGGCCGTGGAGCCCGGTGTCGCTGGGCGACTACATGGCCGGCTCCAACCACGTGCTGCCCACGGGCGGCTGCGCGCACTTCGCCTCCGGGCTGGGCGTGCACTCGTTCCTGCGGGCGGTGCAGGTCGTGGAGTACGGCCGTGACGCGCTCGCGCAGGTCGCGGACCGGGTGGTGGCGCTCGCCGACGCCGAGGGGCTGCCCGCGCACGGCGAGGCGGTCCGCGCCCGGCTCTGAGCGGCCCAAACGTGCCCGACGGCGGACGCCGCCGGGGCGGCTCGCTCAGCCGACGCCGAGCACGAACGGGCGCACGGCCGTCGCCCCCGCACGGCGCAGCAGGCGTCCGGCGACGGTGAGCGTCCACCCGGTGTCGGTGCGGTCGTCGACGAGCAGCACCCGCTGCCCGGCGACCCGCCCGGCCACGTCGGCGGGCAGGTCGAGGTGGTGCACGACGTCGGCGAGGCGCTGCGCGGAGTTGACGTCGTGGCGCGGCGGCGTGCCCACCGGCAGCAGGCGGCCCGCGTCCGGCACGCCGAGCAGCCGCGCGGTGCCCGCCGCGAGGTGCTCGACGAGCAGCCCCCGGGAGGCCGAGCCGACGGCCACGACGACGTCGACCTCGGGCGCCCACGCCTCGAGCACCTGCCGCACGGGGGTGCGCAGGCCGACGGGCAGCTCGGTCGGCACCTGCTCGCGCAGCGCCTCGCGCAGCGGACCGCCCCACCCCAGGCCGTCGAGCCGCCCGACGGCGCGACCCTCCGTGACGTTCTCCTCCGCGGGGATCCGGCCCCGCAGGTCCAGCCCGAGCGCGGTCAGGCCCGACGGCCACTGCCGGCGCGCGGCGACCGGCTCCCCGGGCACCGCCAGCAGGGCGCGCGCCGCGTCGACGGCCGCACCCGTGGGCGCGGCACCGACCTGGTGCCCCGTGCAGCGGTCGCACCGCCCGCAGGCCCATCCGTCGACGAGCTCGGGGTCGTCGAGCGCCGCGCGCAGGAACGCCATCCGGCACCCGGTCGTGGCCTGGTAGTCGAGCATGGTCCGCTGCTCGGCGTGCCGCGCGGCCGTGACGCGCGCGTAGCGCTCCGCGTCGTACGACCAGGGCCGGCCCGTCGGCTCCCACCCGCCGCGCACGCGCCGGACGGCGCCGTCGACGTCGAGCACCTTGAGCATCCCCTCCAGGCGCGTGCGGCGCAGCGAGACGTACGTCTCCAGCGCCGCGGTCGACAGCGTGCCGTGCTCCGCGAGGGCCGCCAGCGCGGCGCGGACGTCGTCCTCGGGCGGGAACGCCGTCGAGGCGAACCACTCCCAGATCGCGCGGTCGTCCTGGCCGGGCAGCAGCACGACGTCCGCGCGGGACGTCGCACGGCCGGCGCGACCGACCTGCTGGTAGTACGCGATCGGCGAGCTCGGTGCCCCCACGTGGACGACGAAGCCCAGGTCGGGCTTGTCGTACCCCATGCCGAGCGCCGACGTCGCGACCAGCGCCTTGACGCGGTTGGCCAGCAGGTCGCCCTCGAGCGCCTCCCGCTCGGTCGGGTCGGTCTGCCCGGTGTACGCGCGCACGTCCAGGCCTGCGGCGCGCAGGTGCTCGGTGACCTGCTCGACGGCGGCGATGGTCAGGCAGTAGACGATGCCCGACCCGGTCAGCGTCGGCAGGGTCGCCGCGAGCCACGCCAGCCGGCTCGCGACGTCGGGCAGCTCGGTGACCTGCACGTGCAGGCTCGGGCGGTCCAGGCCGCCGCGCAGCACGAGGGTGGGGTCCTGCTCGTCGGCGAGCTGCTCGGCGACGTCGGCGGTGACCCGGGCGTTCGCGGTGGCGGTGGTGGCGAGCACCGGCACGCCCGCGGGCAGGTCGCCCAGCAGCGTGCGGATGCGCCGGTAGTCGGGGCGGAAGTCGTGGCCCCAGTCCGAGACGCAGTGGGCCTCGTCGACCACGACGAGGCCGGCGTCGGCGGCCAGCGACGGCAGGACCTCGTCCCGGAAGCCGGGGTTGTTGAGCCGCTCGGGGGAGACGAGCAGGACGTCGACCTCGCCCGCCGCGATGCGGGCGTGCACGTCCGCCCACTCCTGCACGTTCGCGGAGTTGAGCGTCTGCGCCGCGATGCCCGCGCGGCGTGCGGCGTCGACCTGGTTGCGCATGAGCGCCAGCAGCGGGGACACGATGACCGTGGGGCCGCGCCGGGGGCCGGCGGCGCCCTCGCGCAGCAGCGCCGTCGCGACGAAGTACACCGCGGACTTGCCCCAGCCGGTGCGCTGCACCACGAGCACCCGGCGCCGGTCGGCGACCAGCGCCTCGACGGCCTGCCACTGGTCGTCGTGCAGGCGGGCGTCGTCGCGGCCGACGAGCGCGCGCAGCACCTGCTCGGCACGCTCGCGCAGCGCGGTCCGGTCGACGGGCGGTGCGGCGGGGGGAGCGGGGGTCACCCGGCCAGCCTAGGTCGCACCCCGGACACGGCCGCGGGCGGTGCCGTGCACGTCCCTAGACTCGTGCCGTGACCGCCGCCCCCGACCGCACCGCCGGCGTCCTGCCCCTGCGTCCTGAGCTCGTCGGCCTCGAGCCGTACGGCGCGCCGCAGCTCGACGTCCCGGTGCTGCTCAACGTCAACGAGAACCCGTACGCGCCGTCCGAGGCGGTCGTCGCCGACGTCGCCGCAGCTGTCGCGCACGCGACGCGCACGCTCAACCGCTACCCCGACCGGGACTTCCTCGCCCTGCGCGAGGACCTCGCCGCGTACCTGCGTGCCGAGTCGGGCGTGGTGCTGGACCCCGCGCAGCTGTGGGCAGCGAACGGCTCGAACGAGGTCATGCTGCACCTGCTGCAGGCCTTCGGCGGGCCGGGCCGCACGGCGCTGTCGTTCGCGCCGACGTACTCGATGTACCCCGAGTACGCCCGCGACACCTCCACCGCGTGGGTCGCGGGCCGCCGCGCGGAGGACTTCTCGCTCGACCCCGACGCGGCCCGGGCCGCGGTCGCCGAGCACGCCCCGAGCGTGGTGCTGCTCGCCAGCCCCAACAACCCCACCGGCACCGCGCTGCCCGCCGCCACCGTCGTCGCCGTGCTCGACGCCGCCGCGCAGGTGCCCGGCGGGTGCGTCGTCGTGGTCGACGAGGCGTACGGCGAGTTCCGCCGCGCGGGCACGCCGTCTGCCCTCGAGCTGCTGCCCGACCACCCGCACCTGGCGGTCAGCCGGACCATGTCCAAGGCCTTCGGGCTCGCCGGCGCCCGGGTCGGCTACCTCGCCGCGGCGCCGGCGCTCGTCGACGCGCTGCGGGTCGTGCGCCTGCCGTACCACCTGTCGGCCGTCACGCAGGCCGTCGCGCGCGCGGCGCTCGCCCACGCCCCCGAGCTCATGGCGCAGGTCGGGTCGTTGCGTGACGAGCGCGACGCCCTCGTGCTGTGGCTGCGCGCGCGCGGGTTCGACGTCGCCGACTCCGACGCGAACTTCGTGCTCTTCGGCCGGTTCGACGACCGGCGTGCCGTCTGGCAGGGTCTGCTCGACCGCGGCGTGCTCGTGCGCGTCGTCGGGCCCGACGGCTGGCTGCGCGTCTCGGTGGGCACCCCCGCCGAGACCACCCGCTTCAAGGACGCACTGGTGGAGGTGACGGGTCGATGACCGGTCCGCAGGGAACGACCGCGGGCACCGCCCGGCGGACCGCGCGCGTCGAGCGCGCCACGAGCGAGTCGACCGTCCTCGTCGAGGTCGACCTCGACGGCACGGGGCGCACCGACGTCGACACGGGCGTGCCGTTCTACGACCACATGCTCACCGCGCTCGGCAAGCACTCGCTCGTCGACCTCACGGTCCGGGCGAGCGGCGACACGCACATCGACGCGCACCACACGGTCGAGGACGTCGCGATCGTGCTCGGCCAGGCCCTGCGGCAGGCGCTCGGCGACAAGCGCGGCATCACCCGCTACGGCGACGCCACGGTCCCGCTGGACGAGGCGCTCGCCCACGCTGTCGTCGACGTCTCGGGCCGGCCGTACCTCGTGCACTCCGGGGAGCCCGAGGGGCAGCAGTACCACCTCATCGGCGGGCACTTCACCGGCTCGCTGACGGCCCACGTGCTGGAGTCGATCGCCCACCACGCGGCGTTCACCATCCACGTGCGCGTGCTGGCCGGCCGCGACCCGCACCACATCGTCGAGGCCCAGTTCAAGGCGCTGGCCCGCGCCCTGCGGGCCGCCCTCGCCCTCGACCCCCGCGTCGACGGCGTGCCGTCCACCAAGGGGGCCCTGTGAGCACCGACCCGACGCCCGGCGCGACCCCGGGCGCCGACGACGACCCGTTCGCCGACCTGCAGATCCCCGACGACCTGTCCGGGCTCGACGCGACCGACGAGCCGACCGTCGCCGTCGTCGTGACCCAGGTCGCCGTCGCCGGTGCGCTCGCGGCCGCGTGCTCGCTCGCGCAGGTCGACGTCGACGCCGTGCCGTCCCCGGTCGGGGCGATCGCGGTGCTGCGGGACCCGGCGGCGGGCGCGACCGCGACGGCCGCGATCTCCCAGCTGCTGCGCCAGGCGCCGGTGGTGCTGCTCGAGCGGCGCGCCGAGCAGGTCTCGGCGACGCAGTGGGTCGCCGGGGCGCAGACCAAGGAGCTGCCCCCGGGGCTGGTGCTGTCCGGGGCGCCCGAGGTGCTCGAGGACCTCCTGCTCGGCGACCTCGACCCCGCGACGGTCGACGGGACCGTCACGAGCGTGGGCCTCTCGCGCTGGAAGGCGATGCGGATGATCGCCGGGAACCGCCCCCGGGGCTGATCCCCGGCCTCTCGCGCCGGGCGCCGGCGGACCGGACGCGGGCACGGCGCGGTCCGCGGCGCCGGTAACCTGGCGCCGTGCCCACACCCCGCGTCGTCGTCCTCGACTACGGCTTCGGCAACGTGCGCTCGGCGGTCCGCGCCCTCGAGCGCGTCGGCGCCGAGGTCGAGCTGACCGCCGACAAGCGCGCCGCGCAGGAGGCCGACGGTCTCGTCGTGCCGGGCGTCGGCGCGTTCGCCGCCGTGATGGCCGGGCTGCGCGCCGTCGGCGGCGACCAGGTCGTCGACCGGCGCCTCGCCGGCGGCCGGCCCGTGCTCGGCATCTGCGTCGGTATGCAGGTGATGTTCGCCGAGGGCGTCGAGCACGGGGTGCGGACCGACGGGCTGGGCGAGTGGCCTGGCGTCGTCGACCGCCTCGAGGCCGACGTCGTGCCGCACATGGGCTGGGCCACGGTCGAGCCGCCGCCCGGGTCGGTGCTCTTCGACGGGCTCGCCGACGAGCGGTTCTACTTCGTGCACTCCTACGCGGCGCGGTCCTTCCCCCTGCACGACGAGGTCCCCGCGGGCGAGCACCCGCTGCCCGCCCCGCTGGTCACGTGGGCCGAGCACGGCGACCGCTTCGTCGCCGCCGTCGAGAACGGCCCGCTGGCCGCGACCCAGTTCCACCCCGAGAAGTCGGGCGACGCGGGGGCCGAGCTCCTGCGGCGCTGGCTCGGCCTGCTGCGCTGAGCCGACGCACGCCCCTCCCGCAGCCCGCCTCCCCACCACCCGGAGAACACCCATGACGACCACGCCCCCCGCCCCGCGCCTGGAGCTCCTGCCCGCCGTCGACGTCGCCGACGGCCAGGCCGTGCGGCTCGTCCAGGGCGCGGCCGGCTCGGAGACCGGCTACGGCGACCCGCTCGCCGCCGCCCTCGACTGGGCCGAGGGGGGCGCGGAGTGGATCCACCTCGTCGACCTCGACGCCGCGTTCGGCCGCGGCTCCAACGCGGCGCTCCTCGCGGACGTCGCGGGCGAGCTGGACCGCCGCGGCGTGCGCGTCGAGATCTCCGGCGGCGTGCGCGACGACGCGTCCCTCGAGCGCGCGCTGGCCACCGGGGCCACGCGCGTCAACCTCGGCACGGCAGCCCTCGAGGACCCGGAGTGGACTGCCCGGGTGATCGCGTCCCACGGCGAGCAGATCGCCGTCGGGCTCGACGTGCGCGGCACGACCCTCGCGGCGCGCGGCTGGACCCAGGACGGCGGCGACCTGTGGGACGTGCTCGCCCGCCTGGAGGACGCCGGCTGCGCGCGCTACGTCGTGACCGACGTGACGAAGGACGGCACGCTGCGCGGCCCGAACGTCGAGCTGCTGCGCGAGGTCTGCGCCCGGACCGACGCCCCGGTGGTCGCGTCGGGCGGCGTGTCCAGCCTCGCCGACCTCGAGGCGCTGCGCGCTCTCGTCCCCGTCGGCGTCGAGGGCGCCATCGTCGGCAAGGCGCTCTACGCGGGGGCGTTCACGCTGCCGCAGGCGCTCGACGTCGCCGGGCGGCCGTCCGCGTGAGCGGGCGCGCGCTGCCTCCGTCGTCGCCGTTCGCCGGCGACGACGGCTCGGCGGACCCGCGGCTGGCCGAGGTCCTGGCCGAGCACGCGCTCGGCCGGGCGGGCCTGGCCGACGTCGTCGCGGCGCTGGTCCCCACGCGCGTGCTCGTCCCGGTCCTCGCCGAGCTCGAGCAGGCGGGCACGGTCGTGCACGACGGCCACGAGCACACGGTCGACAAGGAGGCGTCCGCGGGCGTCGTCGCGCTGCGGACCCCGGACGGGCGCACCGCGCTGCCGGTGTTCACGGGCGTCGACGCGATGCGCCGCTGGCGCCCCGACGCCCGGCCGGTGCCCAGCGACGTGCCGCGCGCCGCGCTCTCGGCCGTCGGCGAGGGCTGGGAGGTCGTCGTCGTCGACCCCGCCGGACCGGTGACCGTGGTGCTGCCCCGCACGGCCGTCTACGCGCTCGCGCAGGGGCGTGCCTGGGCCCCGGCCGTGCGCGACGACGCCGTCGACGAGGACGTGCGCGCCGCCGTGCGGGCCGCGCTGGCGCCCGTGCGTCTCGTGGTGCGCGCCGACGCCGTCCCGGGCACCCGCGCGGAGGTCGCCGTCGAGCTCTCGCTCGTGCCCGGCCTGGACCGCACCGGCCTGGACCGGGTGCTGGCGCAGGTCAACGCGGCGCTCGCGGGTGACCCGACCGTGGCGGAGCGGGTCGACTCCCTCGAGCTGCGCCTGCGCGCCGCCGGCTGACCGCCCGCGCGGACGGTGTGCCGGACCGCGGGGTCGTCAGCGTCGGCGGCGCAGGGCCCACGCCAGCGCCCAGGCGGTCGCCGCCACGGCGCCGACGAGCTGCCCGCCCAGGATCACGCGGTTCAGGTCGAGCGCGGGCCGCCAGTGCGCCCCGTCGGCGTCGACGACGAAGACCCCCAGGGGCTTGACCTGCGTGCCCCAGCCGCCCCCGCCGGCGTCCCCGCTGCCCTGGGGCGAGGGTCCGCCGCCGCCGACGGCCCCGTCGCCCGCGCCTGCCCCGGCGCCCAGCGCACCGGTGACGCGGGCCACCGGCACGACGAGGGTGCCGTCGCGCTCGTACGCCTCGCCGAACACGCGGCGCACCGTCAGGGTGTCCTGCGCGGCCCGGGTCAGGGCGGCGACGTCGAAGCTGTGCTCGGTCATCTCAGGGTTCCCCTCGTCGACGGGTGCGCGTCGGGACCGGTGCGTCGCCTGCTCAGCCGCAGGTGGGCGCAGGGCCGAACGCCGTCCCGTCCTCCAGCATGGACCTCAGGGTGCTCACGGGCACGAGAAAGCTGAGGTCGTCCGCGTTCTTGGCGTAGACGACCCCGATGACGCGGCCCTCCGCGTCGAGCGCGGCCGACCCCGAGCTGCCCGGCTCCACGGGGGCGTCGGTCACGAGCACCTGGCCGAGGTTCGCGTTGAGCGGGTCGGTGACCTGGCCCACGACCTGCCCGTCGGTGACGGTGAGCTGGCGGCCCAGCGGGTACCCCACCACGGTCACGGCGTCGCCCACGACGGGGTCGGCGTCGGCCAGGACGGGGGCCGACGGCAGGGCGTCGACGGTGCGGACGATCGCGAGGTCGGCGAGGTCGGCGGTGCTGGCGGCCTCGGCGCCGACGTCGCGGCCGTCGTAGGTGCTCAGCTCCAGCGCGGCGGAGTCGGCCACGACGTGCCGGTTCGTGACCAGCGTGTGCTCGTCGATCGCGAACCCCGAGCCCGTCGAGAGGGTGCCGCAGCCGACGTTGCGGATCCGCACGGCCATCCGCTGCGCGGCGTCGAACCCGTCGGGGGACAGCCGGGACTCACCGACCGACGCGGACGGCTCGGGGGCGCTGCTGGGGACGACACCCGTGGGCACGGGCGGCGGCGGGTCGGGCAGGAGGGCGCAGCCGCCGAGGACGGCGGCCGCCACGAGCGCGACCGCCAGGGCGCGGGTGGTGCGGCCCGGCGCGGGTGCGGGGGCGGGCCTCATCGGGTCAGCTCGGCCTGCAGGGAGTCGTTCGCCTCGGTCGCGGCGCCGCAGACCTCGTCGACGTCGGCCTCGAAGCCGGCGAGCTCCTGCGCGTCGTACTGCTCCTGCTCGCGCAGGTACCCGATGAGCTGCTCCTGGCCCTCGATGCAGCTCGCCAGCGCGGTCGCGACCTGGCCGGCGGCCTGCGACACGCGGGCCTGGTAGTCCGCGAGCTGCTGCGTGGCGGCCGACGTGTCGCCGAGCTGGGCCTTCTCGTCGGCGAGCGACGTGATCCGGGACTGGGCGTTCGCGAGCTGGGCCTGCACACCGGCCAGCTCGGCGGAGGTCGCGTCGAGGTCCGCGCGCGACTGCGCGAGCTCCTCGCCGTGCTCGCGGGCCAGGCGCTCCCAGTCGGCCGCGGCCTCGCCCCACGCCTGGGTGGTGCGCCACAGGTGCGTGCCGAGCACCCCGGCACCGACCAGCACGGCGACGAGCACGACCGCGAGCACGACGGCCGCACGGCTGCGCGGCCGCCCGGACCGGCGCGGACCGGGGACGCGGGCCTCCACGTCGTGCAGCGCGACCGGCACGGGTCCGCCCCCGGGCGGGACCGTCGGCGCGGGGCCGCCCGTCGGTGCGCCGGGCGTGCCCCCGGCCGGCTGCCCGGGGGGTGTCGGGGGGAAGGACGGGGGAGGTCCGTGCATCGGCCCAGGATAGGCGCGCGGGCGTCCGTGCGAGGGCCGGTCGGCGACCCGTCGGTGGTCGGTCGCGGCCCGCCGGCGGTGCACCGCAGGGCGGGGGAGACGTCCGTCACGCGACGCCCGTCCGGGACCGTCGGCGGACCGGGCGGGCGCCCGCAGGGTCCATCATCGACACCTGTGAGAACCGCCTACGCCGACGTGCTGCGCCTGCCGGGCGTGCTGCGCCTGACCCTGATCGCCCTCGTCGCCCGCCTCCCGCACGCGATGACCGGCGTGGTGCTCACCCTGCACGTCGTGGGGCGGCTCGACGAGGGGTACGCGCGCGCGGGCGTCGTCGCCGCGGCCATGACCGTCGGCGTCGCGATCGGTGCGCCGTGGCGGGGGCGGCTCGTGGACCGCCTCGGTCTGCGTCGTGCGCTGGTGCCGTCGGTCGTCGTGGAGAGCCTCGTGTGGCTCGTCGCGCCGCACCTGGGCTACTGGCCGCTCGTCGGCGCCGCGTTCGTCGGCGGCGTCTTCCTCGTCCCGGTGTTCTCCGTGGTGCGCCAGTCGCTCGCCGTGCTGGTGCCGCCCGCGCAGCAGAAGGCCGCGTACGCGCTCGACTCGGTCGGCACCGAGCTGACGTTCATGCTCGCGCCGGTCGCGGGCGTCCTGCTGGTGACGCAGGGGTCGAGCGTCCTCGGCCTGACGGTCGTCGGCGTCGCGACCGTCGGCGCCGGCGTCCTGCTGCTGTGGGCCGACCCGCCGACGCGCAGCACGCCGTCCGCCACGCACGACGCACCGGTGGACGTCCCGTCCGGGCGCCTCCTGACGGCGCCGCTGCTGGTCGTGCTCCTCGCGGGCGTGGGCGCCGCCTTCGTCCTGGTCGGCACCGACGTCTCCCTCGTCGCCGCGCTGAACGACGCCGGACGGGCGCAGGACGTGGGCTGGATGATCGCGCTGTGGGCCGGCGGCTCCGTGGTCGGCGGCCTCGTGCACGGCGCGTCCGCCCGCCAGCCGTCGCCGCTGCTGCTCGTGGCGGTCCTCGCGCTGGCGACGGTGCCCGCGGCCCTCGTGCAGGGCCAGGTGGCCCTCGCCCTGGCGGTCGTGCTGGCCGGTCTGCCGTGCGCGCCGGCGCTGTCGTCGATCAACGCGACGCTCGTGCGCCTGGTGCCCGAGCACCGGCGCGGCGAGGTGATGGGCTGGAGCGGCACGATGCAGACGGTCGGCAACGCGCTCGGTGCGCCGCTGTGCGGCTGGGCGATCGACCGGGCGGGTGCCGGGGCGGGCTTCCTCACGGCTGCGGGCACGGGCCTGCTCGTCGCCGGCGGGGGCCTGGCCGTCGTGGCCGTGGTGCGTCGTCGGCGCGCCGCCCGGCCGTCGGACCGGACCGCCGCGCCGAGGTCAGGAGACGGGGCCGGTGAAGGCCTCGCCCGGCCCGTCGCCGGGGGCGTCGGGGAAGGGGCTGGCCTCGCGGAACGCGAGCTGGACCGACCGCAGCCCGTCGCGCAGGGCGCGGGCGTGCTGGTTGCCGAGGTCGGGCGCCGAGGCGGTGACCAGGGCGGCGAGGGCGGTGATGAGCTTGCGGGCCTCGTCGAGGTCCCGGTGCGCTGACCCCGGCCCGTCCGGCCCGTCGGGCGCGAGCCCGCACTTGACCGCGGCGGCGCTCATCAGGTGCACCGCGGCGGTGGTGATGATCTCGACGGCCGCGACGTCCTCGATCTCGCGGACCGCCTGGGCGGTGACGTCCTCGTGCGCGCCCGGCGCGTGCTCCTCGTGCATGGCGCCGATCCTCTCACCCGTGCGCGGGCGCCCCGCACGCGCACGGTCCGCACGGCGACGGCCCCGCACCGCCGGGGGAGCGGTGCGGGGCCGTCGTGGCTGGTGCCGCGGTCAGGCGACCGGGACGCTCGCGGTGCCGGGCTCGCCGGCCTCGACGGGTGCGCCGGCGGCGGACAGGGCGGCCGTCAGGGCCGCGCCGAGACCCGCGTCGACGTTGGTCCAGTACTGCACGGCGCGGGCACGGATGACGTCGCTCTTCACCCCGCCGACGTGGCCGGTGATCGTCTCCAGGAAGCGGGCGCGCGCCGCGTCGTCGAAGACCTCGCGGTACAGGGTGCCCGCCTGGCCCCAGTCGTCGTCCTCGGGGTGCAGGGTCGCCGCCGCGCGGACCATCTCGCCGTCGGACTCCCAGCCGCCGGACTCGCCGGCGCGCGCCGGGTCGGCCGCGGGGCCGCCGAGCGAGTTCGGCGCGTAGACGGGCCGGTCCGCGGGGGCGAAGTCGTACCGCGCGGCACCGTCCTTGGAGTACGAGTGCACCGGCGCCTGCGGGGCGTTGACGGGCAGCTGCGCGTGGTTCGTGCCGACGCGGTACCGGTGGGCGTCGGCGTAGGAGAAGATCCGCGCGAGCAGCATCTTGTCCGGGCTCGGGCCGATGCCCGGCACGAAGCTGCTCGGCGCGAACGTGGCCTGCTCGATCTGGGCGAAGTAGTTCTCGGGGTTGCGGTTGAGCTCCATGACGCCGACCTCGATCAGCGGGTAGTCCGCGTGCGGCCACACCTTGGTCAGGTCGAACGGGTTGAAGCGGTAGCTCTTCGCGTCCTCGTAGGGCATGACCTGCACGCGCAGCGTCCACCGCGGGAACTGCCCGTCCGCGATGTGCTCGTGCAGGTCGCGGATGTGGTGGTCGGCGTCGGAGCCCGCCAGCTGCGCGGCCTCGTCGGCGGTGAGGTTGTCGATGCCCTGCTGGGTCTGGAAGTGGTACTTGACCCAGAACCGCTCGCCGGCGGCGTTGACCCACTGGTAGGTGTGCGAGCCGAAGCCGTCCATGGTCCGCCACGAGCGCGGCAGGCCGCGGTCGCCCATCAGCCACGTCACCTGGTGCGCGGACTCCGGCGACAGCGACCAGAAGTCCCACTGCATGTCGTTGTCGCGCAGGTTCGAGCCCGGCAGCCGCTTCTGCGAGCGGATGAAGTCGGGGAACTTGATGCCGTCGCGCAGGAAGAACACGGGGGTGTTGTTGCCGACGAGGTCGTAGTTGCCCTCGGTCGTGTAGAACTTCAGCGCGAAGCCGCGGGGGTCCCGCCACGTGTCGGGCGACCCGTGCTCGCCGGCGACCGACGAGAAGCGCGCCAGCATGTCGGTCGTCGTGCCGGGCTGGAACAGGGCCGCCCGGGTGTAGGCCGACACGTCGTGCGTCACCGTGAACGTGCCGAACGCGCCGCCGCCCTTCGCGTGCACGACCCGCTCGGGCACGCGCTCGCGGTTGAACTGCGCGAGCTTCTCGACGAGGTAGTGGTCGTGCAGGACGATCGGTCCGTCTGCGCCGACGGCGAGGGAGTGGGCGTCGGAGGCGACGGGCGCCCCGGCGTTGTTCGTGGTGGGCGGCACGTGGGTCACGTGGTGTCCTCTCGGTCGGCCCCGGTGGGGCGTGGTGCACCGCCGGGGCGGCGGTGCGGGCGGGGGGTCGGCGGGTGCGGGCCTCAGCCGGCCGCGCGGCAGGCGGGGCACAGGCCCCAGAAGGTCACCTCGGCCGTCTCGACGTCGAAGCCCGACGTGGATGCGGGCACGAGGCAGGGGGCGTGGCCCACGACGCAGTCGACGTCGTCGACGGCGCCGCAGCCCCGGCACACGACGTGGTGGTGGTTGTCGCCGACGCGGCGCTCGTACCGCGCCGGGTGGCCGGCGGGCTCGATGCGTCGGACCATGCCGGCGTCGGTCAGCGCGTGCAGGACGTCGTAGACGGCCTGCACCGAGACGGTCGGCAGGGTGGTGCGCACGCGGCGCAGCACCTCGTCGGCGTCGAGGTGGGGGTGGTCGTGCAGGGCCGCCAGCACCGCGAGCCGCGGGCCGGTGACCCGCAGGCCGTGGGCTCGGAGCTCGTCGGTGTGCGGCACGGCACGAGCCAACCACGTTTTCTGGAATCGTTCAAGACAATTGCTGACACCGTGTCGCCATCCCGGCCGGCGCCCGGGTGCCGGGTGCCCGAGCGCGGGGTGGCTCTGGTAGTGTCGCCTCCGACTGATCCGCGCCGTCGTGCGTCCACGGGTCGTCGAGCGGGCCCGGACCGGGTCCTCGCCCGGCGGCACGCGGGGGAGCGGCGGAGCGGTCGCACAAGTGGAGACCTCTCCCACCTGGGCCCCGACCGCCCGGCTCGCGCCGGCAGCAGGGGCCGGGTCGCAGTCCAGGACCGTCGTCGCGGACGCCGGTCCGGCGTCCGCCGTGCAGGCGTCCGCCCGGATTGTCGAGGCCTCCGACCTGTGCTCAGGGCGGGGGCCTTCCTCGTCCCTGGTGTCCACCACCACGACCGAGGAGCATCCACATCAGCGAGCCCCGCATCAACGACCGGATCCGTGTCTCCGAGGTCCGGCTCGTCGGACCCAACGGTGAACAGGTCGGCATCGTGCGCCTCGAGGACGCCCTGCGCCTGGCCCAGGACGCCGACCTCGACCTGGTCGAGGTCGCGCCGACCGCCCGACCGCCCGTGGCGAAGATCATGGACTTCGGGAAGTTCAAGTACGAGGCGGACATGAAGGCGCGTGAGGCCCGGCGCAACCAGGCCAACACGATCCTCAAGGAGATCCGCTTCCGCCTGAAGATCGACCCCCACGACTACGCCACCAAGAAGGGCCACGTCGAGCGGTTCCTCAAGGCCGGCGACAAGGTCAAGGTCATGATCATGTTCCGCGGCCGCGAGCAGTCGCGCCCGGAGATGGGCATCCGTCTGCTGCAGCGCCTCGCCGACGACGTCGCGGAGTTCGGCTTCGTCGAGAGCTCGCCGCGCCAGGACGGGCGCAACATGATCATGGTGCTGGGCCCGGCCAAGAAGAAGGCCGACCAGCGCAACGAGCAGCGCCGTGCCGCGGCCGCCCAGGCCCGCGAGTCCGGCGAGCCCGAGGCCGAGGTCACCGAGAAGCCCCGCGTGCCGTTCCCGGCCGCGGAGGAGGCTCGTGAGCGCATCGCCGAGCAGCCCGCCGCGCCCGCACCGGCGCCCGTCGTCGAGCAGCAGCCCGCCCCGGCGGCGCCCGCCCGCCCGGCGACGTCCGCACCCGCCCGTTCCGGCGCCCCGGCGCGGTCCGGCGGCCCGTCGCGCTCGTCCGGTCCCTCGCGGCCCGGCGGACCCGCGCGCTCCGAGCAGCCCGCCCGCCCGGCAGCGTCTCCCGCTGCGGCCCCGCGGCCCGCGCCCCAGGCGCGCCCGCAGGCCCCGCGGCCCGCAGCGGTGCCCCGGCCCGCCGCACCTCGTCCCGCCGCCGCACCTGCACGCCCCGGACCCCGGAGCGCCGCCGGCGCGTCCGCACCGAAGCCGACCCCCCGGCCCGGCCCGGCAGCCCCCCAGGGCGCCGCGGCGGGCACCGAGGACGCCGGCTGACCTGCACGACGGACGGGTGCCCCCGCGCCCGCACGACACACCGCCGCACGACCGTGCGGCGTGAACGACAAGGAGAGACGGCAGCCATGCCGAAGAACAAGACGCACTCCGGTGCCAAGAAGCGGTTCCGGGTCACCGGTACCGGCAAGGTCATGCGCGAGCAGGCCGGTGGCCGGCACCTGCTGGAGCACAAGTCGAGCCGCCGCACCCGCCGCATCGCCGGTGACGTCGTCGTCTCGCCCGCCGACACCCCCAAGATCAAGAAGCTGCTCGGCCGCTGACCCGCGCGGCGCCCACCCGGCGCCGGCAGGGCCGACGAGCCCCTGACACCCCAAGGAGCATCACGTGGCACGCGTGAAGCGGGCGGTCAACGCCCAGAAGAAGCGTCGCTCGACCCTCGAGCGGGCAAGCGGCTACCGCGGGCAGCGCTCGCGCCTGTACCGCAAGGCCAAGGAGCAGGTCACCCACTCCCTGGTCTACGCCTACCGCGACCGCAAGGCGCGCAAGGGCGACTTCCGCAAGCTGTGGATCCAGCGCATCAACGCGGCGTCCCGCGAGCAGGGCCTGACGTACAACCGCTTCATCCAGGGCCTCAAGGCCGCGGGTGTCGAGGTCGACCGTCGCGTCCTCGCCGACATGGCGGTCAACGACGCCGCGGCGTTCGCCGCGCTCGTCCAGGTCGCCAAGGCCGCGCTGCCCGAGGACGTCAACGCACCCTCGGCCGCCTGAGCCGTCGCACCCCGCAGCCCCCGCCGTCCCCCGGGACGACGGGGGCTGCGTCGTCCCCGCCGGGGCGGCGGTGCCGCCGACCTCCCGCGCCAGGGATGATGGACGACGTGCCGGACGACCTGATGACCAACCCGCGCGCCGACCGCGTCCGCGCCGTGCACGCGCTGACCACCCTGTCGGCCCGACGCCGCACCGGCACCTTCCTCGTCGAGGGCCCGCAAGGGGTGCGCGAGGCGGTGGCACCCGGCGGGCCGCCGGTGCACGACGTGTACGCCACGCCCGAGGCCGCCCGACGGTACGACGACGTGCTGGCCGCAGCCCGGGCCCGTGGCGCACGCGTCCGCCTGGGCGACGAGGACGTGCTCGCGGCGATGAGCCCCGACGCGCAAGGGCTGGTCGCGGTCGCCGCCCTGGTCCCCACGGGGCTGGGAGAGGTCCTGGCCGCCGGACCGACGCTCGTCGCGGTGCTCGCGCACGTGCGCGACCCGGGCAACGCGGGCACCGTGCTGCGTGCCGCCGACGCCGCCGGGGCCGACGCCGTGCTCCTCACCCGGAGCAGCGTCGACGTGCACAACCCCAAGGCGGTGCGCTCGACCGCCGGGTCGCTGTTCCACGTCCCGGTGGTCACCGGCCTGGAGGCGGGACCCGCCGTGCAGGCGCTGCGCGCCGCGGGCCTGACGGTCCTCGCCGCGGACGGCGCCGGCGACCTCGACCTGGACGACCTGCTCGACGTCGCCGGGCACGCGCCGGCCGGCACCCCCGACCTCGCGCGACCGACCGCCTGGCTGTTCGGCAACGAGGCGTGGGGGCTGCGCGCGGAGGACCGGGCGCTGGCCGACGCGGTCGTGCGGGTGCCGATCCGGGGGCGCGCCGAGTCGCTGAACCTCGCGACCGCCGCGGCCGTGTGCCTGTTCGCGTCCGCCCGGGCGCACCGCCCCCGGACCGGCCCCGCGTGAGCGCCGCGGCCCCGGGACCTGGCAGGCTGGGCGCATGCGACTGTTCGCGGCGGTCTGGCCGCCGGACGACGTCCTCGACCACCTCGACCTCGCCCTCGCGGGGGTGCGCCGGCGCGCGGCCGGCACCGACGAGACGGTGCGCTGGTCCGCACGGGAGACGTGGCACCTGACCGCCGCGTTCTACGGCGACCTCGCCGACGCCTCCCTCGACCCGCTGGGTGCGGACCTCGCGGAGCTGGCCGCCCGGACGGCGCCGTTCTCGCTCGCCCTGCGCGGCGCCGGGCTGTTCGCCCACCGCACGCTGTGGGTGGGCATCGGCGGCGACACGGCGGCGATGTCCTCGCTCGCCCACGCGGCCCGCGACGTCGGGGCCGACCACGGTGCGGGCGAGGACCCGCGGGTGCGCAACCGCCCCCACCTGACCGTCGGCCGGGTCCGTCCCGGCGGGCGACCCGCCCGGCGCAGCGCCGGGCCGCGTGGTGCCCGCGGGCCGGCGGGGCGCGCCGGGTCCGACCGCGGCCGGGGTGACGCCCTGGACCCCGCCGACGCGCTCGTGCAGGCGCTCGCGGTGTACGAGGGGCCGGCGTGGTGGGTCGACGCCGTGGTCCTCGTCGAGTCCCGGCCCGGCGCCGGACGGGGCGGGGGGCCGTTGTACACGCCCGTCACGCGGTATCCGCTCGGGGCGGACTGACGCCGCCGATAGACTCGCCAGCCGTCCGACGCGCGCACGCGCGACGGTCGCCGGTCAGCCGCCCGACGGGCGCGACGACCGCCTGGAACCGCCCTGGAAGGTCCGGATGTCTCCCGACACACCCTTGTCCCCGCTCGACGCCGACGGCGTCCAGGCGGCGGTCGACGCCGCGCTCGTGGCCGTCGCGGCCGCCGGCGACCTCGACGCGCTGAAGACCGCCCGCCTGGCCCACACCGGCGACGCGAGCCCGCTGGCGCTCGCGAACCGCGAGATCGGCCGCCTGCCCGGCCCCGACAAGGCTGCGGCGGGTCGCCTCGTCGGCCAGGCGCGCGGCCGCGTGAACGCCGCCGTCGCGGCGCGCACGGCCGAGCTCGAGGCCGAGCGGGACGCCCGCGTGCTCGTCGAGGAGACCCTCGACGTCACGCTGCCCGGCGACCGTCGTCCCGCCGGCGCGCGCCACCCCCTCTCGACGCTGTCCGAGCGGGTCGCGGACGTGTTCGTCGCGATGGGCTGGGAGATCGCCGAGGGCCCGGAGCTCGAGGCGGAGTGGTTCAACTTCGACGCGCTGAACTTCGGCGTCGACCACCCCGCGCGCCAGATGCAGGACACGTTCTTCGTGGCGGCCCAGGACGAGGACGCGCCCGAGGACGGCTCCGGCATGGTCCTGCGCACCCACACCTCGCCCGTGCAGGCGCGCTCGCTGCTCGGCCGCGGGGTGCCCGTGTACATCGCCTGCCCGGGCAAGGTGTTCCGCACCGACGCGCTGGACGCCACGCACACGCCGGTCTTCCACCAGGTCGAGGGGCTCGCCGTCGACAAGGGCCTGACCATGGCGCACCTCAAGGGCACCCTCGACCACTTCGCGCGCGCGATGTTCGGCCCCGACGCGCGCACCCGGCTGCGGCCGTCGTTCTTCCCGTTCACCGAGCCGTCCGCCGAGATGGACCTGTGGTTCCCGCAGAAGAAGGGCGGCCCCGGCTGGATCGAGTGGGGCGGCTGCGGCATGGTCAACCCGAACGTGCTCCGCGCGTGCGGCGTGGACCCCGAGGAGTACTCGGGGTTCGCGTTCGGCATGGGCATCGAGCGCACCCTGATGCTCCGTCACGCGATCGCGGACATGCGTGACATGGTCGAGGGCGACGTCCGTTTCTCCGAGCAGTTCCGGACGGTGGTCTGACATGCCTCGCATCCCCCTGACCTGGCTCGGCGAGCACGTCGAGCTCCCCGCGGACCTGACGGCCGAGCGGCTCGCCGCCGACCTCGTGCGCGTCGGCCTCGAGGAGGAGGCCGTGCACTCCTCCGGCGTCACCGGACCGCTCGTCGTGGGCGAGGTCCTGGCCCTGACGCCCGAGCCGCAGAAGAACGGCAAGACGATCCACTGGTGCCAGGTCGACGTCGGCGCGCACAACGCGCCCGACGCCGACGGGAACCCCACCGTGGCCCGCGGCATCGTGTGCGGCGCGCAGAACTTCGGCGTCGGCGACCGCGTCGTCGTCGCGCTGCCCGGCGCCGTGCTGCCCGGGCCGTTCCCCATCGCCGCCCGCAAGACGTACGGGCACGTGTCCGACGGCATGATCTGCTCGCAGCGCGAGCTCGGCCTCGGGGACGACCACGCCGGGATCATCGTGCTCGAGCGGCTCGGCTTCGGGCCTGACGTCACCGCGCCCGGCACCGACGCGCGCGTGCTGCTCGGCCTGGCCGACGAGGTCCTCGAGATCAACGTCACCCCCGACCGCGGCTACTGCTTCTCGATGCGCGGCGTCGCCCGCGAGTACGCCCACGCCACGGGGGCCGTGTTCACCGACCCCGGGCTGCCGGCCCCCGGCGTGCTCGACGCCCGCCCCGCCGGAGTCGCCGTCGAGATCGACGACGAGCGCCCCGTGCACGGCGTGCCGGGCGCAGACCGGTTCGTCGCCCAGGTCGTGCGCGGGGTGCGGGCGTCGGCCCCGTCACCGGCGTGGATGCAGACCCGGCTCACGCAGGCCGGCATGCGTCCCGTCTCGCTCGCGGTCGACGTGACCAACTACGTGATGCTCGACCTCGGGCAGCCGATGCACGCCTACGACCTGGCCACCCTCACCGCGCCCGTCGTGGTGCGGCGGGCCGCGGCCGGCGAGCGGCTGACCACGCTCGACGGCGTCGACCGCGCCCTGGACGAGCACGACCTGCTCGTCACGGACTCCACGGGCGGGCACGGAGCCCGTGTGCTCGGCATCGCCGGCGTCATGGGGGGCGCCGACAGCGAGGTCGGTGACGCGACCACCGACCTGCTGCTGGAGGCCGCGCACTTCGACCCCGTCACGGTCGCGCGGTCGGCGCGCCGGCACCGGCTCGCGTCCGAGGCGTCCAAGCGCTTCGAGCGCGGCGTGGACCCGCAGCTGCCGCGCGTCGCCCTCGCCCGGGCGGTCGCGCTCCTCGTGGAGCACGGCGGCGGCACGCCCGACGACGCGCTCACGGACGTCGGTACGCCCGCCCCGCCGGCGCCCGTGACGTTCGACCCGACGCTGCCGGCCCGCCTCGTCGGCGTGCCGTACACGGCCGCCGAGGTGCGCAGCACCCTCACGCAGGTCGGCTGCACGGTCGAGGGCGCGGACGACGCGAGCACCTGGACCGTCCACGTGCCGACCTGGCGCCCCGACCTGGTCGCCGGCGTCGACCTGGTCGAGGAGGTCGCCCGCCTGCGCGGGTACGACGCCATCCCCTCGGTCGTGCCGCCCGCCCCGACCGGCCGCGGGCTGACGCGCGACCAGCGGGTCCGGCGCGCGGTCGCGGACGCTCTCGCCGCGGCGGGCCTCGTCGAGGTCCTCAGCTACCCGTTCGTCGGCCCGGACCAGCTCGACGCCCTCGGGCTGGACGCCGATGACGCCCGGCGTCGCGCGGTGCGGCTGGTGAACCCGATCTCCGACGCGCAGCCGCTGATGCGCACGGACCTGCTGGTCACGCTCCTCGACACGGTGCGCCGCAACGTCGCCCGGGGCACGGGCGACCTCGCGGTCTTCGAGGCCGGCCTCGTGACCCTGCCCGGGCAGGGCACCGGCGTCGCGCCCCGGCTGCCGGGAGGGGTGCGGCCCGACGACGCGACGCTCGCGGCCCTCGACGCCGCCCTGCCCGCCCAGCCGCTGCACCTCGCGGCGGTGCTGGCCGGCGAGGTGGAGCGTGGCGGCTGGTGGGGTCCGGGCCGCCCCGCCCAGGTGACGGACGTGCTGGCGCTCGTCGAGCGCGTCACGGCGCTCGCGGGGGTCGCGGCCACGGCGCGCTCCACGGTGCGCGCCCCGTTCCACCCGGGCCGGTGCGCCGAGCTGGTCGCGCCCTCGGGCCGGGTGCTCGGCCACGCGGGCGAGCTGCACCCCAACGTGCTCGCGGCCCTGGGGCTGCCCCCGCGTGCGGTGGCGTTCGAGCTCGACCTGTCCGCGGTCCTCGCCGACGCGTCCGCCGACCCGGTCGAGGCGGTCCCCGTGTCGACGTTCCCCGTCGCCAAGGAGGACGTGGCGCTCGTCGTCGACGCGGACGTGCCGGCGGGCGAGGTCCTCGCCGCGGTCCGGGCGGGAGCCGGCGACGTGCTCGAGGACGTCCGGCTGTTCGACGTCTACGCCGGTGACCAGGTGGGACCGGGCAAGCGGTCGCTCGCGTTCGCGCTGCGGCTGCGGGCGGCCGACCGCACGCTGACGGCCGCGGAGACGGCGGCGGTCCGGGACGCCGTGGTCGCGCAGGCGCACGCACGGGTCGGCGCGGTCCTGCGGGGCTGAGGCCGGTCGGACGAGGGCGGCACCGGGTCACCGGTGCCGCCCTCGTCGTGCTCCTGGCCTGCGCGGCCGTGCCGTCGCGGGGCGCCGATCTGGACGGACGTCGTGGACGAAACACCAGAGGTCGGACGAGTTCACCGAAAGGTTACTTCCGGGTAGTTGCGGCAGATCGGGTGAACGCGCAGTGTGGACCCCGGCCGCCGCAGGCGGCCGTTCCGCTGCGCACGGCACCCCGACCAACGGCGGTCGGGCCGCCGGCCCGAGGGAGGGACCCTTCGCGTGCACGCTCGACGACGAACGACCACCGGAGCGCTCACGGCGCTCACCCTGCTGATCACCGGTGGGGCGGTGGCGGCCCCCGCGTCGGCGGCGGTCTCGCCCGACGCCGCGGTCGTGATCTCCGAGGTCTACGGGGGCGGGGGCAACGCGGGTGCGACGCTCACCCAGGACTTCGTCGAGCTGTACAACCCGGGCGAGGAGCCCGTCGACGTGTCCGGCTGGGCGGTGCAGTACGCGTCCGCGACGGGCAGCAGCTGGAACGTCACGCCGCTGACCGGACGCACGATCGCCGCCGGCGGGCACCTGCTCGTGGGTCAGGCGCGCGGGGCGGGCGGCACCGTCGACATCGCCGCGGACGTGACGGGCACGGCGGCGATGAGCGGCACGCAGGGCAAGGTGGCCCTGACGTCGTCCGCGTCGGCGCTGACGTGCTCGACCGGCTGCGCGTCCCTCGACCCGGTCGTCGACCTCGTCGGCTACGGCGCGGCCTCGTCGTTCGCGGGCTCCGCGCCCGCGCCGGCCACGGCGAACGCGACGTCGGCGTCGCGGGACGCCGAGGGCACCAACACGGCGGACAACGCCGCGGACTTCACCGTCGGCACCCCGACGCCGACGCCCTCGGGCACGGACCCCGAGGACCCGGAGGACCCCGAGGACCCGACCGAGGTCACGATCGCCCAGGTCCAGGGCACCGGGTCGAGCTCGCCGCTGGTGGGGCAGACGGTCACGACGTCCGGCGTCGTCACCGCCGCGTACCCCACGGGCGGGCTCAACGGCTACGTGCTGCAGACCCCGGGCACGGGCGGCGGCGACGGCACCGGCCGCACGGGCTCGGACGCGGTCTTCGTCTACTCGCCCACCACCGCCGGTGCCGCCGAGGTCGGCCAGCACCTGCGCGTGACCGGTGCGGTCGCGGAGTTCAACGGCCTGACCCAGGTCACGGTCGCTGCGGCCGCCGACGTCGAGGAGCTGCCCGACGCGGCGGCACCGGCGCCCGTGGAGGGCGTCTGGCCGGCGACGACGGAGGCCCGCGAGGCGCTGGAGTCGATGCTCCTGCTCCCGACGGGCGACCTGACGGTCACCAACACGTACAGCACGAACCAGTACGGCGAGGTGGGCCTGGCGGTCGGGACGACGCCCCTGCTGCAGCCGACGGACGTGGCCCGTCCCGGGTCGCCCCAGGCGCTGGCCGTGGCGGCGGACAACGCCGCGCGCGGCGTCGTGCTCGACGACGGCGCGACGACGAACTTCGTCAACGCCGCGAACGGTGGTCTCACGCCGCCGTACGTCTCGCTCGAGAACCCGGTGCGTGTCGGTGCGGCGGCGCAGGTCACCGCGCCGGTCGTCGTCGACTGGCGCAACGGCACGTGGAAGCTCAACCCGACGGCGCCCGTCGTGGCGGGCGGACCGCTGCCGGCCACGTTCGAGAACGACCGCACCGAGGCCCCCGAGGCCGTCGGGGGCGACCTGTCGGTCGCGTCGTTCAACGTCCTCAACTACTTCACGACCCTGGGTGACCAGGACGCGTCCTGCGTCGCCTACACGGCGCCCGGCGGCGAGCCCGTCACGGTGCGTGACGGCTGCGACCAGCGCGGCGCCTGGGACGCCCAGGACCTGGAGCGCCAGCAGGACAAGCTCGTCGCGGCGATCTCCGCGCTCGACGCGGACGTCGTGGGCCTCATGGAGATCGAGGGGTCGGCGCGTGTCGACGGCACGCCGGACGAGGCCCTCGGCACCCTCGTGGACGCGCTGAACGACGCCGCGGGCGCCGACGTGTGGGCGTTCGTGCCGTCGTCGGACGAGCTGCCGCCCGCTGCGGAGCTCGACGTCATCACCAACGCGATCATCTACCGCACCGCCGCCGTGGAGCGCACCGGGGCGTCCCGTGCGCTGGGCGACCAGAGCGGGGACGACGAGGCGTTCGGCAACGCGCGCGAGCCGATCGGCCAGGTCTTCACGCCGGTGGGCGGCGGCGAGCCGTTCCTCGTCGTGGTCAACCACTTCAAGTCCAAGGGCTCGGCCGGTCCGTGGCCGGGCGACGCGGACGCCGGTGACGGCCAGGGCTCGTCGAACGAGTCCCGGGTCCGGCAGGCGACGGCGCTGCGCGACTGGGTGCCGACCGTGCAGGGCGACGCCGAGGCGGTCGCGCTCGTGGGCGACTTCAACTCCTACACGTTCGAGGACCCGCTGCAGCTGCTCTACGACGCCGGGTACGTCGACGCGGCCGAGACGCTCGCGCCGGGGCAGTACAGCTACTCGTTCAGCGGGCTGTCGGGGTCGCTCGACCACGTGCTGCTCAACGAGGCGGCGGCGGCCCGGGCCACGGGTGCCGACGTCTGGGAGATCAACTCCGGGGAGTCGGTCGCGCTGGAGTACAGCCGTTTCGGCTACCACGGCACGTCGTTCCACGCGCCCGACCCGTACCGCTCGTCCGACCACGACCCCGTCGTGGTGGGCCTGGCCGCGGGCGAGCAGGACGGCCCGGTCGACCTGACGCTGCTGAACATCAACGACTTCCACGGCCGGATCGACGCGAACACCGTCAAGGTCGCGGGCACGGTCGAGCAGCAGCGCGCGGCCGCCGAGGCGGCCGGCGGTGCGGCGGCGTTCCTGTCGGCCGGCGACAACATCGGCGCGTCGGTCTTCGCGTCGTCGGTCCAGGACGACCAGCCGACGATCGACGTCCTCAACGCCCTGGACCTGGCGGCGTCGGCCGTCGGCAACCACGAGTTCGACCGTGGGTTCGACGACCTCGTGGACCGTGTGGTCGACGGCGGCGAGAACGCGCAGTTCCCGTACCTGGGCGCCAACGTCTACGCCAAGGGCACGACCACGCCGGCGCTCGACGAGTACGCGCTGCTGGACATGGCGGGCGTGACGGTCGCCGTGATCGGCGCCGTCACCGAGGAGACGCCGTCGCTGGTGACGCCCGCCGGCGTGGCGGACCTGGACTTCGGCGACCCGGTCGAGGCCGTCAACCGCGTCGCGGCGCAGCTCACGGACGGTGACCCCGCCAACGGCGAGGCCGACGTCATCGTCGCGGAGTACCACGAGGGGGCCGGGGCGGGGACGCCCGACGGCTCCACCCTGGAGGAGGAGGTCGCGGCGGGCGGTGCGTTCGCGGACATCGTCACGGGCACGTCGGCCGAGGTCGACGCGATCTTCACCGGCCACACCCACAAGCAGTACGCGTGGTCGGCACCCGTGCCCGGCGAGGAGGGGCGCACGCGCCCGGTCCTGCAGACGGGCTCGTACGGCGAGTTCGTCGGCAAGGTCGTCCTCACGTACGACCCCGAGTCGGACGAGGTGACGGCCTCGACCGCGGAGAACGTCGCCCGCACGGGCACGGCCGACGCGGACCTGGTCGCGGCGTACCCGCGGGTCGCCGAGGTCAAGCAGATCGTCGACGCGGCCCTGGCGTTCGCCGCCCAGGTCGGGTCGCAGCCGGTCGGCTCGGTGCAGGCGGACGTCACGACCGCGTACGCGGGCGGGTCGTACGTCGACGGCGTGTACACCGGCTCCGGCCCGCTGCCCACGACCGGCCGCGACGACCGCAGCCGCGAGTCGGCGCTGGGCAACACGGTCGCCCAGGCGCTCCTCGACGCCACGTCGTCGGCCGAGCGCGGCGGCGCCCAGATCGGCGTCGCGAACCCCGGCGGTCTGCGGGGGGAGCTGTTCTACGCCCCGGACGGCGTGGTGACCCTCGCAGAGGCGAACGCCGTCCAGCCGTTCGTCAACAACGTCTGGACGACGACGCTGACGGGTGAGCAGGTCGTCACGCTGCTGGAGCAGCAGTGGCAGACCAACGCGGACGGCACGATCCCGAGCCGGCCGTACCTGCAGCTCGGCCTGTCGGACAACGTCTCGTACACGTTCGACGCGTCGCGGCCGCTGGGCGACCGCATCACGTCGGTCACGGTCGACGGGGAGCCGGTCGACCCGGCTGCCGGGTACCGGATCGCGACGTACTCGTTCCTCGCGCAGGGCGGCGACAACTTCCGCATCCTGACCGAGGGCGACGCGACGGCCGACTCGGGGCTGATCGACCGGGAGGCGTGGTTCGCGTACCTCGAGGCCCACCCCGACCTCGCGCCGGACTTCACGGAGCGCGCCGTCGGCGTGCCCGAGCTGCCGGCGTCGGTCGAGGCCGGGCAGGACCTCACGTTCGGGGTCTCGGGCCTGAACCTCACGAGCCTGGGCGCACCGGAGAACACCTCGCTCGAGGTGCTGCTCGACGAGGAGGTCCTCGGGGAGGTCACCCTGACCCGTTCGGGCGTCGACGCGTCGGGGACCGTCGACGTGACGATCCCGGCGGGCACGGCGGCCGGGTCCCGCACCCTCGTGCTGGTCGCGCAGCCGAGCGGCACGACGGTCCGTCTGCCGCTGACCGTGGAGGCGGGGCTGCCGTCGTCGACGACCACCCTGACGGCCCGGCCCGACAGCCAGGTCCACGGGGCGTTCGGCCGCCGCGTCGAGCTCACGGCGCGGGTCGTCGCCGACGTCCCGGCCGCGGGGTCGGTGGAGTTCGTCGCCGGCGACGAGGTGCTGGGGACGGCGACGCTGCGCCGCGGTCAGGCTCGTCTGACGCTGCCCGCGAGCACGCCGGCGGGCACCTACGAGGTGGTCGCGCGGTACGCGGGCAGCTCGACGGTCGCGGGCTCGCAGTCCGCGCCGGTGACGGTCACGGTCGAGAAGGTCGGGTCCGCCACGACGCTGAGCGTCGCCGGCTCGCCGGTGTCCTGGCTGCCCTCGCTGTGGGTGTCGACGGTCCGCCTGGACACCGGTCGCCTGCCCGACGGCACCGTCGAGCTCCGCGACGGCACCCGGGTCGTGGCCCGTGCCGACGTGCGGCTCGGGGTCGCGATCGGCGCGCTCCCGCGTGACCTGGGCCGCGGCACGCACAGCCTGACCGCGGTGTTCGTGCCGGACGACGCGGCGAACGTCGAGGGCAGCACGAGCCGCACGGTGCGGGTGAGCGTGCGCTGACCCGACCCGGTGCCCGCTGCGGCGGGTGACGGACGGAGCACCACCAGGAGGGACGGGCCGGGCGGCCCGTCCCTCCTGCCGTGCACGGGGCGGGACGTGGACGCCGCGTCCGACCGGTGAGACCGTCCCCGGACCGGCCGCGGGACGGGCCACGGGGCCGCTAGGTTGGTCCGCGACACGGGGTGCCCCCATCGGAGGGGGCTGAGATCACACCCGTCGAACCTGATCTCGTTAGCACGAGCGAAGGGATGTCCTCCATGACGTCTGCCGTCCTGCCCTCCCACGACCTGGCCGCCCGCGCCGGCGCGGCGCTGACCGCGCTGCGGGCCCGCACCCCGCTCGTGCAGTGCGTCACCAACGAGGTGACGTCGAACCTGGTCGCCAACGCGGTCCTCGCGATCGGCGCCTCGCCCGCGATGGCGTCCGTGCCGGGCGAGGCCGAGGAGCTCGCGGGGTCCGCCGGTGCGGTCCTGGTGAACCTCGGCACGCCGGGCCCCGACCAGCGGGCGTGCGTCGAGGCGACCGTCGCGGCCGCGGTCGGCGCGGGCGTGCCGTGGGTGCTCGACCCCGTCGCGGTCGGCGTCCTGTCGGTCCGGACGCGGCTCGCGGCCCGGCTCCTCGCGGAGCGTCCGACGGTCGTGCGGGGGAACGCGAGCGAGGTCCGTGCGCTGGCGGGCGAGGTGTCGTCCGGGCGCGGCGTCGACGCCCGCGACCGCGTCGAGGCGGCGGCGTCGGCGGCCCGGGCGCTGGCCGGTGCCACGGGCGGTGCGGTGGCCGTGTCGGGGCCCGTCGACCTCGTCACGGACGGGTCGGTGGCGCTCCGGCTCGCGGTCGGTGACCCTCTCCTCGCCCGCGTCACGGGTGCGGGGTGCGCGCTGGGCGGGCTCACGGCGGCGTTCGCCGCGGTGACGGACCCCGTGGCGGCGGCGGTCGGGGCGTCGACGGCGCTGGGGGTCGCGGCCGAGCGGGCCGCGGTGGTCGCGCGGGGTCCGGGGTCGTTCGTCGTGGCGCTGCTCGACGAGCTGTCCCTGCTGAGCGCCGACGACGTCGCGTCGCGCGTGGGCGCCGAGCTCGCGGTGGGGGTGCCCGCGTGAGCCGCGGGCCGGAGGGGATCTACCTCGTGCTCGACCTCGACGTGTGCGCGTCGGCCGGCCACCACCCCGCCGACGTCGCACGGGCCGCGGTCGTGGCGGGCGTCGGGGCCGTGCAGGTGCGGGCCAAGCGTGCGCCGGTGCGCGAGCAGGTCGCCGTGACGGTCGCGGTCGCCGACGCGCTGCGCCTGGCCGGGCCGGCGCTGCTGGTCGTCGACGACCGGGTCGACGTGGCCCTGGCCGCCCGGGCGCGCGGCGCCCTCGTCCACGGCGTGCACGTGGGGCAGGGCGACCTGGCGGTCGACGACGTGCGGGCGCTCCTGGGCGCCGACGCGGTCGTGGGCGTCTCCGCGGCGCGGCCGCAGGACGTGCGTGCCGTGCCGGGCGCGGCGGACTACGTCGGCAGCGGACCTGTCCGCCTGACGGCGACGAAGCCCGACGCCGGCCCGGCGCTCGGCCTGGACGGCCTGGCCGCGGCCGTGGCGGCCTCGTCGCTGCCGGTGGTCGCGATCGGCGGCCTCGCGGCCGACGACGCGCCCGCCGTCCGGGCGACGGGTGCACGCTCCATGGCCGTGGTCGGCGCGGTGTGCGGTGCGCCGGACCCGGGTGCCGCCGCGCAGGCGCTGGTGGCCGCCTGGTCCGCCGCGGCGCCGCCGCCGGGTGCGGACGGCGCCGACCGGTCGTCCACCGGGCGTGCGGCGGTGGCCCGATGAGCGCCCGCCGGCCCAGCCGGGTGCGCGCGCTGTCCGTCGCCGGGACCGACCCGACCGGCGGCGCGGGCGTCCAGGCGGACCTGAAGTCGTTCGCCGCGCACGGTGCGTACGGCATGGCCGTCGTCACCGCCCTCGTCGCGCAGAACACGCACGGCGTGCGGGCGGTGCACGTGCCGGACGTGGCGTTCCTGCGGGCGCAGCTCGACGCCGTGGGTGACGACGTCACGGTCGACGCCGTCAAGCTCGGCATGCTCGGCACGCGTGACGTCGTCGAGGAGGTCGCCTCGTGGCTGCGCCGCACGCGCCCGCCGGTCGTGGTCCTGGACCCGGTGATGGTCGCGACCAGCGGCGACCGGCTCCTGGACGCGGGGGCCGAGCAGGCGGTGCGCGCGCTCGTCGCGCAGGCGGACCTGGTCACGCCCAACCTGCCCGAGCTCGGCGTGCTGCTCGACGAGCCACGAGCCCCGTCGTGGGGCGCGGCCGTGGACCAGGCGCGCCGGCTCGCCCGGTCCGCGGACGTGACGGTGCTGCTCAAGGGCGGTCACCTCGACGACGACGTCAGCCCGGACGCCGTGGTCGACGCGCGCACCGTCGTCGAGCTCGAGGCAGCCCGGGTCGCGACGACCAGCACGCACGGGACGGGGTGCTCGCTGTCGGCGGCGGTGGCGGCGCTGCGTCCCCGGCGCCCGGACTGGGTCAGCGCGGCCCGCGACGCCAAGGAGTGGCTCACGGGGGCGATCGCGGCGGGGGAGGCGCTGCGGGTCGGCTCGGGGCGCGGGCCGGTCGACCACCTGCACCACGTGCCGACCCTCGGGGCGCCGGCGTTCAGCGTGGAGGCGTGGGACGCGGTGGCGGACCTGCGGGCGGCGTGCGACGCCCTGCCGTTCGTGCGGGCGCTCGCGGACGGGACCCTCCCGACGGACGCGTTCGAGGCCTACCTGCACCAGGACGCGCTGTACCTGGGCGTCTACGCCCGGGTGCTGGCGCGGGCGAGCGAGCTGGCCCCCGACCCGGTCGGGCAGGCGTTCTTCGCGCGGGGGGCCGCCGGGTGCCTCGACGTCGAGGCGCAGCTGCACCGCGACCGGCTGGGCCGGTCGGACCGCGTGCACCGGTCCGGGGCGTCGGCGGTGACGCGCGCGTACGTCGACCACCTCGCGGGCGTCGGCGCGCACGGCTCCTACGCGCAGGTGCTGGCCGCGGTCCTGCCGTGCTACTGGCTGTACGCGGACGTCGGCGCGCGCATCCTGGCGCGTGCGGGCGACCTGGCCGCCCACCC
Source organism: Cellulomonas sp. SLBN-39 (assembly GCF_006715865.1). Taxonomy (NCBI): domain Bacteria; kingdom Bacillati; phylum Actinomycetota; class Actinomycetes; order Micrococcales; family Cellulomonadaceae; genus Cellulomonas; species Cellulomonas sp. SLBN-39. Next base: position 3,845,537 of record NZ_VFOA01000001.1, on the reverse strand, counting down.
GTTCGGCGACTGGGTGGGCACGTACGGCGACCCGGGCTTCGCGGCGCTCGCGGACGAGGCCCGTCGGCTGACGGACGAGGCGGCGCGGGAGGTCGGTGCGGGGGAGCGGGCGCGGATGCTGGCGGCGTTCGTGACGTCGTGCGAGCACGAGGTCGCGTTCTTCGACCAGGTCGACGTCGGCCCGGCCCGGGCGCGGCGGCCCGCCGTGGCCGCCGCGGGAGGGTGACGCAGACGCCACAGACACCAGGAGCGCCTGGCGGGTGGTGGTGCTGGTGTCGAGTACGGTGCAGGGGTGCGCACGGGTGTCTCGGACGAGCTGATGACCGAGGAGGACACCCTCCTCACCACCGGCGAGGTGGCGAAGCTCCTGGGCGTCTCCCGCCAGCACGTCGTCGACCTGTGCGACCGGGGTGACCTGGAGTACGTCACGACGGGCTCGCACCGGCGGATCCGCCGCGCGGAGGTCGAGCGGGTGCGGTGGGGCTCGGCCCGCATGTCCGCCGAGCAGCGCCGCACCTGGCTCCTCGCGGTCGCGGTCGCGGGCAAGCTCGCGGTCTACCCGGGCCCGACGCTCGAGCTGGCGCGCGACAACCTGCGCGCGCTGCAGGAGCGGCACCCGCGCGGGCAGGCGGCCCGGGTGCTCGCCGGGTGGGAGAAGGCTCTCGACGGTCCGCTCGACGCCGTGCTGACGCTCCTGACGTCCCCGACGCAGCGCGCCCGCGAGATGCGCGGCCACGCCCCGTTCGCCGGGGTGCTCAGCGACGGCGAGCGCGAGGCGGTCCTGCGCGCGGCGCGCTGAGCCCCCGGGCGTCCGGCGCGGTCAGCAGCCGTCGTCGGTGCAGGCGTCGGCCGCCGTGGCCGGGACGAGGGGGTTGGCCTCGCGCCAGCCGGCGTCGAGGAGCTGGGCGAGCACCTCGGCCGGCTGCGCGCCCGAGACGGCGTAGCGCCGGTCGACGACGAAGAACGGCACGCCGGTGATACCGAGCTCGCGCGCGGTGCGCAGGTCGGCGCGCACGGCGTCGGCCTCGGCGTCGGACGCGAGCGCCTCGGCGACCCGCGCGTCGTCCCAGCCGTGCGCCCCGAACCCGGCACCGGCGGCGATCGTGACGAGAGCCCCGGGCGCGCCCAGGTCGACGCCCTGCTCGAAGTGGGCGGAGAACAGCGCCTCCGTGGTCCGCTCGGTCAGCTCGGCACCGCCGACGCGTGCCGCCAGGTGCAGCAGGCGGTGCGCGTCGAAGGTGTTGAACGCGAGCGTGCGGGCGAAGTCGTACCGCAGCCCGTCGCCGGCGGCGACGTCGGTCACGTGGGCGAACATCTGCTCGACCTGCTCCCGCGGCATGCCCTTCATCTCGACGAGCGCGTCGATCTCGGGGCGCCCCGGCCCGGCGGGGGTGTCGGGGGAGAGCTGGTAGGAGCGCCAGACCACCTCGACGTGGGCGCGGTGCTCGAACCCGGCCAGGGCGGTGGCGAAGCGTCGCTTGCCGATGAAGCACCAGGGGCACGCGACGTCGGACCAGATCTCGACGGTGACGGTGCGCGGCGGGGCGGCGAACGTGGGGGAGGTGAGCGTGGTCACGGCAGGAGGAGGACCTTTCCGGTGGTGCTGCGCGCCTCGAGCGCGCGGTGGGCGGCGGCCGCGTCGGCCAGGGGGTACGTCGCGCCGACGCGCACGTGCAGCGCCCCGGAGGCGACGGCGTCGAGCAACTCGCCGGCCCGCTGGTCCAGCTCGGCCCGCGTGGCGGTGTGGTCGGCGAGGGTGGGTCGGGTCACGAACAGCGAGCCGCCCGCGTTCAGGCGCTGCAGGTCCACCGGCGGGACGGGGCCGGAGGACGCGCCGAACAGCACGAGCGTGCCGCGGCGGGCGAGCGCGGCGAGCGAGGCGTCGAAGGTGTCCCTGCCGACGCCGTCGTACACGACGTCGACGCCGCGTCCGCCGGTGAGCGCGCGCACGCGCTCGGGCAGCTGCGTGGTGAGGTCGTCGAGCTCGCGGTACCGCACGACCTCGGCGGCCCCGGCCGCGCGCGCGAGCTCCTCCTTGGCGGCGGACCCGACGGTGGCGACGACGCGCGCGCCTCGGGCGGCTGCCAGCTGCGTGAGCAGCAGCCCCACGCCCCCGGCCGCGGCGTGCAGCAGCACGTCGTGCCCCGGCCCGAGGGGGAACGTGGAGGTCGTGAGGTAGTGCGCGGTCAGGCCCTGCAGGGGCAGGGCGGCGGCGGTCCGGTCGTCGACGGCGTCGGGCACGGCGATGAGGTCGTCCGCGGCGACGGCGACGAGCTCGGCGCACGAGCCCGGTGCGGACGCCCACGCGACGCGGTCCCCGACGGTGGCCGTCGTGACGCCGGCCCCGAGGGCGACGACGCGGCCGGCGCCCTCCGAGCCCACGACGTGGGGGAACGGCATACGGTAGGTGCCGCTGCGCCGGTAGGTGTCGATGAAGTTGACCCCCGCCGCGGCGACGCGCACGACGACCTGCCCGGGTGCGGGCTCGGGATCGGGCACGTCGACGACCCGGAGGACCTCGGGCCCGCCGGGGCGGGCTGCGGTGACGGCTCGCACGGTGGCCGCAACCGTCGACGACGGGAGCCTGTTCCCGCCGACCCGTTGGTATTTGTCTGCACTCGACTGTATGTTCATGCACATGACGTTCAGCGTGGCGGTCGCCGGGGCCAGCGGGTACGCCGGCGGGGAGGTCCTGCGCCTCCTGCTCGAGCACCCGCAGGCCCGCATCGGCACCCTCACCGCGCACGCGAGCGCGGGCACGCCGCTCGGTGCCCACCACCCCCACCTGCTCGACCTGGCCGACCGGGTCCTGGAGCCGACGACCGCCCAGGCGCTCGCGGGGCACGACGTCGTCGTCCTGGCGCTGCCGCACGGTGCGAGCGGCCGGCTCGCGGCCGAGCTCGAGGCCCTCGGCGAGGACCCCGTCGTCCTCGACCTGGGGGCCGACCACCGGCTCGTCGACGCCGCGGACTGGGAGGCGTACTACGGCAGCCCCCACGCCGGCACCTGGACGTACGGGCTGCCCGAGCTCGTCGTCGGTGCGGGCGGCGCCCGTCAGCGCGAGCGGCTCGTCGGCGCCCGGCGGATCGCGGTCCCCGGGTGCAACGTGACCGCCGTGACGCTCGGCCTGCAGCCCGGCGTGGCCGCGTGCCTGCTCGACACGACCGACCTCGTGGCCGTCCTGGCGGTCGGGTACTCCGGGGCGGGCAAGGCGCTCAAGCCGCACCTGCTCGCGTCCGAGGCGCTCGGCGCGGCGGTCCCGTACGCGGTCGGCGGCACCCACCGGCACGTGCCGGAGATCGCCCAGAACCTGCGCTCCGCGGGTGCGGCCGAGGTCCGCACGTCGTTCACGCCCGTCCTCGTCCCGCTCGCCCGCGGCATCCTCGCGACCGCCACCGCACGGCTCGCCCCGGACGTCGACCCCGCGGTGCTGCGCGAGACGTGGACCGCCGCGTACGCCGACGAGCCGTTCGTGCACGTCCTGCCCGAGGGCACCTGGCCGACGACGGCGTCCACCACGGGGGCCAACACCGCGCTCGTCCAGGTCGCGTACGACGCCCGTGCCCGGCGCGTGGTCACCGTCACCGCGATCGACAACCTCGTGAAGGGCACCGCCGGCGGTGCGGTGCAGTCCCTCAACCTCGCCCTCGGCCTGCCGGAGACCCTCGGCCTCCCCCGGAACGGAGTCGCCCCGTGACCGACCACCTCGGACCCGCCCTGCAGGGCACGTCCCCCGGCACGTCGCCGGGGGTGACGGCCGCCGCGGGCTTCCGTGCGTCCGGCGTCACCGCCGGCCTGAAGGCGTCGGGCTCGCCCGACCTCGCGCTCGTCGTCAACGACGGCCCCCGCCAGGTCGGCGCCGCGGTGTTCACCACCAACCGCGTGGTCGGTGCACCGGTCACCTGGTCCCGGCAGGTCGTGCGCGACGGGGTCGTGGCCGCGGTCGTCCTCAACTCCGGCGGCGCGAACGTGGCCACCGGCCCGCGCGGCTTCCAGGACGCCCACGCCACGGCCGAGAAGGTCGCGGCCGGGCTCGGCGTCTCGGCCGGTGACGTCGTCGTGTGCTCCACGGGTCTGATCGGGGTGCCCCTGGCCAGCGAGCGGCTCTTCGCCGGCATCGGCCCCGCGGTCGAGGCGCTCGCCGACGGTGCCGGCCCCGACGCCGCCACGGCCATCATGACCACCGACAGCGTGCCGAAGACCGCGCACGTGCGCGTCGAGACCCCTGACGGGGCGTTCGTCGTGGGCGGCATGGCCAAGGGTGCGGGCATGCTCGCCCCGGCGATGGCCACGATGCTCAGCGTCCTCACGACCGACGCCGACGTCGATGCCGCCACCGCGGACGCCGCGCTGCGGGCCGCCACGGCCGTCACCTTCGACCGCGTCGACTCCGACGGCTGCATGTCGACGTCCGACACGGTGACCCTCCTGGCGTCCGGCGCGAGCGGCGTCGCGCCTGCCGCGGACGTCTTCGCCGACGCGGTCCTGCGCGTCTGCGCGTCGCTCGCCCGCCAGCTCGTCGCCGACGCCGAGGGCGCGTCGCACGACATCGCGGTGCACGTGCAGGGTGCGACCACGCAGGACGCGGCCGTCGCGGTCGCCCGTGCGGTGACCCGGTCCAACCTGTTCAAGGCCGCGATGTTCGGCAACGACCCCAACTGGGGCCGGATCATCGCCCAGGTCGGCACCGTCCCGGAGCACGTCGCGCCCTACGACCCCGCCGCGCTCGACGTCACGATCAACGGCCTGCAGATCTGCCGCGCGGGCGGCGCGCACGAGGACCCGGCCCAGCTCGACCTGGCCGCGGCCCGCGAGGTGCACGTCGTCGTCGACCTGCACGCCGGCGACGCCGCGGCCACCGTCTGGACCAACGACCTCACGCACGACTACGTCCACGAGAACAGCGCGTACTCCACATGAGCGAGAACGGCCCGACGACCGCCCCGGTGCGCGACGACTTCGTCTTCGACACCCGCACCGACCTGCGCCCCGACCAGAAGGCCGAGGTGCTCGTCGAGGCGCTGCCCTGGCTGCAGAAGTTCTCCGGCGCGCTCGTCGTCGTCAAGTACGGCGGCAACGCCATGATCGACGACGACCTCAAGCGGGCCTTCGCCGAGGACATGGTGTTCCTGCGCCAGGTCGGCCTGCGCCCGGTCGTCGTGCACGGCGGCGGCCCGCAGATCAACGCGATGCTCGACCGCCTCGACATCGCCAGCGAGTTCCGCGGCGGGCTGCGCGTGACGACGCCCGAGGCGATGGACGTCGTCCGCATGGTGCTGACCGGGCAGGTCTCGCGCGAGCTGGTGGGCCTGCTCAACGCGCACGGCCCGCACGCGGTGGGCCTGTCGGGGGAGGACGGCGGCCTGTTCCAGGCGCGCCGGCGCAGCGCGGTGGTCGACGGCCAGGAGGTCGACGTCGGCCTCGTCGGCGACGTCGTGCACGTCAACCCCGGCGCGGTCCTCGACCTGCTCGACTCCCGGCGCATCCCCGTCGTCTCCACGGTCGCCCCCGACGTCGACGACCCCACCCAGGTGCTCAACGTCAACGCGGACACCGCCGCCGCCGCGCTCGCGGTCGCGCTCGGCGCGCGCAAGCTCATCGTCCTCACGGACGTGGAGGGCCTGTACACCGACTGGCCCGACCGGTCGTCGCTGGTGCGTCGCATCCGCGCGTCGACGCTCGCCGAGCTGCTCCCGCGCCTGGACGCCGGGATGCGCCCGAAGATGGAGGCCTGCTGGCGCGCCGTCGAGGGCGGCGTTCCCCGCGCCCACGTCATCGACGGCCGGGCTCCCCACTCGGTCCTCGTCGAGGTCTTCACCTCTGACGGCATCGGCACGATGGTCCTGCCCGACGTCGAGCCCGCCGACGCCCCCTTCACCACACCCGTCCCCGCGGTCGCCCCGCGGACCGCCCCGGGAGCCTGAGATGACGACGACGGGAACGCCCGGCGCCCCGCACGAGGCCACGACGCCGACCGACCCGCCCCCCGGCGGGCAGCTCCCGGCGCAGGCGGGCGGCCACCTGGCCCGGCACCGCGGCCCGGAGGAGGCCCTCCCGCTGCCGCCCGCGGACGGTTCCGTCGCGCAGTGGACCGACCGGTACACCCACGCGGTCATGGACACCTTCGGCCCGCCGCAGCGTGTCCTCGTGCGCGGCGAGGGCCCGTACGTCTGGGACGCCGACGGCCGCCGCTACCTCGACCTGCTCGGCGGGATCGCGGTCAACTCCCTCGGTCACGCGCACCCGACGCTGACCGCGGCGGTCAGCGCCCAGCTCGGGACGCTGGGCCACGTGTCGAACTTCTTCGCCAGCCCGACGCAGATCACGCTGGCCGAGCGCCTCGTCGAGCTCGCCCAGGCGCCCACGGGCTCGCGGGTGTTCTTCACCAACTCGGGCACCGAGGCCAACGAGGCCGCGTTCAAGCTCGCCCGCCGCCACTCCGCCGGCACCCGGCCCCGGGTCCTGGCGCTGGAGGGATCGTTCCACGGCCGCACGATGGGTGCGCTCGCCCTGACGCACAAGGCCGCGTACCGGGAGCCGTTCGAGCCGCTGCCCGCCGGGGTCGAGTTCCTGCCCTTCGGCGACGCCGACGCGCTGCGGGCGGCGTTCGCCACCGACGGCGACCAGGTGGCGGCGCTGGTGGTCGAGCCCATCCAGGGCGAGGCCGGCGTGCGCCCGCTGCCCCCGGGGTGGCTCGCCCTGGCCCGCGAGCTCACCACCGAGCACGGCGCCCTGCTGGTCCTGGACGAGGTCCAGACGGGCATGGGGCGCACCGGCCGCTGGTTCGCCCACCACCACCCGCACCTGGGCGGCGGGGTCGTGCCCGACGCCGTCACCGTCGCCAAGGGCCTCGGCGGCGGCTTCCCCGTCGGCGCCCTCATCGCCTTCGGCCCGCAGGTCGCGGGCCTGCTGGGCCGCGGCCAGCACGGCACCACGTTCGGCGGCAACCCCGTCGCCGCCGCGGCCGCGCTCGCGACGATCGGCGTGGTCGAGCGTGACGGGCTGCTCGCCAACGTGCGCGACCTCGGCGAGCGCCTGCGGGAGCGCCTGCGCGGCACCGGCAACCCCCTGGTCCGCGAGGTGCGCGGCGAGGGCCTGCTCGTGGCCGTCGAGCTGACCGCCCCGGTCGCAGCCGTCGTCGCGGCCCGCGCCCTGGACGCCGGCACGATCGTCAACCCCTGCACCCCGACCACGCTGCGCCTGGCCCCGCCCTACGTCCTCACCGACGAGCAGGTCCAGCCGTTCGTCGACCTGGTCGCGGCCCTGCCCGCGGACCTCGCCGTGCCCGAGGAGACCCGATGACCCGCCACTTCCTGCGCGACGACGACCTGACCCCCGCCGAGCAGCGGGAGGTCCTCGAGCTCGCCCTGGCGTTCCGCGACGACCGCTTCATCCGCACACCCCTGGCCGGGCCGCGCGCCGTCGCTGTCATCTTCGACAAGCCGACCCTGCGCACCCAGGTGAGCTTCGCGACGGGCATCGCCGAGCTCGGCGGGTTCCCGCTCACGGTGGACGGCACCCTGGCCCGCATCGGCGTGCGCGAGTCCGTCGCCGACACCGCCCGCGTCCTCGGCCGCCAGGCGGCGGCCGTGGTGTGGCGCACGCACGCGCAGGCGCGCATCGAGGAGATGGCCGCCCACGCGGGCGTCCCCGTCGTCAACGCCCTGACCGACGACTTCCACCCGTGCCAGGTCCTCGCCGACCTCACCACGGTCGCCCAGCACCGCGGGGGCGTCGCCGCGCTCGCGGGCACCACCCTGGCCTTCGTCGGCGACGGCGCCAACAACATGGCGCACTCCTACCTGCTCGGCGGCGCCACGGCGGGCCTGCACGTGCGCGTGGGCTGCCCGGCCGGCGCGGCACCCGACCCTGCGGTCGTGGCACGCGCGGCCGAGGTCGCGGCGACGACCGGGGGCTCGGTCCGCGTCGTGCACGACCTGGCCGAGGCCGTCGCCGGCGCGGACGTCGTGGCGACGGACACGTGGGTCTCCATGGGCCAGGAGGACGTCGGCCCCGAGCGCCAGGCGCAGCTCGTCCCGTTCCGTCTCGACGCGGCGGCCCTGGCGCTGGCCGCCCCCGACGCCCTGGTCCTGCACTGCCTGCCGGCGTACCGCGGCAAGGAGATCACCGCCGACGTCCTCGACGGCCCGCAGTCGGTCGTCTGGGACGAGGCGGAGAACCGCCTGCACGCCCAGAAGGCCCTGCTGTCGTTCCTGCTGGAGCGACGATGACCACCGGGACGGGTGCGGTCCCGTCGACCAAGGCGGCCCGCCACGCGCTGATCCGTGCGCTGCTGCACCGCGGCGCCGTGCACTCCCAGGGCGAGCTCGCGGACCTCCTCGCGGAGGAGGGTGTCAACGTCACGCAGGCCACGCTCAGCCGCGACCTCGTGGAGCTGCGCGCGGTGAAGATCCGCACCCCGGCGGGCGCCCTCGCGTACGCCGTGCCCGGGGAGGGCGGCGACCGCACCCCCACCACGTCCGACCCCGAGCAGCTCGCGGCCCGCCTCGCGCGCCTGTGCGCCGAGCTGCTGGTGACGGCCGAGGCGTCGGGCAACCTCGTCGTGCTGCGCACGCCGCCGGGGGCGGCGCAGTTCCTCGCGTCGGCCATCGACCACTCGATCCTCCCGCAGGTCCTCGGCACGATCGCCGGCGACGACACGGTCCTCGTGATCTGCCGCGCCCCGGACGGCGGCGACGCGGTCGCGGACCGCTTCCTCGCGCTCGCGGGCGAGGGCTGAGCCGGTTGTGCATATCTCCGCATGAGGATGTATGTTCATGCATGCGGATCTCGAGAAGGAGCACCCTGACATGACCGAACGCGTCGTCCTCGCCTACTCCGGCGGTCTGGACACCTCGGTGGCCATCGGCTGGATCGCCGAGGCCACCGGTGCCGAGGTGATCGCCGTGGCGGTCGACGTCGGCCAGGGCGGGGAGGACCTCGAGGTCATCCGCCGCCGCGCGCTCGACTGCGGCGCCGTCGAGGCCTACGTGGCGGACGCGCGCGACGAGTTCGCGACCGAGTACTGCATGCCCGCCCTCAAGGCCAACGGGCTGTACCTCGACCGGTACCCGCTGGTCTCGGCGCTCTCGCGTCCCGTCATCGTCAAGCACCTCGTGCGCGCCGCGCGGCAGTTCGGCGCGACGACCGTGGCCCACGGCTGCACCGGCAAGGGCAACGACCAGGTCCGGTTCGAGGTCGGCATCACCTCCCTCGCGCCCGACCTGAAGTGCCTGGCCCCCGTCCGCGACCTGGCGCTGACCCGCGACAAGGCCATCGAGTACGCCGAGAAGCACCGGCTGCCCATCGCCACGACGAAGCACAACCCGTTCTCGATCGACCAGAACGTGTGGGGCCGCGCGGTCGAGACCGGCTTCCTCGAGGACATCTGGAACGGCCCGACCAAGGACGTCTACACGTACACGGACGACCCGACGTTCCCGCCGGTCGCCGACGAGGTCGTCGTCACGTTCGAGCAGGGCGTGCCCGTGGCGCTCGACGGCGTGGCCGTGACGCCCCTGCAGGCGATCCAGGAGATGAACCGGCGCGCCGGGGCCCAGGGCGTCGGCCGCATCGACATCGTCGAGGACCGTCTCGTCGGCATCAAGTCCCGTGAGGTCTACGAGGCACCCGGCGCGATCGCCCTGATCGCGGCGCACCAGGAGCTCGAGAACGTCACGGTCGAGCGCGAGCAGGCCCGGTTCAAGCGCCAGGTCGAGCAGCGCTGGACCGAGCTGGTCTACGACGGCCAGTGGTTCAGCCCGCTCAAGCGTTCGCTCGACGTGTTCGTCGAGGACACCCAGCGCTACGTCTCCGGCGACGTCCGCCTCGTGCTCCACGGCGGGCGGGCCACGGTCACGGGCCGTCGTTCGGACGCCAGCCTCTACGACTTCAACCTCGCGACCTACGACACCGGCGACACGTTCGACCAGTCGGCGGCCCGCGGCTTCATCGAGATCTACGGCCTGAGCTCGAAGCTGGCGGCCGCCCGCGACGTGACGTTCGGCAACGCCCCCGACCTGGGCCCGGCCGGCGGCCTGACGGGGGCCTGACGTGGCGGCGGCGGGGGAGCAGGGCGTGCCTGGCGCGGACGGTGCGACGGGAGGCCCGCTGGCCCTGTGGGGCGGGCGCTTCGCGTCCGGCCCCGCCGCGGCCCTGGCGGACCTGTCCCGCTCGACGCACTTCGACTGGCGGCTGGCCGACGACGACGTCAGCGGCTCGGTCGCGCACGCGCACGTGCTGCACGCGGCCGGGCTGCTGACCGACGACGAGGTCACGCGCATGGTCGACGCGCTCGAGCGGCTGCGGGCGGACGTCGCGTCGGGCGCGTTCGGCCCCTCGCCGGACGACGAGGACGTGCACACCGCGCTCGAGCGCGGGCTGCTCGAGCGTGCGGGCGTCGACCTGGGCGGCAAGCTGCGCGCGGGGCGCTCGCGCAACGACCAGATCGCCACGCTGGTGCGCATGTACCTGCGGCGGCAGTCGCGCCTGCTGTCGGCGATGGTGCTCGACGTCGTCGACGCCCTGGTGGCGCAGGCCGAGGCGGCCGGCGACGCCCCGCTCCCGGGGCGCACCCACCTGCAGCACGCCCAGCCGGTCCTGCTCGCGCACCACCTGCTCGCGCACGCGTGGCCCCTGCTGCGCGACGTCGAGCGCTGGGCCGACTGGGACCGCAGGGCCGCGGTGTCGCCGTACGGCTCGGGCGCGCTGGCCGGTTCGTCCCTGGGCCTGGACCCGGCGGCGGTGGCCGCCGAGCTCGGCTTCGACGGCCCGGTCGAGAACTCGATCGACGGCACGGCCGCCCGTGACGTGGTCGCGGAGTTCGCGTTCGTCGCGGCGATGGTCGGGGTCGACCTGTCGCGGCTGGCCGAGGAGGTCGTGCTCTGGGCGACCAAGGAGTTCGGCTTCGTGCGGCTGCACGACGCGTACTCCACGGGGTCGAGCATCATGCCGCAGAAGAAGAACCCCGACGTCGCCGAGCTCGCGCGCGGCAAGGCCGGGCGCCTCGTCGGCGACCTGACGGGTCTGCTGACCACGCTCAAGGGCCTGCCGCTCGCGTACAACCGCGACCTGCAGGAGGACAAGGAGCCGGTCTTCGACCAGGTCGACCAGCTCACGGTGCTGCTGCCCGCCTTCGCCGGGATGGTCGCGACCCTGACGTTCGACACCGACCGCATGGCGGCCCTGGCGCCGCAGGGGTTCTCCCTGGCGACGGACGTCGCGGAGTGGCTGGTGCGCGAGGGCGTGCCGTTCCGCGTCGCCCACGAGGTGGCCGGCGCGTGCGTGCGCACGTGCGAGGAGCACGACCCGCCCCTGGAGCTGTGGGACCTGACCGACGAGCAGCTCGCCGCGATCTCGCCCCACCTGACTCCTGCGGTCCGGAGCGTGCTGACGGTCGAGGGCTCGTTGGCCTCCCGGTCCGCGCACGGCGGTACCGCGCCGGTGCGCGTGGCCGAGCAGCTGGCGCGTGCCCGGGCGCGGGCCGCGCACCTGCGCGCGACCCGCTCGGCCTGACCGCGATGCCCGGGGTGCGGACCGCGCGATGACCTCCGACCACGAGCCGGCGGCCGCCGGTGCGGACCCCGGCGACGGGGCGGCGTCGGCGGTCGCCGGGCAGCTGGTGGCCGGGCTCCTGCAGGGCCCGGCCCGGCTCGGTCGCGTGCGCCTCGTGACCGTCGACGGCCCGGCCGGGTCGGGCAAGACGACGACGGCGGCCCGCCTGGTCGCCGCGGTCGTCGGGGCGGGCCGCTCCGCCGCGGTCGTGCACATGGACGACCTGTACGCGGGGTGGGACGGGTTCGAGCCGACCCTGTGGCCGCGGGTCCGCACCCAGGTCCTCGAGCCGTTGCGCCGCGGCTCGGCGGGGCGCTTCGAGCGGTACGACTGGGTGCTCGGCCGGTTCGACGGGTGGGTCGACGTCCCGCCCGTCGACGTGCTCGTGCTCGAGGGCTGCGGCTCCTGCCCCCGCGCGGTCGACGGGCTGACGTCGCTGCGGCTGTGGGTCGAGGCGGCGCCGTCGGTGCGGCTGGCCCGCGGCCTCGCGCGCGACGGTGCGGCGGCCGAGCCGCACTGGCGCACGTGGATGCGCGACGAGCAGGCGCACTTCGCGGCGCAGGGCACGCGCGGGCGCTGCGACGTCGTGCTGGACGCGTTTGGCATGATGGCCGGGTGAACGCCGTGCAGCCCGAGCCCGCAGGCGACGACGCCGCGGCCCCCGGCGTCGGGCGCGTCCCTGCACGCACCTGGTTCGCCAGGGACGTGCTGACGGTGGCTCGGGACCTGCTCGGTGCGTTCGTGTCCGCCCACGGCCCGGACGGCACGGTGACCGTGCGCCTGACCGAGGTCGAGGCCTACGGCGGCGACGACGACCCGGCCTCCCACGCGTTCCGGGGTCGCAACGCGCGCAACGCGGCGATGTTCGCCGAGCCGGGGCGCCTGTACGTCTACCGCCACCTCGGTCTGCACCACTGCGTGAACGTCGTGACCCAGCCTGCCGGTTCGGCGTCGGCCGTGCTGCTGCGGGCGGGCGAGGTCGTCGAGGGGAAGGACCTGGCCTGGGACCGCCGGGCCCGTGCCGGCACGGTGGACAACGAGCGGCAGCTGGCCCGGGGCCCGGCCCGGCTGGCGGTGTGCCTCGGCCTCGACGTCGCCGCGAACGGCCAGGACGTGACCGAGCCGGGCGGTGCGGTGGTCGTGCACCTGCGCGAGACCGACTCGGTGCTGCCGCCCGTGGTGAGCGGCGCCCGCGTGGGTGTCTCGGGTGCCGGCGGCGACGTGGCGGCCCACCCGTGGCGCCTGTGGTTCAGCGGTGACCGCACGGTGTCCGCGTTCCGCCCCGGCTATCGCTCGCCGACGTCGGCAGACGCCCCGCGCGGGGCGACGACGTCGGCCTGACGGGTGCACGCACCCGTCCACCCTGCCCGAGCGGCGTCGCGATGCCGCCCAGTCCCTCGCGCCGGCCGCACGGCCGCGCACGTCCCCCCGGGAGCACCCACGTGACCGACGTCCTCGACGAGCTGGCCTGGCGCGGCCTGCTGTCCCAGCACACCGACCTCGACGCGCTGCGCGCGGACCTGGCCGCCGGCCCCGTGCCGCTGTACTGCGGCTTCGACCCCACGGCGCCGAGCCTGCACATCGGCAACCTCGTCCAGATCCTCACGGTGCGTCGGCTCCAGGACGCGGGCCACCGTCCGTTCGCCCTCGTCGGCGGCGCGACCGGTCTCATCGGCGACCCCAAGATGGCGGGGGAGCGGACCCTCAACGCGCCGGACGTGGTGGCGGGCTGGGTCGAGCGCATCCGCGCGCAGATCGCCCCGCTGCTGCGCTTCGACGGCCCGAACGCCGCGACGATGGTGAACAACCTCGACTGGACGGCGGGCCTGTCGGCGATCGACTTCCTCCGCGACGTCGGCAAGCACTACCGCCTGGGCACGATGCTCGCGAAGGACACCGTCGCGCGGCGGCTGCACAGCGAGCAGGGGATCAGCTTCACCGAGTTCAGCTACCAGATCCTGCAGGGCATGGACTTCCTCGAGCTGCACCGCCGGTACGGCGTGCGCCTCCAGACGGGCGGCAACGACCAGTGGGGCAACCTGCTCTCGGGCGTGGAGCTGGTCCGCAAGGTCGAGGGCCGTGCGGTGCACGCGCTGACCACGCCGCTGATCACGAAGGCCGACGGCACCAAGTTCGGCAAGACCGAGACGGGCACGGTCTGGCTCGACCCGGAACTGACGACGCCCTACGCGTTCTTCCAGTTCTGGCTCAACGCGGACGACGCGGACGTCGTGCGCTACCTCAAGGTGTTCACGTTCCGCTCCCGCGAGGAGATCGCCGAGCTGGAGGCTGCGGTCGACGCCCGTCCGGCGGCACGCGAGGCCCAGCGCGCGCTGGCGCACGACGTCACCTCGCTCGTGCACGGCACCGCTGCCGCCGACGCGGTGGTGGCGGCGAGCCAGGCCCTGTTCGGCCGCGGGTCGTTGGCCGACCTGGACCGGTCGACGTTCGCGGCGGCGGTGGCCGAGCTCCCGACGGCGTCGGGCCGTCCGGGCGACCTCGTCGTGGACCTGCTCGCCGCGTCCGGGGTGGTGGCGAGCAAGGGCGCTGCGCGACGGGCCGTGGCGGAGGGCGGTGCGTCGCTGAACAACGTGCGGGTGAGTGGCGAGGACGCGAGGCTCGGCACCGCCGACCTCCTGCACGGCCGGTGGGCGCTGCTGCGTCGCGGCAAGCGCACGCTGGCCGTCGTCGACACGCACGTGGACGCCGACGCGGCCGTCCCCGCGGACGCCTGATCGTCGCGCGACGGGTGCGGTGCGGCCCGGCCGGGGCGCGCCGCACCCGCCGCCGGCGGCGATCACGCAGGTCAGAGGCTGAGCGGTCGATCGACGGCCCCTCGGTGACCGCGATCACCCGGTCGTCGTTTGCACGCCACGCAACACACCTGTAATGTTCTCTGAGCCCGCCCGGCAGGGAGGAACGGACACCGAGGTGATCTTCGGTGGTCGGTCCCGCGGAGCAGGGCCATCCCGTGTGTTGGTCATCTTGGCGCTGTGTGCGTCGGGGTGTAGTGTGCGGGGCCGCAGTTCGGTGGTTGTCGGGTCGCTTCGGTGGTTCGGTGGGTTCCGGGTTGTGGGGTAGTTTTTGTTCGAGATTCTCGCTGGTTGTTTTTCTGGTTCGGCTGTGAGGCTGGGGCGGGGAAATGAATGGTGTAGGGTTGAGAACGACGCCGGAAGGGCGGATGAGTGGTTCTGGATCGGGTGAATGCCTGGTTCGGGAATGCGAGTCGGTCTGGTAGGGTGGAGCACGAACGAAGAGAAGCCTCCAGTGAGAGCCGCAAGGTTTGAGTGGATGCGCGTCTGTTCCTTGAGAACTCAACAGTGTGCCAAGTAGTCGATGCCATGATTGTGGTATCGAATCTGGGTCAGCTCGCACCCCCGTGTGAGTGGCTCAGGTAGGTGCCAGTTTCTGGCCCTGGCTGTATGGCTGGGGCTTCTTTGTGGTGTCTGTTGCTCGCTGGGTTTGCCTGGTGGGTGGCTGTTTGACATTAACGGAGAGTTTGATTCTGGCTCAGGACGAACGCTGGCGGCGTGCTTAACACATGCAAGTCGAACGGTGACGACCAGCTTGCTGGTCTGATCAGTGGCGAACGGGTGAGTAACACGTGAGCAACCTGCCCTTCACTCTGGGATAAGCCTTGGAAACGAGGTCTAATACCGGATATGAGACGCACCGGCATCGGTAGTGTCTGGAAAGATTTATCGGTGAGGGATGGGCTCGCGGCCTATCAGCTTGTTGGTGGGGTGATGGCCTACCAAGGCGACGACGGGTAGCCGGCCTGAGAGGGCGACCGGCCACACTGGGACTGAGACACGGCCCAGACTCCTACGGGAGGCAGCAGTGGGGAATATTGCACAATGGGCGCAAGCCTGATGCAGCGACGCCGCGTGAGGGATGACGGCCTTCGGGTTGTAAACCTCTTTCAGCAGGGAAGAAGCGCAAGTGACGGTACCTGCAGAAGAAGCGCCGGCTAACTACGTGCCAGCAGCCGCGGTAATACGTAGGGCGCAAGCGTTGTCCGGAATTATTGGGCGTAAAGAGCTCGTAGGCGGTTTGTCGCGTCTGCTGTGAAATCCTCAGGCTCAACCTGGGGCTTGCAGTGGGTACGGGCAGACTAGAGTGCGGTAGGGGTGACTGGAATTCCTGGTGTAGCGGTGGAATGCGCAGATATCAGGAGGAACACCGATGGCGAAGGCAGGTCACTGGGCCGCAACTGACGCTGAGGAGCGAAAGCATGGGGAGCGAACAGGATTAGATACCCTGGTAGTCCATGCCGTAAACGTTGGGCACTAGGTGTGGGGCTCATTCCACGAGTTCCGTGCCGCAGCAAACGCATTAAGTGCCCCGCCTGGGGAGTACGGCCGCAAGGCTAAAACTCAAAGAAATTGACGGGGGCCCGCACAAGCGGCGGAGCATGCGGATTAATTCGATGCAACGCGAAGAACCTTACCAAGGCTTGACATGCACCGGTAACACTCAGAGATGGGTGCCCCGCAAGGTCGGTGTACAGGTGGTGCATGGTTGTCGTCAGCTCGTGTCGTGAGATGTTGGGTTAAGTCCCGCAACGAGCGCAACCCTCGTCCCATGTTGCCAGCGGGTTATGCCGGGGACTCATGGGAGACTGCCGGGGTCAACTCGGAGGAAGGTGGGGATGACGTCAAATCATCATGCCCCTTATGTCTTGGGCTTCACGCATGCTACAATGGCCGGTACAAAGGGCTGCGATACCGCGAGGTGGAGCGAATCCCAAAAAGCCGGTCTCAGTTCGGATTGGGGTCTGCAACTCGACCCCATGAAGTCGGAGTCGCTAGTAATCGCAGATCAGCAACGCTGCGGTGAATACGTTCCCGGGCCTTGTACACACCGCCCGTCAAGTCATGAAAGTCGGTAACACCCGAAGCCGGTGGCCCAACCCTTGTGGGGGGAGCCGTCGAAGGTGGGACTGGCGATTAGGACTAAGTCGTAACAAGGTAGCCGTACCGGAAGGTGCGGCTGGATCACCTCCTTTCTAAGGAGCATCTGGCAGCTGGCGTGCCCTGTCGTGGGGTGCGGGTGGTTGTCCAGGCCCATGCCCTGGCCGTTCGTGTCAGGGGTGGTGCTCACGGGTGGAACATCGACTACGGCCGGCTTTGTGCTGGTGGGGCTGCTGAGTACGCCTGCTGTTCGTGTCCTTCGGGGTGCGGGTGGTGGGGAGGGAAAGGTGAGGTTCTGCTGGTGGGGTCGGCCTGGCACGCTGTTGGGTCCTGAGGGAGCAGCCGTTGTGGTTGTGTCTTTCAGGTCGGGACTGTCTGGTCCGGATGAACCGCTTGTCTCCTTCGGGGGGTGGGTAGGCGCCGGGGTCTGGGTGGTGACCGGTGGTTGCTTGAGAACTGCACAGTGGACGCGAGCATCTTTGAATGATCTTTGTGGTCAAGTTTATAAGGGCACAGGGTGGATGCCTTGGCACCAGGAGCCGAAGAAGGACGTAGTAGCCTGCGATAAGCCTCGGGGAGTTGGCAAACGAACCGTGATCCGAGGATGTCCGAATGGGGAAACCCCGCCGCAGTCATGTGCGGTGACCCTCACCTGAATATATAGGGTGAGTGGAGGGAACGCCGGGAAGTGAAACATCTCAGTACCGGCAGGAAGAGATATTCCGTGAGTAGTGGCGAGCGAAAGCGGATCAGGCCAAACCGTGCGTGTGTGATAGCCGGCAGGCGTTGCGCGTACGGGGTTGTGGGACCTTTCGGTCAGCTCTGCCGAGCTGGCGAGGAGTCAGAAAATCGCGTCATAGTCGAAGGGCATTGAAAGGCCCGGCATAGAGGGTGGTACCCCCGTAGACGAAATGGCGTGGTCTCCTGAAGGGGATCCCAAGTAGCTCCGGGCCCGAGAAACCCGGAGTGAATCTGCACAGACCACTGTGTAAGCCTAAATACTACCTGGTGACCGATAGCGGACAAGTACCGTGAGGGAAAGGTGAAAAGTACCCCGGGAGGGGAGTGAAATAGTACCTGAAACCGTGTGCCTACAATCCGTCGGAGCCTCCCTAGCAGGGGTGACGGCGTGCCTTTTGAAGAATGAGCCTGCGAGTTAGTGGTACGTGGCAAGGTTAACCCGTGTGGGGAAGCCGTAGCGAAAGCGAGTCCGAATAGGGCGTTTGTAGTCGCGTGCTCTAGACCCGAAGCGAAGTGATCTAGCCATGGGCAGGGTGAAGCGCGGGTAAGACCGCGTGGAGGCCCGAACCCACCAGGGTTGAAAACCTGGGGGATGACCTGTGGTTAGGGGTGAAAGGCCAATCAAACTTCGTGATAGCTGGTTCTCCCCGAAATGCATTTAGGTGCAGCGTCACGCGTTTCTTGCCGGAGGTAGAGCTACTGGATAGCCGATGGGCCCCACCAGGTTACTGACGTTAGCCAAACTCCGAATGCCGGTAAGCCAGAGCGTGGCAGTGAGACTGCGGGGGATAAGCTCCGTAGTCGAGAGGGAAACAGCCCAGACCACCAGCTAAGGCCCCTAAGCGTGTGCTAAGTGGGAAAGGATGTGGAGTTGCACAGACAACCAGGAGGTTGGCTTAGAAGCAGCCACCCTTGAAAGAGTGCGTAATAGCTCACTGGTCAAGTGATTCCGCGCCGACAATGTAGCGGGGCTCAAGCACACCGCCGAAGCTGTGGCATTCACACTCGTGACAAGCCTTCGTGGTTCAGTCGTGTGGATGGGTAGGGGAGCGTCGTGTGGGCAGTGAAGCTGCGGGGTGACCCAGTGGTGGAGCCTACACGAGTGAGAATGCAGGCATGAGTAGCGAATGACGGGTGAGAAACCCGTCCGCCGAATGACCAAGGGTTCCAGGGCCAGGCTAATCCGCCCTGGGTAAGTCGGGACCTAAGGCGAGGCCGACAGGCGTAGTCGATGGACAACGGGTTGATATTCCCGTACCGGCGAAGAACCGCCCATACCGAGCCCGGTGATGCTAACCGTCCGAGCTGGTTCATCGTTCCTTCGGGGACACCGAGCCAGGGAGCACGGGACCCGATCCGGTAGTAGGTAAGCGTATTAACAGGGGTGACGCAGGAAGGTAGCCCAGCGTGGCGATGGTAGTCCACGTCCAAGGTTGTAGGGCGAGGTGTAGGCAAATCCGCACCTTGTATGCCTGAGAACTGACGGGTACCGCGTATGCGGGAAATGGGTGATCCTATGCTGCCAAGAAAAGCCTCGACGCGAGGTTCTAGCCGCCCGTACCCCAAACCGACTCAGGTGGTCAGGTAGAGAATACCAAGGCGATCGAGAGAATCGTGGTTAAGGAACTCGGCAAAATGCCCCCGTAACTTCGGGAGAAGGGGGGCCTGAAGCGTGAACCGGCTTGCCCGGGGCAGCGTGGATGGCCGCAGAGACCAGGGAGAAGCGACTGTTTACTAAAAACACAGGTCCGTGCGAAGTCGCAAGACGATGTATACGGACTGACGCCTGCCCGGTGCTGGAAGGTTAAGAGGACGGGTTAGCCGCAAGGCGAAGCTCAGAATTTAAGCCCCAGTAAACGGCGGTGGTAACTATAACCATCCTAAGGTAGCGAAATTCCTTGTCGGGTAAGTTCCGACCTGCACGAATGGCGTAACGACTTCTCCGCTGTCTCAACCGCGAACTCGGCGAAATTGCACTACGAGTAAAGATGCTCGTTACGCGCAGCAGGACGGAAAGACCCCGGGACCTTTACTATAGCTTGGTATTGGTGTTCGGTGCGGCTTGTGTAGGATAGGTGGGAGACTGTGAAGTCGGCACGCCAGTGTCGGTGGAGTCATCGTTGAAATACCACTCTGGTCGCTCTGGATATCTAACCTCGGTCCGTGATCCGGATCAGGGACAGTGCCTGGTGGGTAGTTTAACTGGGGCGGTTGCCTCCTAAAATGTAACGGAGGCGCTCAAAGGTTCCCTCAGCCTGGTTGGCAATCAGGTGGCGAGTGCAAGTGCACAAGGGAGCTTGACTGTGAGACTGACAGGTCGAGCAGGGACGAAAGTCGGAACTAGTGATCCGGCGGTGGCTTGTGGAAGCGCCGTCGCTCAACGGATAAAAGGTACCCCGGGGATAACAGGCTGATCTTGCCCAAGAGTCCATATCGACGGCATGGTTTGGCACCTCGATGTCGGCTCGTCGCATCCTGGGGCTGGAGTAGGTCCCAAGGGTTGGGCTGTTCGCCCATTAAAGCGGTACGCGAGCTGGGTTTAGAACGTCGTGAGACAGTTCGGTCCCTATCCGCTGCGCGCGCAGGAAACTTGAGAAGGGCTGTCCCTAGTACGAGAGGACCGGGACGGACGAACCTCTGGTGTGCCAGTTGTTCCGCCAGGAGCACGGCTGGTTGGCTACGTTCGGGAGGGATAACCGCTGAAAGCATCTAAGCGGGAAGCCTGCTTCAAGATGAGGTTTCCATGCCCCTTGTGGGTGAGAGGCTCCCAGCAGAACACTGGGTTGATAGGCCGGACGTGGAAGGCGGGACTAACGACTGCCGTAGCTGACCGGTACTAATAAGCCGATGACTTGACTATCATCATTCTTTGCGACGCGTCCACTGTGCGGTTCCCGGGTCACCAACGGCTTCATTGCCTGTGGTTGAGCTCGACAGTGTTACGGCGGTCATAGCGAAGGGGAAACGCCCGGTCCCATTCCGAACCCGGAAGCTAAGCCCTTCAGCGCCGATGGTACTGCACCCGCCAGGGTGTGGGAGAGTAGGACGCCGCCGGACAATTTTTCAGGAAGGCCCACCCGTTCGCGGGTGGGCCTTTCTGTGTTGGGTTGGGGATGCGTGTGGGGGTGTGTCCTGGTTCGTGGTGGGGAGATCCGGTTCGTGCTTGTGCGCCTCATGGTCGCGCGGATGAGAGCATGGCTGCAGACGCAGGACGAGGAGCACACATGAACAGCGACGACAACCGCGGGAACCGCCCGCAGAGCTCACGCGGCACGGGCGGGGCTGGGGGCGGGGGACGCCAGGCAGACCGGTGGGGCACCCGCGCGTCGGGGAGCGCCGGCGCGGGGCGGTCCTCGAGTGGTTCGCGCGGCAACGATCGTTCGAGTGGCGGCACCCGCGGTCGTGGCGCACCAGCCGAGCGTGGTGCCGCGCCGTCGTGGAGCGACCGTGGCGGGCAGGAGCGTCGCCCGGGCTCTGGCGGGTCGTCGCGCGGTTCCAGCTCGGTGCCTGGTGCCGGTCGTGGCGTCGCGGGTCGCGGCCCGGTCCGCGGGACCGAGCGCGGATCCGGGTCGGGCGGGTGGCAGCGCGCAGACGGCGGAGCGGATCGCGCGGGGCGCGGAGCCGAGCGGCCTGACAGGCGCGGCGAGTCGCGTGCGACCGGGTCGCAGGGCGGAGCCTGGTCGGACGATCGACGCAGCCGGGACGGTGGCGGCGCGCGTGCACCGCAGAAGGGTTGGTCGCCGTCGCGCCCCGAGCGCGGCGGCTGGACCGGTGCCGGTGATGCGCGACGGGGCACTGCGGGGCAGTCGCCGCGTGCGCCGCGGGCGTCTGCAGCCGGCGAGCGGCGCCCGACGTCGTCGCGCCCCTGGGAGGACCGGGGCGGGGACGCGCGTGCGCGCGGCGCGCTGACGCCCGACGGGCCTGCCGTGCGCGGCGGCGACCGTGGCGAGCGGCGTCCTCCCGCGGGCCGCGGGGCGTCCCGTCCTGCCGACGGCACCCGTGGCGGCGCACACCGATCCGGGGCTGATGCAGCCAGGACGGATCGCTCGCGCGGTGGTGGCGCTACCGCGGGGCCTCGTGCGGCATGGTCACGTGACGGGGTGGACCGGAGGGGCGGCGACGATCGTCCGGGGACGCGCCCGGTGGCCGGTGGCCGTGACGACGCGCGTGGACGGTCCGGTGCCTGGGACCGGTCGACCCCGGGCCGGGGGCAGGAACGCGCGACGCGTCCGTCGACCGGAGGCGAGACCCGCTGGTCGGCGCAGGAGCGTTCCGACGTCCGGCGTCCCGAACGCGAGCGGCCGGCGGCGTGGCGCGACCGACCGGCCACGACGGACCGCAGGCCGGCCGGCGCGGACGGCCGGCAGTCCGGCGGCGACCGGCGGTCCTGGGCCACGGAGGGGCCCTCCGACGTGGGTGGGCGTGCCGCCGGCGCCGAGCGCCGCAGCGGGACGCCGACCCCTGCCCGGGACGTCCGTGGCGAGCGCCCTTCCGGTTCCGGCGCCGCCGAGCGCGGGTCCGGCCGGTGGGGAGCCGCGCGCCCTGCGGCCGGTGAGCGTGGGGCGACGGACCGCCGCGACGGGGGCTACGGCGCTCGCGACGGCGGTGGCCGAGGCGGGGCGCGCAGCGACCGTGAACCCGGCGCGCACCGCCCGAGAGCCACGAACGACGACGGTCCGCGCGCTGCCGAGCCGGAGATCCCCGAGGAGGTCACGTTCTCCGACCTCGACCGGGCCGCCCGGGGGCCGCTGCGCACCCTGAGCAAGTCCAACGCGGAGCAGGTCGGCCGTCACCTCGTCATGGTCGGCCGGCTCCTCGACCTCGACCCGGAGCGTGCCTACGAGCACGCGCAGGCCGCCGTCCGCCGAGCGGGCCGTGTCGACGTCGTGCGCGAGGCCGCCGGTCTCGCGGCGTACCGCACCGGGCGCTGGGCGGAGGCGCTCCGCGAGCTGCGCACCGTCCGCCGTCTCAACGGGTCCTCCGAGCACCTGGCCGTGATGGCCGACGCCGAGCGTGGGCTGGGCCGGCCCGAGCGTGCGCTGGCGCTCGCCCAGGAGCCGGAGGCCGCCACCCTCGACGCCGAGGCCCGCGTCGAGCTGGCGATCGTCGTCAGCGGCGCCCGCCTCGACCTCGCCGAGCCCGAGGCGGCCGTGGCCGTCCTGTCGACCCCCGAGGTCCGCGCGGCGCGCGGCGTGCTCGCGGTGCGGGTCGCGCAGGCGCGGTCGGCCGCCCTGGAGGCAGCGGGTCGTGGTGAGGAGGCCGCCGCCGAGCTCGCGCGCTACACCGAGGCGCAGCTCGACGAGGCCGCCGGGGTCCTGCCGGAGGAGGAGGACGAGGTCGTCGTGTACGACCTCACCGAGGACACCGAGGAGGTGGACGGTGCGGGCGACGCGGACGAGTCGGCCCTCGACGTGCCCGAGGACGTGGACGCCCTCGACGGGGGCCACGCGAACGGTGTGGCGGACCGGGTGACGACGGTCGACGAGCAGACGAAGGACGGGGACGCGTGAGCGGTGCAGGGCTGATCGGGACCACGCTGGCGCCCGCGGAGGAGTTCGACCTCGCGCTCGTCGACCTCGACGGCGTCGCCTACCGGGGGCACGAGCCCATCGAGGGGGCGGCGGAAGGGCTGGCGGGGGCCCGGGCCCGCGGGATGAGGCTGGTGTTCGTCACCAACAACGCCTCCCGCGAGCCCGAGGCCGTGGCCGAGCAGCTCACGGGACTGCAGATCCCTACGTCCCGCGACGAGGTGATGACCGCCGCGCAGGCAGCTGCCGAGCTCCTCGCCACCCGGGTCGCCCCGGGGGAGCGCGTGCTCGTGGTCGGAGGCGCCGGCCTGTCGACCGCGGTGCGTGCCAAGGGGTACGAGATCGTGGCCTCCGCGGACGACGAGCCCGTGGCCGTGGTGCAGGGGTTCGCCCCCGAGCTGGGCTGGGCCCAGCTCGCCGAGGCCGCCTACGCGGTGCAGCGGGGCGCGTGGCACGTGGCCTCGAACCTGGACCTGAGCCTGCCCACGGCCCGCGGGTACGCCCCGGGCAACGGGTCGCTGGTCGGAGCGGTGGTCGCGGCCACCGGCGTGCAGCCGGCCTCGGCCGGCAAGCCCGCGCCGACGATGTACCGGCTCGCCGTCGAGCGGGCCGGCGCGCAGCGTCCGCTCGTGGTCGGCGACCGGCTCGACACGGACCTCGCGGGCGCCCGATCCGGGGACATGGTCGGGCTGCACGTGCTGACCGGTGTCTCGAGCGCGCGCGACGACGTGCTGGCGGCGCCGGGCGAACGCCCGCACCTCGTCGGCGCCGACCTCCTCGCGCTGCTCGTGCCGCACCCGGCACCCGTGCCCGACGCGGGATGGTGGGTGTGCCGCGGAGCGGCGGCGCGCGTCGCAGACGGCGGTCTCGAGCTCCGTGCCGGCGGTGAGGACCCGGTGGACCTCGTGCGTGCCGCCTGCGCGGCCGCCTGGGCCGCGGCGGACGCCGGATCCCCGGTCGATCCCGCGACGGTCCCTGACCTGCCCGCGTCCTGACCTGCCCGCGTCGTGACCGGGCGGCGCGCTGTGGGTGGCGCGCCGCCCACGTCCGGACGGGCAGGTAGCGTGGTCGCGGCACACCGGCCGGTCGGCGACGACCGTGCCCAGGCGAACGACGGACGGAGGAGCGCGTGAGCGAGGCCCCCACGAGCACGGCAGGGTCGACCGGGCCGTACCCCACGGCGGGACCGGCCGGGCCGGGCACGGGTGACAGCGCCGTCGACGAGGCCCTGCTGGCGGTCGTCGACGTCGACCAGCTGCCGCTGCGCGAGCAGCTCAGCGTCTTCGAGGCCGTGCACGGCGCGCTCCAGGACCGCCTCGCGGACGCCGAGGGATGACGCCCGCGCCGTCGGCGCAGCGCCCGCCGACGTGCACGCCTGCGCCGGCCGGGTCCGCGTGAGCGCCCGCCTGGACGTCGAGCTGGTCCGCCGTGGTCTGGCCCGCTCACGGGCGCACGCCGCCCGCCTGGTCGCCGAGGGGCGGGTCCGCGTCGCCGCGGCCCCGGCCCGTCGTCCGTCCGCAGCGATCGGCCCGGAGGAGCTCCTGGAGGTCGTCGCCGACACGGAGGACCCCGGCTACGCCTCGCGCGCGGCGCACAAGCTCGACGTCGCCCTCGAGACGTTCGCGGTGCACGGGCTGTCCCCGGCGGGTCGGCGGTGCCTGGACGTCGGCGCCAGCACGGGCGGGTTCACCGACGTGCTGCTGCGACGCGGGGCCGCGCACGTCGTGGCCGTCGACGTCGGGCACGACCAGATGGTTCCGCGCCTGCGGGCGGACCCCCGCGTCGAGGTCCGCGAGGGCGTCAACGCCCGGTCGCTGCGTGCCGGCGACGTGGATCCCGCGCCCGACCTCGTCGTGGGTGACCTGTCGTTCATCTCGTTGCGTCTGGTCCTCGGTGCCGTGCTCGACGTCTGCGCGCCCGGGGCGGACCTCGTGCTGCTGGTCAAGCCGCAGTTCGAGGTCGGTCGCGAGCGGCTCGGGCCGCAGGGCGTCGTCCGCGACCCCGCGCTGTGGCGCCGTGCGGTGGCCGACGTCTGCGCCGACGCGGCCGCCCGTGGCGCGACCGTGCGCGACGTGCAGGTCAGCGCCCTGCCCGGCATGCACGGCAACGTCGAGTTCGTGCTGCTGCTGCGCGCACCGGACCCGCACGGCGCGCCCGGTGCTGGCGCGGCCGTCGCGGGGCGCGGCGACGACGACGGCCCGTCGACCAGCGACGGCGTGACGCACCGCGCGACCGTGGGTCGCGCCGCGCCGTCCGTGCCGGCTCGCGACGTCGTTCGCCCCGGGGTCGCCGGTCCCGGTGCCGCGCTCGTGGCGCCCGTGCGCGCCATGGTCGACGCGGCGGTCGCGACAGCCGCGGCGCGCGAGGACGACGGTGCGCACGGTCGGCCCCGCCGGGCGCGTACGACGGCGACCCGGGCGGGCCGGTCGTGACGCGCCGTGCCCTCGTGGTGCGCCACACCGGGCGCCCCGAGGCGCAGGACGCCTACGAGACCGTGGTCGACGCGCTGCGTGCCGCCGGTGTCGAGGTCGTCGTGGCGTCGCCGGAGGGGCCTCGCGAGCCGCTGCCCGACTTCGAGCTCGCGATCGTGCTCGGAGGTGACGGGACGCTCCTGCGTGCCGCCGAGCTGACGCGCGGGACCGACGTGCCCCTGCTCGGGGTCAACCTCGGCCACGTCGGCTTCCTCGCCGAGATCGAGCCCGCCGACGTCGGGACCGCCGTGCAGCGCCTGGCCGCCGGAGACTACGTCGTCGAGGAGCGCGCGACGCTGGACGTGCGCGTCATCGCCCCCGACGGCACGGTCCGCACCGGGTGGGCGCTCAACGAGGCGGCGCTGGAGAAGACTGACCCGGCGCGGATGATCGAGGTGGTCCTCGAGGTCGACGGGCGACCGCTGTCGGCGTTCGGCTGCGACGGCGTCGTCGCGGCGTCCTCGACGGGCTCGACCGCGCACGCGTTCTCCGCCGGCGGGCCGGTCGTGTGGCCCGACGTGGACGCGATGATCCTCGTCCCGCTCGCGGCGCACGCACTCTTCGCGCGGCCGCTCGTGCTCGGACGCGCGAGCACGCTCGCCGTCGAGGTGGTCGACCGTTCGCCGTCCGCGTCGGTCCTCACCTGCGACGGCCGTCGCCAGCTGCCCGTGCCGCGCGGCGCCCGGGTGGAGGTCCAGGTCAGCACGACCCCCGTGCGCTTCGCCCGGCTCAACCCGGCGCCCTTCGTGACCCGCCTCGTGCACAAGTTCGACCTGCCCGTCGTGGGGTGGCGCGGAAGCACGGACGACCCGCCCAGGTCCGACCCGCCTCGGGCCGACCCGCGCGACGGCGCGCGGCGCGACGACGAGACGCACGACGGCACGACGCACCACCGCGGGTCCCACCCCGGCCCGCGGACGCACGACCGACGAGAGGACGGTGGGGATCGGTGATCGAGGAGATCCGGATCGACGACCTCGGCGTCATCGGACGCGCCCACGTGCGCCTGTCGCCCGGGCTGACGGTGCTCACGGGCGAGACGGGCGCCGGCAAGACCATGGTGCTCACGGCCCTGTCGCTGCTGCTGGGCGGGCGGGCGGACCCCGCCACGGTCCGCACCGGCGCGCCGTCGGCCGCGGTCGAGGGACGCCTGGCGGTGCCCGACGACGCCCCTGCGCTCGGCCGGGCCCGGGAGGCGGGCGCGGACGTCGACGACGACGGGACCCTCGTGGTCCTGCGGACCGTCACCGCCAGCACGCCGGAGCAGTCCGGCCGCTCGCGGGCCTTCCTCGGGGGCCGGTCCGTACCCCAGGGCGTGCTGGCCGAGATCGCGGACGAGCTCGTGACGGTCCACGGCCAGGCCGAGCAGATGCGGCTGCGGTCGCCGTCCCGGCAGCGGGCCGCGCTCGACGCGTTCGCCGGCGCCGACCACGCCGCGACCCTCGCCGAGCACCGGGCCGCGTGGGCCGAGCGGGCGCAGGTGCGCGACGAGCTCGACGAGCTCGTCGCCCGGGCGCAGGACCGCGCCCGCGAGGCAGAGCTCCTCCGGCTCGGGCTCGCGGAGGTCGACCGGGTCGCACCCCAGCCCGGCGAGGACGTCGCGCTCGCGGAGGAGGCCGACCGGCTCGGGCACGCCGAGGACCTGCGGGCGGCAGCGGCGGGCGCGCACACG
Organism: Cellulomonas sp. SLBN-39; assembly: GCF_006715865.1. Lineage (NCBI taxonomy): Bacteria > Bacillati > Actinomycetota > Actinomycetes > Micrococcales > Cellulomonadaceae > Cellulomonas > Cellulomonas sp. SLBN-39. The sequence continues at coordinate 3,818,659 of NZ_VFOA01000001.1, read as the reverse complement.
GCGCTGGTCGGCGACGAGGACGCCACCGACACCGTGTCCGCCGCGGCGCTCGTCGACGAGGCACGCCGCCAGCTCGAGCACGGGGGTGCGCACGACCCGGCGCTCGCGGCGCTCGCGGTCCGTGCGGCCGAGGCGGGCTACCTGCTCGCGGACGTGGCCACGGAGCTGTCGGCGTACGTGCAGGACCTGCAGGCCGACCCCGCCCGCCTCGACGCCGTCCAGCGGCGCCGTGCGGAGCTGGGCACGCTCACCCGGACGTACGGCGCGGACGTCGACGCGGTGCTCGCGTGGGGGGCGTCCGCCGCCGAGCGGCTGCTCGAGCTCGAGGGGGGCGACGAGCGGATCGCGGCGCTGCGCGAGCGCCTCGTCGCGCTCGACGCCCGGGTCGAGGACCTCGCGGCGACGATCACCGGCGCCCGCAGCCGGGCCGCGGGCGAGCTGGCGCGTGCCGTCACCGACGAGCTCGCGGGGCTGGCGATGGCCGGGGCGAGCCTCACGGTGGACGTGCGCCCCGCCGACGAGCCCGGCCCGTCCGGCGCCGACGCCGTGGAGATGCTGCTCGTCCCGCACGCGGGGGCACCGGCGCGCCCGCTCGGCCGGGGCGCGTCCGGCGGCGAGCTGTCCCGGGTCATGCTCGCGCTGGAGGTGGCGCTGGCCACGGCCGAGGGGTCGCACGCACCGGGGACGTTCGTCTTCGACGAGGTCGACGCGGGTGTCGGCGGGCGCGCGGCGACCGAGGTCGGGCGGCGGCTGTCCCGGCTGGCCCGGACCGCGCAGGTCGTCGTGGTGACGCACCTGGCGCAGGTCGCGGCGTTCGCGGACCAGCACCTCGTGGTGACGAAGTCGGTCGCGGACGGCGTCGACGTCGTCACCGAGTCCGACGTGCGGGCCGTCACCGGCGAGGACCGGGTGCGCGAGCTGGCCCGGATGCTGTCGGGCCAGGACGGCTCGGCGACCGCGCGGGCGCACGCGGCGGAGCTGCTGGCCCAGTCCGTGGGACGATGACCCACGATGAGAGTCTCCCTGCGCAGACGCGCGTCCGTCCCCACCGGTGCCGGGCTCGCCGGCACCGCCCGCGTCGACCCCCGGACCAAGGCGCTCACCAAGCGCCTGCGTCCCGGTGACGTCGCGGTCGTCGACCACCTCGACCTCGACCGGGTGTCCGCGGAGGCGCTGGTCGCGTGCCAGCCCGCCGCGGTGCTGAACGCCGCCCGGTCGACGTCCGGCCGGTACCCGAACCTCGGGCCCGAGATCCTCGTCAGCGCGGGCGTGCCCCTCGTCGACGACCTGGGGCCCGACGTGATGACGGTGCCCGAGGGACACGTGCTGCGGGTCGTCGACGGTGCGGTCTACGACGGCGAGACGCTCGTCGCCGAGGGTGTCCTGCAGACGCCCGAGTCCGTCGCCGCGACGATGGAGGAGGCGCGCGCCGGCCTGTCGGTCCAGCTCGAGTCCTTCGCGGCCAACACGATGGACTACCTGCGCCGGGAGCGGGACCTGCTCCTCGACGGCGTCGGTGTCCCCGACATCGACACCGTCATCGACGGCCGGCAGGTGCTCATCGTGGTGCGGGGGTACCACTACAAGGAGGACCTGGTCACGCTGCGGTCGTACATCCGCGAGTACCGCCCGGTGCTGATCGGCGTCGACGGGGGAGCTGACGCCATCCTCGACGCCGGGTGGCGGCCCGACATGATCGTCGGCGACATGGACTCCGTCTCGGACCGCTCGCTGCGGTGCGGGGCGGAGATCGTCGTGCACGCGTACCGGGACGGCCGCGCCCCCGGCCTGGCGCGCGTCGAACAGCTCGGCGTCCCTCACGTGGTGTTCCCCGCGACCGGCACGAGCGAGGACGTCGCGATGCTGCTCGCCGACGACAAGGGCGCCGAGCTCATCGTCGCGGTCGGCACGCACGCCACCCTCGTCGAGTTCCTCGACAAGGGGCGCGCCGGCATGGCGAGCACGTTCCTCACCCGGCTGCGCGTCGGCGGCAAGCTCATCGACGCCAAGGGCGTCTCCCGGCTGTACCAGCACCGGATCTCCAACCTCCAGCTCACGCTGCTCGTCCTCGCCGGGCTCCTCGCCCTCGGCGTGGCGCTGGCCTCGACCGCCGCCGGGCAGACGCTGCTCGGGCTGACCGGTGCACGCATCGACGACATGGTCTCGTGGGTGCGCTCGCTGCTGAGCGGCACGCCATGACCCTCCGCCCCGGGCCGGCCACGCCGGCCCTCACGTCCGCCTGCCCGTGCGCCCCCCGGGGCGCGTCCGACCGAGAGCGCCCCCTGTGATCGACTTCCGGTACCACCTCGTCTCCCTCATCTCCGTGTTCCTCGCGCTCGCGGTCGGCATCGCCCTCGGCGCCGGTCCGCTGGAGGAGACGATCGGGGAGACCCTCACCGGCCAGGTCGAGGTGCTGCGCGTCGAGAAGGACGAGCTGCGCGCCGCCCTCGACGCGACCGAGAACGACCTGGCGGCGTCCAACGCGTTCGCCGACGCCTCCGGCGAGCGGCTGCTGGTCGGCGCTCTGCCCGAGCGGCGGGTCGCCGTCGTCGTCCTGGGCGAGGTGCCCGAGGAGCGGCTGACCGCGATCGACGACCGCCTCGCGCAGGCGGGCGCCGACGTGACGACCGTGGTGACGCTCGCCCCGGCCTGGACCGACCCTGCCGCGCAGACGTTCCGCGACGCGCTCGCCAGCCCGCTCGTCGACCTGCTCGCGCAGACGCCGGCCGAGGACGCGGGGACGGAGTCCGTGCTCGCCGACGCCCTGGTCGAGGCGCTGTCGGTGGCGGACCCCGCCGACCCCGACGCCCCCTCGGCGGACGCCGCGGCGCTGCTCGACCTGCTCTCGACCGGCGACGAGCCCCTCCTCACGGTGCAGGGCGACGCGGGCGCGCCCGCCGACGCGCTCGTCGTGCTCGCCGCCGACCCCGTGGTGCCGGACGAGGAGTCGCCGGCTGCGGAGACCGCCACGGAGGGCGTCTCGGCCCAGCTCGCCGTCCTCGACGCGGCGGCGCGCCTCACCGAGGGCGTCGTGCTCGCCGACGGGCCGCGGACCGCGGACAGCCTCACGACCGCCGTGATCGGCGGGGACCTCGCCGGCACGGTGACGACGGTCCAGCGCGTCGACCAGGTCGTCGGGCAGGTCGTCGTCCCCCTGGCGCTCGCCGCCGACATCGCCGGCGAGACCGGGCACCACGGCTACGGCGACGACCTGACCGTGCTGCCGCCCGCCGTCGAGCTGGCACCCGTGGACCGCAGCGTCGAGGGTGCCGGCACCGGGCAGGACGAGGCGACGCAGGGCGAGCAGTGAGCGGGCCGACCCGTCGGCTCCTCGCGGGGGTCGCCGCCGCCGTCGCGACCGGTGTCACGCGCGGGGCGCTCGACGCCCAGCCGCCCGGCGGCGCCCACGCGTGGGTCCGGACGAACCACCGCGGGGAGCCCGTGAGCATGCTCGAGGGCCCGGCGGTCGCCGCGGGGCTGCTGGCCGGGTCCCTCGTGGGTGCGGGGTCGTGGCGGGCCGCCGCGGCGACGGGCGTCGCCGTGACCGGTGCCGCCGCGTTCGGGCTCGTCGACGACCTCGGCGAGGACACGAGCACGCGGGCCAAGGGCCTGCGCGGGCACCTCGGCGCGCTCCGGGAGGGCCGGCTGACGACCGGCGCGCTCAAGGTCCTCGGCATCGGCGCGACCGCCCTGCTGGCCGCGGCGGTCGCCCCCGACCGCGACCGCACCGGCTCCGCGCGAGCGCCGCGGACGCTGCGCGCCGCCGACGTCCTCACCTCCGGTGCGCTCGTGGCCGGCGCCGCGAACCTGCTCAACCTGCTGGACCTGCGACCGGGCCGGGCCCTCAAGGCGTCCGCCCTGCTGGTGGCGCCGCTCGTCGCGACACGCGGCGGCGGCGTCGCGGCCGCCGTCCTCGGCGCGGGCACCGGCGCGATCGAGCAGGACCTCGACGAGACCGACATGCTCGGCGACGGCGGTGCCAACGCCCTCGGCGCCGCGGTCGGCACCGCCCTGGTGCTCGGCGCCCCCCGGCGCGTGCGGCTCGCCGCGCTCGCGGCCGTGGTCGCCCTCACGCTCGCGAGCGAGCGGATCAGCTTCACGCAGGTCATCGCCCGCACCCCGGGGCTGCGCGAGCTCGACGCGTGGGGGCGTCGTCCCGTCCACGTGCCCGGGACCGCCCCGTCCGACGCCGTCGGCGAGGTGCCCGCCGGCGCGCACGACCCGGCATGAGACGCCCCGGGCGGGCCGTCCAGGGACTGCTCGGCGCGGCGGCCCTCATCGCCGTGGTCACCGTCGTCAGCCGCGTCCTGGGGCTCGTGCGGCTCCTGGTGCAGTCGGGGACCGTCGGCGCCGACGGGATCGCGGACGCCTACAACGCGGCGAACGTGCTGCCGAACATCCTCTTCGAGGCCGCCGCCGGCGGGGCGCTCGCCGGCGCGGTGGTCCCTCTGCTGGCGGGGCCGGTGGCCGGCGCCGACCGCGAGCAGGTGTCGCGGATCACGTCGGCGGCGCTCGGCTGGACCCTGACCGTGCTCGTGCCCGTCGGTGTGCTGCTCGCGCTCGCGTCCGGCGTCGTCGCCGACGTCGCGACCGACGACCCCGCGACCGCCGCGATGGTCCGGTACCTCGTCCTGGTGTTCTCCGTCCAGGTGCCGCTCTACGGCGTGGCGGTGCTGCTCTACGGCGTCCTGCAGGCGCACCACCGGTTCTTCTGGCCCGCGTTCGCCCCCGTGCTGAACTCGCTCGTCGTCATCACCGCCTACACGGTGTACGGGGTCATGGCCGACGGTGAGGTCCGCGACCCCACCGGCCTGCCCGCGGGAGCCGTCGACGTGCTCGCGTGGGGCACCACGGCGGGGGTCGCGGCCATGTGCCTGCCGATGCTCGTTCCCGTGCGGCGGCTCGGGGTGCGGCTGCGTCCGACCTGGCGGTTCCCTGCCGGCACCGGTCCGCGGTTCCGTGCCCTGGCGCTCGCCGGGGTGGGGGCCGTCGCCGCCCAGCAGCTGTCCGTCGCTGTCGTCTGGGCGCTCGCGAACTCCCGGCTGCCCGGCGAGGGGCAGGGCTACACCGCGTTCCTGTACGCCCAGCAGGTGTACCTGCTCCCGTACGCGGTGCTCGTCGTCCCCCTGGCGACCTCGACGTTCCCGCGGATCGCCGCCCACGTCGCGGCCGCGGACCGCACCCGCCTCGCCGCGCTGTCGGCCGTGACCACCCGCGTGGTGCTCGCCGCAGCCGTGCTCGGTGCCGCGGCGGTCCTCGCCGGCGGGCCGGCCGTCGCCACGGTCTTCGCGGCCTTCGCCGAGCAGCCGGGAGTCGTCGGCGCCATGAGCTCGACGCTCGACTGGATGGCGCCCGGCGTCGTCGGGCTCGCCGTGCTCTTCCACGTCTCCCGCACGCTCTACGCCCTCGAGCGCTCGCGGTCGGCTGTGGCGGTCAACGCGTGCGGGTGGCTCGTCGTGGCGCTCACGGCCGTCACCCTCGTCGCGCGGGCGGACGCCGACGGCGTCCTGGCCGCGCTCGGCCAGGCCACCACGATCGGCATGACGGCCGGCGCCGTCGCCGCCGTCCTGGCGCTGCGGCGTGCCGTGGGCGGCGCGGCGCTCGCCGGGCTGCCCCGCACGGTCGTGGTGAGCGTCGCGGGAGCGGCGCTCGGCGCGCCCCTCGGACGGTGGGTCGCCGGGACCGTCCTCGACCTCACCGGGCACGGCGCCCTCTCCGCCACCGGGGCGGCCGCCGGAGGCGCGGTCGTGGCCGCCGCGACGGTCGCCGTCGTCGTCGTGCTGGCCGACCGGTCCACGCTGCAGGCCGTCGCCGCCGGCGGGTCGGCGGCCGGTGCGCCGGCGGCGCGGCCTGCGGGGCCCTCCGGGCGCTGACCCGGGCGCCGGGCCCCACGTGCCCCGCGGCGCGGGACGTCACGTCCCGGGTCCCGGTCGTGCGTCGGGTAGGGTGGAAGCCCGTGACAGAGCGCGCGTACCGACTCTCCGGGCGGTCGGACTCCCTGACCCGGCACATCTTCGTCACGGGGGGCGTCGCCTCCTCTCTCGGCAAGGGCCTGACGGCCAGCAGCCTCGGCCGGCTCCTGCGGTCCCGCGGCCTGCGGGTCACGATGCAGAAGCTCGACCCGTACCTCAACGTCGACCCGGGCACGATGAACCCGTTCCAGCACGGTGAGGTCTTCGTCACCGAGGACGGCGCCGAGACGGACCTCGACGTCGGCCACTACGAACGGTTCCTCGACGTCGACCTCGTCGGCTCGGCGAACGTCACGACCGGCCAGGTCTACTCGCACGTGATCGCCAAGGAGCGGCGCGGGGAGTACCTCGGCGACACGGTCCAGGTGATCCCGCACATCACGGACGAGATCAAGGCCCGCATGCGCTCGCAGGCCGGGGACGACGTCGACGTCGTCATCACCGAGATCGGCGGCACCGTCGGCGACATCGAGTCCCAGCCGTTCCTCGAGGCGGCCCGCCAGGTCCGCCACGACCTCGGCCGCGACAACGTGTTCTTCCTGCACGTGTCCCTGGTGCCCTACATCGGCCCGTCCGGGGAGCTCAAGACCAAGCCGACCCAGCACTCCGTGGCCGCGCTGCGCAGCATCGGCATCCAGCCCGACGCCATCGTGCTGCGCGCCGACCGCGACGTGCCCGAGTCCACCAAGCGCAAGATCGCGCTCATGTGCGACGTCGACCAGCAGGGCGTCGTCACCGCGAAGGACGCCCCGAGCATCTACGACATCCCGCGCGTCCTGCACGCCGAGGGCCTCGACGCGTACGTCGTCCAGCGTCTCGGGCTGCCGTTCCGGGACGTCGACTGGAGCGGCTGGGAGGACCTGCTGCGGCGCGTGCACGAGCCCGCGCACCAGCTCGAGATCGCGCTCGTCGGCAAGTACATCGACCTGCCCGACGCGTACCTGTCCGTGACGGAGGCGCTGCGGGCCGGCGGCTTCCACCACGACGCGAAGGTCACGATCCGCTGGGTGCGCTCGGACGACTGCTCGACGCCGCAGGGCGCCCAGGAGGCCCTCGGCGGCGTCGACGCGGTGCTCGTGCCCGGCGGGTTCGGGGTGCGTGGCATCGAGGGCAAGCTCGGGGCGCTGCGCTGGGCCCGCGAGCAGCAGGTCCCCACGCTCGGGCTGTGCCTCGGCCTGCAGTGCATGGTCATCGAGTACGCCCGCAACGTCCTCGGTCTCGAGGGTGCGTCGTCGTCGGAGTTCGACCCGGGCACGGGCGACGCGGTCATCGCGACCATGGACGAGCAGCTCGCGTTCGTCGACGGCAGCGGCGACCTCGGCGGGACCATGCGCCTGGGCGCGTACGACGCCCGTCTGGCGCCCGGCTCGGTCGTGGCCGAGGTCTACGGCACCGAGCGGGTCTCCGAGCGGCACCGGCACCGCTACGAGGTCAACAACGCATACCGCGACAAGCTCGAGGACGCGGGCCTGGTCATCTCCGGCGTGTCCCCGGACACCTCGCTCGTGGAGTTCGTCGAGCTGCCGCGCGAGGTGCACCCGTACTACGTGGCCACGCAGGCGCACCCGGAGTTCAAGTCCCGGCCCACGCGCGCGCACCCCCTGTTCGCCGGGCTCGTGGGCGCCGCGCTGGCCCGCCGGGCCGGCGCGTGAGCACGACCGTCGGCGGCGACCCGGCGCTCGGCGACTCCCCGCGCTCGCGGGAGGTCGTCGAGCACCGGGTCCTGCACGCGGGGAGGATCTTCGACCTCGTGCAGGACACGGTCCGCCTGGACGACGGGGACGTGGTGCGCGAGTACGTCGCGCACCCCGGGGCCGTGGCGGTCGTGGCGCTGGACGCCCAGGACCGGGTGCTGCTGCTCCGGCAGTACCGGCACCCCGTGCGGCACGAGCTGTGGGAGGTCCCGGCCGGGCTGCGGGACGTGCCCGACGAGGACCTCGTCGTCGCGGCCGCGCGCGAGCTCGCCGAGGAGGCGGACCTCGAGGCCGCCCGCTGGTGGACGCTCACGGAGTTCTACAGCTCGCCGGGTGCGACGGACGAGCGCGTGGTGGTCTTCCTCGCCCGGGACCTGCGCCCGGTGCCCGAGGCGCACCGGCACGCGCGGACCGAGGAGGAGGCGGGCCTGGTGCCCCGCTGGGTGCCGCTCGACGAGGCCGTCGAGGCGGTGCTCGGCGGCCGGCTCCGGTCGCCGTCGGCGGTCGTCGGCGTGCTCGCGGCGGCCGCCGCCCGCGCCCGGGGCTGGGCGACGCTCGGAGAGCCGGCGCACCCCTGAGGGCGGCTTCCCGGCCGGGTCGGACGGTCGCCGACGTCAGGCGGTCGCGGACCCGGCCGGCGCCGTCCCGGGCCGGGACGAGCCCGCCCCCAGGGGACCGCGCACGCGCAGCGTCCCGACGAAGAGCACGACGCCCGCGGTCAGTGCGGCCGCGCCCAGCATGTGCAGGTTCACCAGGGCGATCGGCAGCCCCGTGAAGTACTGGACGTAGCCGATCCCGCCCTGCGCGAGCGTAAGGACGAGCAGCCAGCCGCCGGCACGTGCCGCACGTCCGGCGCCCGGGGCGTCCGCCCGCGCGGCCAGGACCACGCGGACGAGGACGACGACGAGCAGCGCGACGAACGCCCACACGGCCAGCGCGTGCGCGCGCGACATCGCGACGGGGTCCACCGCGAACCGGTACCCGACCTCGTCGTCCCCGGAGTGCGGCCCGGCGCCGGTGACGATCACGCCCAGGACGAGGACGACGGCCGTGAGCGCACCGAGGGGCGCGAGCATCGCCCGCGTGCCGCGGTCGACCACCGGGACGGGCTCCCCGTCGCCCTCCCGGGTGCGCACGAGCAGCCACGCCGACACCGCCACGAGGACCATCGAGAGGAGGAAGTGGGAGCCGACGACGGCCGGGTGCAGCTCGACGAGGACGGTGATACCGCCGACGACGGCCTGGACGACGACGCCCACGAGCGGGGCGAAGGCCAGGGCGCGGTAGCGCACCGCCCGGCTGCGGTCCAGGCCCGCGAGCAGCAGCGTCGCCGCCGCGACGACGACGAGCACGCCCGTGAGCGTGCGGTTGCCGAACTCGACCGCCGAGTGGATCGACATCTCCGCGTGGAACGCCGGCGCGAACTCGCCGGGCTCGCACTCCGGCCACGTCGAGCAGCCGAGGCCGGACCCGGTCAGGCGCACGAGGCCGCCGGTGACGACGATGACGACCTGCGCGACGAGGTTCGCGACGACCGCACGCAGCGCCCAACGGGTACGGCGGCGGACCGGGGCGGCGGGGGGCGGGGCGGTCGTCGTGCTCACCGCCCCAGCCTAGGCCGCGACGGCCGGTCGCCCGCACCGCCACGGGGGTCGCACCGTCCGCGGGGCGTCGTGGTCGTGCGCTCCGGCTACTGCCAGCGGAAGGCCCGGGCGGCCAGCGCACCGAGCACCACGGTCCACCCCAGCGCGACGAGGGCCGGGACGGTCGCGAACGTCCCGTCGAGCAGCGCGGCGCGCAGCAGGTCGCCCAGGGCGCCCGAGGGCAGCCAGGGGGCGACCGCACCGAGCGGACCGGGCAGGGCGTCGGCCGGCACCAGCACCCCGCCGCCCAGCGCCAGCACCAGGAGCAGCAGGTTGGCCAGCGCCAGCACCGCCTCGGCGCGCAGCGTCCCGGCCACGAGCAGGGCCAGCGCCGTGAACGCCGCGGTGCCGAGCACGACCGCCACGGCGGCGGGCAGCACGCCCGCGGCGGGGGCGCGCCACCCGAGCACGGCCGCCGCCGCGCACAGCAGCAGCACCTGCACGACCTCGACGCCGAGCACGCCGAGGACCTTGCCGGCGAGCAGCCCGCGGGGACCGAGCGGGGTCGTGGCGAGCAGCCGCAGGACGCCGTTGCGGCGGTCGAACGCCGTCGCGATGGCCTGCGACGTGAACGAGGCGGTCATCACGGCCAGCGCCAGGACGCCGGGCAGCAGGGCGTCGACGCGGCGGTGCCCGGCGGTCCCGATCTCGACGAACGTGCCGAGCGTCAGACCGACGAGGGCCAGCACCGGGATGACGACGGTGACGAGGACCTGCTCGCCGTTGCGCAGGATGGCCCGCGTCTCGAACCGCGCCTGGGCGAGCACGCGGGACCGTGCCGGCGCGGCCCGCGGACCGTCGTCGTGCGCTGCCGCGGCCGGGCCCGCGGGGGTGGGTGCGGTGCTCATCGCAGGCTCCGTCCGGTCAGCTCGAGGAAGACGTCCTCGAGGGTGCGCCGCCCGAGGTCCAGCTGCGTGAGCTGGACACCGCGCCCGGCGAGCCACGCGGCGACCCGCGCGACGGTCTCGGGGGTGACGGGTCCGACCACCTCGTACGAGCCCGTGGCCCGCTCCTCGACGGCGTGGGAGCCGCCGAGCGCGTCGGCCAGGTCGGCGACGAGCACGGGCGTCGCGGTGCGCAGGCGCAGCCGGCCCGCAGCGGCCGCGCCCTCGGCGGCGGCCCGGGGGGTCCCCGGCTGCCCGGCGGCCAGCAGCTCGGGGACGGTGCCCTGGGCGACGACGCGGCCGTGGTCGACCACGACGACGCGGTCGGCGAGCCCCTCGGCCTCCTCCATGAGGTGCGTCGTGAGCACCACCGCGACCCCGGCGTCGCGGTGCTCGCGCACGAGCTCCCACACGGCCCGGCGGGCGTGGGGGTCCATGCCCGCGCTCGGCTCGTCGAGGAACAGCACGCGGGGGCGGCCGACGACCGCGACGGCGAGCGCCAGGCGCTGACGCTGCCCGCCGGACAGGCGCCGCACGGTCGTCCGGGCGAAGGCGTCGAGGCCGAGCCGCTCGACCAGCGGCGCCAGCGGCGCGGGGGAGGCGTACATCCGGGCGACGTGGGCGAGGACCTCGTGCGCCCGGGCGCCGCTGGGCAGACCGCCGTCCTGGAGCATCACGCCGACGCGGGGCCGCAGCACGTCGGCGTCCGCGACGGGGTCGAGGCCGAGGACGCGGACCGTGCCCCCGTCCGGCCGTCGCAGACCCTCGCAGCACTCCACGGTGGTGGTCTTGCCCGCGCCGTTGGGGCCGAGCACGGCCGTCACGGCGCCGGCCTCGGCGGTCAGGTCCAGGCCGTCGACGACCGTGCGCCCGTCGTACCTCTTGACGAGCCCGGCGACCTCGACGGCGGGGGAGTGCGGCACGATCGGCGAGTCTAGGTCGTCCGGGCGCGTCGACGCCGGTCACGGGCGCGAGGGGGTTCGTCCGCGGCGCCCTGATCTGCCAGGATCGTCCCGGTGCACGTGCGGGTGCACCGGTGACGACGGGGGACGCGGTGGCCACGTACACGATCGACCCGACGAGCCTGCGCGAGCGGCCCGACGACGTGGGTGCCTCGTGGGCGCGCGTCGAGGAGCTGGAGGAGCTCGGCGAGCGCGGTGACGGCGAGCGCGTGGCCTGGCTGCGGATCCTGGGGGCGCTGCGCGCGGCGGAGGACCTCGCGTGGGACGACGTCGTGCGGCACGGCGGCCCGGGCGGCATGGTGGCCCTCCTGTCGTCCGGCCCGGGCGGGGTGCCGATCGCGGCGCTGCGCCCGCTGCTGCGCCTGGCCCAGGTGCTGCACCACGCCGGCCGGCACGTGGACGCGGAGCGGGTGCTGGAGCAGGTCCGGACCGCGACGGTCACGCACCTGCACGCCCCGGGCGCGGACGAGCGGCTCGTGCGCGAGTGCTCGGCGGTCCTGGCGTTCGCCGACCAGGGGCAGGGCAAGGTGCTCTTCGACGCCGGCCGCCCGTCCGAGGCGGTGTCCCTGTTCCGCGCGGCCCTGGACCGGCGGCTGCGCGACGGTGCCCCCGAGGACCAGGTCGAGTCGAGCCGCCTCGCGCTGGCGGCGGCGACCCACGCCCTGGAGGTGGGGGGCCCGGCACCGGCGGGCGCGGGGTTCGGCGTGCGGCGGACGGCACCCGCGGGCCGGTGACGCAGGGGCGGGGCGGACGCGGAGACGTCCGTCACTGAGGCACGCCTTGCTTGCGGGGATGGATTTCGGCAACAAGGATGTTGCCGATATCGAGACGGCCGGTACCGGTCGTCGTCCCCCGACCGGCGGAGGTGGCATGAGCGGGTCCGCACCCGTGGTCGTCCCGCCTGTGGACGACGCCCGGGACGAGCACGACGCCGGGACCCGTCGCCGGGTCCTGCAGATCGTGACGGCCGACGGGCCGGTCAGCGCCGCCGAGCTCGCCGCGACCCTCGAGCTCAGCGCCGCGGGGGTGCGTCGCCACCTGGCCGCGCTCGAGCACGCCGGCCAGATCGCCCCGCACGAGGCCGCCGCCGGGCAGCGCGGCCGAGGACGCCCCGCGCGGCGGTTCGTCGTCACGGCCCTGGGCCAGGCGGCCCTCTCGCAGCGGTACGCCGAGATCGCGTCGGACGCGCTGCGCTTCCTCGCGGTCGCCGCCGGTCCCGAGGCCGTCGAGCGGTTCGCCGAGCAGCGCGTCGCCGACCTCGAGACGCGCCACGCCGCGACGGTGGCCGCCGCCGGCGACGACGTCGGCGCCCGTGCGCAGGCCCTGGCCCGCGCGCTCGCGGACGAGGGCTACGCCGCCTCTGCCCGCCCCGTGCCCGGCGCCTCGGCCGTCCAGCTGTGCCAGGGCCACTGCCCGGTGCAGGAGGTCGCGGCGCAGTTCCCGCAGCTCTGCGAGGCCGAGACCCGCGCCTTCAGCCGGCTGCTGGGCGTGCACGTCCAGCGCCTGGCGACCCTCACCGGCGGCGGGCACGTGTGCACCACCAGCGTGCCGACGGCACCGGCACCCGAGGCCGCGCGCCGCCCGTCCGACCCCTGAACCAGCACGCCGTACGCCCCCCGACCAGCACCACGCCCCCCGTGCACTCGACGGAAGGAACCGGAGCCATGAGCGCACCCACGGACGAGACGGCCACCCGGCCGGCCGCGGCCGAGCCGATGAGCCAGGACGAGGCCATCGCCTCGATCGGCAACTACACCTACGGCTGGCACGACCCCGACGTCGCCGGCTCCGTGGCCCGCCGCGGCCTGTCCGAGGACGTCGTCCGCGACATCTCGCGGCTGAAGAACGAGCCCGAGTGGATGCTGCGCACGCGCCTGAAGTCGCTGCGCCTGTTCGACAAGAAGCCCATGCCGTGGTGGGGCGCCGACCTGTCGGGCATCGACTTCGACAACATCAAGTACTTCGTGCGGTCCACGGAGAAGCAGGCCACCAGCTGGGAGGACCTGCCCGAGGACATCAAGAACACGTACGACCGGCTCGGCATCCCCGAGGCGGAGAAGCAGCGTCTCGTCGCGGGCGTCGCCGCCCAGTACGAGTCCGAGGTCGTCTACCACCAGATCCAGGAGTCGCTGGAGGAGCAGGGCGTCGTCTTCCTCGACACCGACACGGGTCTGCGCGAGCACCCGGAGATCTTCGAGCAGTACTTCGGCTCCGTCATCCCCCCGGGGGACAACAAGTTCGCCTCGCTCAACACCGCGGTGTGGTCGGGCGGCTCGTTCGTCTACGTGCCGCCGGGCGTCCACGTCGAGATCCCGCTGCAGGCCTACTTCCGGATCAACACCGAGAACATGGGCCAGTTCGAGCGGACGCTGATCATCGCCGACGAGGGCTCCTCGGTGCACTACGTCGAGGGCTGCACCGCCCCGATCTACCAGTCGGACTCGCTGCACTCCGCGGTCGTCGAGATCATCGTCAAGAAGAACGCCCGCGTGCGGTACACGACCATCCAGAACTGGTCGAACAACGTCTACAACCTGGTGACCAAGCGCGCCACGGTCGCCGAGGGCGGCACCATGGAGTGGGTCGACGGCAACATCGGCTCCAAGGTCACGATGAAGTACCCGGCGATCTACCTCATGGGCGAGCACGCGCGCGGCGAGACGCTGTCGATCGCGTTCGCCGGCGAGGGCCAGCACCAGGACGCCGGCTCGAAGATGGTGCACGCGGCGCCGCACACGTCGAGCTCGATCGTCTCGAAGTCCGTGGCGCGCGGCGGCGGGCGCACGTCGTACCGGGGGCTCGTGCAGATCCTCGAGGGCGCCGCGCACTCCGCCTCGAACGTCCTGTGCGACGCGCTGCTCGTCGACCAGATCTCCCGCTCCGACACCTACCCGTACGTCGACGTCCGCGAGGACGACGTGTCGATGGGGCACGAGGCCACGGTCTCGCGCGTGAGCGAGGACCAGCTGTTCTACCTCATGTCCCGCGGGATGGCCGAGACCGAGGCCATGGCCATGATCGTGCGCGGGTTCGTCGAGCCCATCGCGCGCGAGCTGCCCATGGAGTACGCCCTCGAGCTGAACCGCCTCATCGAGCTGCAGATGGAAGGGGCCGTCGGCTGATGACGACCACCACGAACGAGGGCGCCACGACGGGGCTCTCGACGGACCACTCGCGCGCCGTCGCGGACGGTGCGCACACCCACGGCGTCGGCGCCGTGCCCGAGGCCTCGCGTGCGGCGCGCCGCACGAGCTTCGACCCCGCCGACCTGCCCGTCCCCACGGGGCGCGAGGAGGAGTGGCGGTTCGCGCCGGTCGACCGGTACGCACCGCTGTTCGCGGCCGCGACCGACGGTGTGCTGACCGGCCACGGCGTGCTCACCACCGTCGTGGAGTCGCCCGAGGTGCGCGTCGAGATCGTCGACCGCGACGACCCGCGCCTGGGCACCGCCGGCCGTCCGGGCGACCGCACCGCCGTCACCTCGTGGGCGTCGTTCGAGCGCTCCACGGTCGTGACGCTGCCGCGCGAGTCCGTCTCGTCCAAGGTCACGTCCGTGGTCGTCGAGGGCGTCGAGGGCGCGGGCACCGCCGAGGCGCCGCTCGACCCGACGGCCTCGCACCTGCTGGTCCACGCCGAGCCGCTCTCGCAGGGCACGGTCGTGATCGACCACGTCGGGCACGCGGTGCTGTCCGAGACCGTCGAGATCGTCGCCGAGGACGGTGCGCACCTGACCGTCGTCTCGGTGCACGACTGGGCGCCGGGCTCGGTGCACGCCGCAAGCCACCGCCTGCGCATCGGCCGCGACGCGACCGTCAAGCACATCGTCGTCACGCTCGGCGGCGACGCCGTGCGCGTCACGCCCGACACCGAGTTCGTCGGAGAGGGCGCCTCGGTCACCGCGCTCGGGCTGTACTTCGCCGACGCGGACCAGCACCAGGAGCACCGGCTCTTCGTCGACCACGCGGTGCCCAGCTGCGTCTCCCGCGTCACGTACAAGGGCGCGCTGCAGGGTCAGGGCGCGCACACGGTGTGGGTCGGCGACGTGCTGATCCGCGCCGCGGCCGAGGGCACGGACACGTACGAGCTGAACCGCAACCTCGTGCTGACCGACGGCGCCCGTGCCGACTCGGTCCCGAACCTCGAGATCGAGACCGGTGTCATCGAGGGGGCGGGCCACGCGAGCGCGACCGGCCGCTTCGACGACGAGCAGCTGTTCTACCTGCGTGCGCGCGGCATCCCCGAGGCCGACGCCCGTCGCCTCGTGGTCCGCGGGTTCTTCGCCGAGCTGGTCGCCGAGATCGGCGTGCCCGAGGTCGAGGAGCGGCTCCTGGCGTCCATCGAGGCCGAGCTGGAGAAGTCGATGAGCGAGCTCACCGGCGCCCCGGCCACGGTCGAGGGCGGCGAGGCCGCCGCGACCACCGCATGAGCGCGCAGCTGGCCTGCCTGACCGGTGACGTGCCCGTCGCCGGCACGCTGCGCGTCGAGCTCGAGGGCGAGGGCGGCCCCGTCGAGGTCGCCGTCGTGCGCGACGAGACCGGCGAGTGGCACGCGATCAGCGACGTCTGCTCGCACGGCGCCGTCTCCCTGTCCGAGGGCGAGGTCGAGGGCTGCTCGGTGGAGTGCTGGCTGCACGGGTCGCGGTTCGACCTGCGCAGCGGCAGGCCCCTGTCGCCCCCCGCCGTGCGCCCCGTCCCCGTCTACCCCGTGACCGTCGACGGCGAGCGAGTGCTCGTCGACGTCGACGCCCCGCTCTGACCCCGAGGAGTACCCCGAGATGTCCACCCTGGAGATCCGCGACCTGCACGTCAGCGTCGAGACGAAGGAGGGCCCCAAGGCCATCCTGCGCGGCGTCGACCTGACCGTGAACAGCGGCGAGACCCACGCGATCATGGGCCCGAACGGGTCCGGCAAGTCGACGCTGGCGTACTCGCTGGCCGGCCACCCCAAGTACACCGTGACGTCGGGCAGCGTCCTGCTCGACGGCGAGGACGTCCTCGCGATGAGCATCGACGAGCGTGCCCGCGCGGGCATGTTCCTCGCCATGCAGTACCCCGTCGAGGTGCCGGGCGTGTCGGTGTCGAACTTCCTGCGCACCGCCAAGACGGCCATCAGCGGCGAGGCCCCGCCCCTGCGCACGTGGGTCAAGGACGTGCGCGGCGCCATGGAGAACCTGCGCATGGACTCCTCGTTCGCCGAGCGCTCGGTCAACGAGGGCTTCTCCGGCGGCGAGAAGAAGCGCCACGAGATCCTGCAGATGGAGCTCCTCAAGCCCCGCATCGCGATCCTCGACGAGACCGACTCGGGCCTGGACGTCGACGCGCTGCGGATCGTCTCCGAGGGCGTGAACCGCGTCCGCGAGGGCTCCGACGTCGGCGTGCTGCTCATCACGCACTACACGCGCATCCTGCGGTACATCACGCCGGACTTCGTGCATGTCTTCGTCGACGGCAAGATCGCCGAGCAGGGCGGCCCCGAGCTCGCGACGCGTCTCGAGAACGAGGGCTACGACCGGTTCCTGCCGACCGGCGCCCAGGCCTGACCGTCCGCTCCGGGGCCCCGGGACGCGCACCGCGCGCCCGGGCCCCGGCACCCGGCGGCTTCCCGTCGCCCGCACCCCACCACCCCGCGGAGGGCACCTCATGACCAGCACGCTCGAGCCGGCGCCCGGCGCGACCCTGTCGCCCGCCGAGCTCGCCGCGGTGCGCGCCGACTTCCCCCTGCTCCGGCGCACGCTGCGCGGCGGCCGGCGGCTCGTCTACCTCGACTCCGGCGCGACGTCCCAGCGGCCCGACGTCGTGCTCGACGCGGAGCAGGACTTCGCCGTGCAGCGCAACGCGGCCGTGCACCGGGGCGCGCACCAGCTCGCGGAGGAGGCGACGGAGGCGTTCGAGGACGCCCGTGCGCGGGTCGCGGCCTTCGTCGGCGCGGCCCCCGAGGAGCTCGTCTGGACGTCGAACGCGACGGCCGCCCTCAACCTCGTGGCGTACGCCCTGTCCAACGCGACCGCCGGCCGCGGCGGTGCGGCCGCCCGCCGGTTCGCTCTGGCCCCCGGCGACGAGATCGTCGTCACGCAGGCCGAGCACCACGCGAACCTCGTGCCCTGGCAGGAGCTCGCCGCGCGCACGGGCGCGACGCTGCGGTGGATCGGCGTCGACGACGACGGTCGGTTGCGCACCGAGGAGCTCGACACGGTCGTGACCGACCGCACCCGGGTGCTGGCGTTCACGCACGCCTCGAACGTGACCGGCGCGATCACGCCCGTCGAGCGGTTCGTGGCCCGGGCCCGCGAGGTCGGTGCGCTCACGGTGCTCGACGCGTGCCAGTCCGTGCCGCACCTGCCCGTCGACCTGCGCGCGCTCGGCGTGGACCTCGCGGCGTTCTCCGGGCACAAGATGTACGGCCCGACAGGCGTCGGCGCGCTCTACGGGCGGCGCGAGCTGCTCGAGGCGATGCCGCCCGTCACCACCGGGGGCTCGATGGTCGAGGTCGTCACCATGGAGGCGACGACGTACGCGCCGCCGCCGCAGCGGTTCGAGGCCGGCACCCAGATGGTCTCCCAGGCCGTCGGCCTCGGCGCCGCCGCGCAGTACCTCGACGAGCTCGGCATGGCCGGCGTCGCGGCCCACGAGCGGCACCTCGCGGGGCTGCTGCTCGACGCCGTGGCCTCCGTGCCCGGCGTGCGGGTCGTCGGACCCACGGACGTGCAGGACCGCCTGGCGAACGTCTCGTTCGTCGTCGACGGCGTGCACGCCCACGACGTGGGCCAGGTGCTCGACGACGCCGGGGTCGCCGTGCGTGTCGGCCACCACTGCGCGCAGCCGCTGCACCGGCGGTTCGGCGTCGCGTCCACGACGCGGGCCAGCGCCGGGGTGTACACGACCGACGAGGACGTGGCCGTGTTCCGGGAAGCGCTGGCGGGGGTGCGGGCGTTCTTCGGTCTGCAGGACGCGCCCTCCGGTGCGTCGGAGGAGAGGTCCGCATGACGTCGAGCTCGATGGAGCAGCTGTACCAGCAGGTGATCCTCGACCACGCGAAGTTCCCGCACGGTCGCGGCCTGCCCGAGGGCGCAGGCACGGTGGGCGTCGCCGTCGTCGAGCACGGCACGTGCGCCGCGACCTCGCACCAGGTCAACCCGACCTGCGGCGACGAGGTCACGATGCGCGTGGACGTCGACACGACCGGTCCGGTGCCGGTGGTGCGGGACGTGGCCTGGGAGGGGCAGGGCTGCTCGATCTCGCAGGCCTCGATCTCCGTGCTGCACGACCTCGTCGTCGGCCAGGACCTCGCGGCGGTCGACCACGTCCACACCACGTTCCGCGCGCTCATGCAGTCCAAGGGCGCCGGTCTCGACGACGACGCCGAGGAGCTGCTCGGCGACGCCGCGGCCTTCACGGGCGTCTCGCGGTACGCGGCCCGCGTCAAGTGCGCCCTGCTCGGCTGGGCCGCCCTGACCGACGCCCTCATCACGTCCGGCGCACGCACCCAGGAGGACGCATGACCACCGACAGCACGGGCACGGCTCCCGGCGCGGCCAACGTGGCCGACGTCGAGGAGGCGATGCGCGACGTCATCGACCCCGAGCTCGGCATCAACGTCGTCGACCTCGGCCTCGTCTACGGCGTCGCGATCGACCAGACGAACACCGCGGTCATCGACATGACGCTCACGTCGGCGGCGTGCCCGCTGACGGACGTCATCGAGGACCAGTCCGCGCAGGCCCTCGACGGGGTCGTCGACGGCTTCCGCATCAACTGGGTGTGGATGCCGCCGTGGGGCCCGGAGAAGATCACCGACGACGGCCGTGAGCAGATGCGGGCCCTGGGCTTCAACATCTGACGGTGCGCCGGATCGACGACGGCCCGGTCCCGTGGGGACCGGGCCGTCGTCGTGCGCAGGGCCGTGCAGCGGTGCGTCGGCCGGGTGCCGGGCGCGGCGCCCGGTCAGAGATCGGCCGCGGCGAAGGTGTCGCAGGCCTGCATCGACCCCTGCTCGTACCCGATCGTGAACCAGCGGCGGCGCTGCTCGCTCGACCCGTGGGTCCACGTGTCCGGGTCGACGGTCCCGCCGCCGCCCGCCTGGATGTGGTCGTCGCCGATGGCCTCGGCCGTGTCGATCGCCTGCGCCAGCTGCTCGGCGGTGATCGGCTCGAGGAACGTCACGCCGGTGTCGGGGTCTTCCCGGGTGGCCGCGTCCCCGGCCCACATGCCGGCGTAGCAGTCGGCCTGGAGCTCGATGCGGACCGAGTCGGAGTCCGCGCCGGTGCCCGTGCGGTCGGCGCTCTCGAGCGCGCCCGTCAGGTGCTGGACGTGGTGGCCGTACTCGTGGGCGTACACGTACATCTCCGCGAGCGGCCCGCCCTGCGTGCCGAACTGCTCCTGCAGCAGCGTGAAGAACCCGAGGTCCAGGTAGATCGTGGTGTCGACGGGGCAGTAGAACGGGCCGGTCGAGGCCGACGCGTCGCCGCAGCCGGTGCTCGTGGCCTGCTCGAAGACCGCGCCCTCGGGGAGCGTCAGGGGTGTGCCCGTGCCCGCGAGTGTCGGCTCCCAGTAGGCGTCGAGCGACTGGACCGTGGCGGAGAACCGGCACGTGGGGTCGCTGTTGGCCTGCTCCGCGCTGCAGGCGCCGACGGTCTCCTGGGCGGCGGGCGCGCCGGCCTCCCCGCCGCCGAGCAGGGGGGAGAGGTCGGTGCCGGTGAACAGGTAGACCGCGAGGACGACCAGACCGATCGCCCCGCCTCCGACCGCTGCCGTGCGCCCGCCCGAGCGCCTGCTGACGCGCCCACCCTCGAAGTTCCCGCCGTCGCTGAAGGTCACGCGCACACGGTAGGGCCTGCCGTCCCGCGTCGCCCGACGTCGCGCTCGATAACGGAAACAGGCGTCGCGCGTCGGACGAAGGTCGCCCGGCGGGAGGACCACGCCCGGACAGGGGCGCACGACCGGGCGGGGGCACCGGTCGGTCTCGGCGCGGCCGAGGAGGCGCCCCGTCAGTCCTCGCCGAGGCCGCGCGCCGCCAGCGCGTCGCCCGTGGCCCGGGCGTGCCCGACCATGCGCACCGCCGCCGGCACCACGACCGCCCGCGGGCTGCGCTCGAGACCCCGCGCCCGGGCTGCGTCCCGCGACTCGGCCGCCACCTGCACCAGGACCGGCACGGTGCGCAGGAACAGGCTCACCGCCAGCGCGATCGTCTCTGGGTGCAGCCCGACGCGGCCCAGCGGCGCCCGCAGGCGGTGCGTCGCACCGGCCACCGTCGCCAGCAGGGCGTCGGACCGGGTGGTCGCGGTCACGACCGTGCCCGCGAGCACCACCGCGAGCAGGTCGAGGACGACCTCGGCCGCGGCCGCCGGGCCGCGCTGCCACACCTGGTACACCCCGAGGACGGCAGCGGTGACCAGGACGGGGGTGAGGGCACGCAGGTGCCGCCCCCACGGCAGGCGCGCGACCACCGACGCGGCCAGCGCGAGGCCCAGGAGCCCGGCGGCGGGGACCGGTCCCTTCAGTGCCACCACGGCCACCGTGAACGCCGCGAGCGCCACCAGCTTGGCGCCCGCGGGTGCCCGGTGCACCAGGCTCCTGCCCGGGTGGTGCAGGCCGAGCGGACCGGCCCACGGCGCCCGCAACGGACCGCCGCGGCGTCCGCCGCGCCGTCGGTCGGTCACGGGTGCGCCGCCCGCGCACCCGTCATCAGCGACCGGTAGCGGGCGATCGCCGGCCCGGGCGCGTCGTCCGCGACGACCACCCCCTCGTCGACGACGAGGACCCGCTCGGCGCGGGCGGCGGCCTCCAGGTCGTGCGTCACCACCACCACCTGCTGGGGGAGCGTCGCGAGCAGGTCGTCCACCCGGGTGCGCCAGCGCAGGTCCAGCAGGGTCGTCGGCTCGTCGCACACGAGCACCTGCGGGTCGGTGGCCAGCACCGCCGCGAGCGCCAGGAGCTGGCGCTGCCCGCCGGACAGCGCGTGGACCGGCACGTGCGCGCGGTCGGCGAGCCCGAACCGGGCCAGCGTGGCGGCGGCGCGGGCCTCGCGCTCGCGGGCGTCGGGGACGGTGCGGCGCAGCGACAGCGCGACGTCCTCCAGCGGGGTCGGCATGACGATCTGGGCGTCCGGGTCGGTGAACACGAACCCGACGCGGCGGCGGACGGCCGGTCCGTCGGCGGCGGTGTCGAGGCCGTCCACCCGCACGTGCCCGGCGGACGGCAGGACCAGCCCGTTGAGCAGCCGGGCCAGCGTCGACTTGCCGGACCCGTTGGCACCGACGACGGCGACGCGGCGCTCGGCCAGGCGCAGGTCCACCGGCCCCAGCAGGCGGACCACACGGTCGGGACCGCCCGCGGGGTCGGGGGACCAGGCGGTGACCTCGGCGCCGTCGAGCTCGATCACGCGGTGCCGTCAGGCCCGGTCGCGCAGGTCCGGGAACGCGCGCAGCACGGCGAGCGTGACGATCGCGGCGAGGACGTTCTTCACCACGTCGCCCGGCCAGTAGACGACATCGATGGCGACCGCCGCGGGCAGGTCGACCCCCAGCCGCCACATCAGGCCCGCGACGCCGGCGGGGTGGATGGTGAGGAACGACGCGGCCAGGCCGGCGCCGACGAGAGCCACGAACCGGAGGGCGGGCGTGGCGCGCACCAGGAGCCGGCGCGCGACCGGGGCGCCCGGACCGGCGGGCGGGCGACGGGCGGGCAGGCGCAGCGCGAGCCCGCCGAGGACGCCGGCGAGCGCCGCACCCAGCGGGAACGCCAGCAGGTAGCCGACCGACGGCTTGCCCAGGACGCCCAGGCCCCCCGTCATCTCCGCGAACACCGGCACGCCGGCCAGCCCGACGACGAGGTACAGGGTCACGGCGAGGAAGCCGCGCCACGGCCCCAGCACCAGGCCGGCGAGCAGCACGCCGAACGTCTGCAGGGTGATCGGCACGCCCGACGCCGTGGGGATCGGCGGCACGAGGGCGCAGGCGGCGACGAACGCGGCGAACGACGCCACGAGGGCGACGTCGGTGCCGCGGTGGCGGCGCGCCACGGGGCGCGCGGGCGCCGTGGTGGCGGGGGCGTCGGGCGTGCTCGGCATGGGGGCCTCTCACCGGGGTCGGGAGGTCGTCGCGGGCCCTGACGGGCGCGGCGTGCGCGGTCCCGGCGGTCCCGGGCCGCTCGCCACGCTAGCGGCTCGGTAGACTGCGGGGCGTTTGTGCCGGGCTCCAGATCCCTCCCGGCGATCTCGGAGGAAACCACCAGTGATCACCGCCTCGGCCGTGGAGCTGCGCGTCGGCGCCCGCGTCCTGCTCGTCCCCACCACGTTCCGCATCGCCGCCGGCGACCGCATCGGCCTCGTCGGCCGCAACGGTGCGGGCAAGACCACCCTGACCAAGACCCTTGCGGGCGACACCCAGCCCACCGGGGGCACGGTGTCGAACAACGGCGAGGTCGGCTACCTGCCGCAGGACCCCAGCGCCGGCGACCTCACGCAGCTCGCCATGGACCGCGTGCTCTCGGCGCGCGGCCTCGACGTCGTCCTGGCCGCGATGCGCGAGACCGAGGGGGCCATGGCGTCGGCGGACGACGAGACGCGCGAGTCCGCCATGGAGCGGTACGGGAAGCTCGAGGCCCGCTTCACGGCGGGCGGCGGGTACGCGGCCGAGTCGGAGGCGCACCGCATCACCGCGGCCCTCGGGCTCGACGACCGGGTGCTCGGCCAGGAGCTCGGTACCCTCTCCGGCGGCCAGCGCCGCCGCGTCGAGCTCGCCCGGATCCTCTTCTCCGGCGCCGACACGCTGCTGCTCGACGAGCCGACCAACCACCTCGACGCCGACTCCATCGTGTGGCTGCGTGACTACCTCAAGACCTACCCGGGCGGCTTCCTCGTCATCAGCCACGACGTCGACCTGCTGCGCGCCACCGTCAACAAGGTCTTCCACCTCGACGCCAACCGCGCCCAGCTCGACCAGTACAACCTCGGCTGGGACGCGTACCTCCTCCAGCGCGAGACCGACGAGAAGCGCCGTCGCCGCGAGCGGGCGAACGCCGAGAAGAAGGCCGCGACGCTGCTCGCGCAGGCCGACAAGATGCGCGCCAAGGCCACCAAGGCCGTCGCAGCGCAGAACATGGCCCGCCGTGCCGAGCGCATGCTCTCGGGGCTGGAGGAGGCCCGCGTCTCGGACAAGGTCGCCAAGCTGCGGTTCCCCGACCCGGCGCCGTGCGGGCGCACGCCGCTGACCGCCGAGGGGCTGTCGAAGTCGTACGGCTCGCAGGAGGTCTTCACCGACGTCTCGCTCGCCATCGACCGGGGCTCCAAGGTCGTGGTCCTCGGGCTCAACGGCGCCGGCAAGACGACGCTGCTGCGCATGCTCGGGGGCCTGGAGAAGCCCGACACGGGCGAGGTGCTGCCTGGGCACGGCCTCAAGCTCGGCTACTACGCCCAGGAGCACGAGACGCTCGACCTGTCGCGCACGGTCGTGGAGAACCTGCGCACGGCCGCCCCCGACCTGACCGACACGCAGGTCCGCTCGGTGCTCGGCTCGTTCCTCTTCTCCGGCGACGACGCGGACAAGCCCGCGCGCGTGCTGTCCGGCGGGGAGAAGACGCGCCTGGCGCTCGCCGCCCTCGTGGTGTCCAGCGCGAACGTGCTGCTGCTCGACGAGCCGACGAACAACCTCGACCCGGCCAGCCGCGAGGAGATCCTCGCCGCGCTGCGCGGGTACCAGGGCGCCGTCGTCCTCGTCAGCCACGACGAGGGGGCGGTCGCCGCCCTCGAGCCCGAGCGGGTGCTGCTGCTGCCCGACGGCGACGAGGACCTGTACGGGCCGGACTACCTGGACCTCATCGCCCTGGCGTGACCGGCGCGCCCGGACCGTCGGCGAGCTGGGCGTCCACCAGGGCGTCCTCGTCGATCTCGTCGCGTCCGCGCCGACGGGCCCGGCGCGCCGGCGGCACGGGTGCGGGCGCACCCGTGGGCCCGGGGGCGCCCGGGGCGGGCACGTCCGGGGCGGTCAGCTCGCGGCGCGCCGCGACGACGAACGCCACCAGCCCGCCGAGCGCGAACACCCACCACTGGAACGCGTACGACAGGTGCGATCCCGGGTCCGTCGACGGCGGGTCCAGCGCGCCCAGCGCGACGGCGGCCGGGGGGGTCTCCGCGACGAACGAGCCGTACGCGGCGTAGGGGAGCGTGCCCGCCGGGACCGCGTCCCCGCCGGCGGCGACGACCTGCGCGGGGTCGATCGCGTGCACCTGGCCCGCGGGGGCCTCCCGCGTCGCCGGGCGCTCACCGGGTCGCAGCCGCACCGTGACGCGCACCTCGCCCGCCGGGGGAGGGGGCACGTCGACGTCCACCGAGCCGTCCGCCCCCGTGGGCACCCAGCCGCGGTCGACCACGAGCACCCGGTCCCCGGCCGCGTCGGGCCGCCCGCCCGGGTCCGTCACCAGCAGGGGCACGAGCACGTGGTACGCGGGCGTGCTGTCGACGGGGCGGTTGCGCAGCAGCACCGACGCGTCGGTCAGCCAGCGCCCGGTGACGGTGACGGTGCGCCACGCGTCGGCGTCGGGCAGGGGCGCGTCGGGATCGGCCACGACCTGCGCGAGGTCGACGGGTGCCGCCGCCCAGTTGGCCTCCACCACGGCGATCGCGGCGTCGCGCGCGACGTGCCGGTTCCACTGCCACCGGCCCAGCGCCGTGCAGACGACCGCCACGACGAGCCCGACGGCCACCAGGCCGAGGGCGCGCCGGGTCGCCGGCCTCACGTCCGGGCCGGACCGGGCCGACGCCCGCGCCGGCGGACCGTGGCGGACCTCACGCGCCGACCTGCTCGAGGTCGCCCACGGGCACGACGTCCTTGAGGAAGTCCCGCACCTGCAGGTACTGGGACAGGTGCTCGCGGTGGTCGTCGCACGCCAGCCACACCTTGCGCCGCGCAGGCGCGTGCAGCTTCGGGTTGTTCCACAGCACGCCCCACGTCGCACCCGCGCGGCACCCGCGCGCGCTGCACACCAGCTCGTCGACCGTGTCCGGCACCGGCTCGCTCACCGCGGCCCACCTCCCAGCTCGCTCGTCCCGCCGCCGGCACCCAGCTCGCGCGGCGTCATCTGCACGTCACCCTCGACCCGGCGCTCGCGGCCGGCGTTGGCCAGCAGCACCGCCACGTAGGGCAGCACCGACGCGACGACCAGCAGCACGATCGGGATGACGACGGGCACGTGCGACCACATCAGCCCGGCGGCGAGGAAGCAGACGACGCGCAGCCCCATCTGCCACAGGTAGCGGCGCTGGCGGCGCGCGAGGTCGTCGGTCAGCGGCTCCGGGGCGGAGGTGATGCGGTGCACCTCCTCGCCGGGGCCCGTGCGTCGGCGGGTGCTCACCGACAGATCGTAGGCGCGTGCGCGGTTGTGGGCTTGCCACAACGTCGGCCGTGCAACTCGTCGAGGACCGCACCCCCGGCCCGCCGCGGGCGTCGGCTAGCGTCGTGACCCGTGCCCGACACCGATCCCACCGCCACGACCAGCACCGACGTCGCCCCCCGCAGCGTCCTCGTCACCGGCGCCAACCGCGGCATCGGCCGCGCCATCGCCGAGCGGTTCCTCGCCCGGGGTGACAAGGTCGCCACGATCGTGCGCTCCGGCGGTGCGCCCGACGGCGTGCTCGAGGTCCGCGCCGACGTCCGCGACACCGCGGCCGTCGACGCCGCGTTCACCCAGGTCGAGGCCGCGCACGGCCCCGTGGAGGTGCTCGTCGCCAACGCCGGCGTGACCCGCGACCAGCTCCTCCTGCGGATGACCGACGAGGAGTTCACCGACGTCCTCGACGTCAACCTCACCGGCTCGTTCCGGGTCGTGCGCCGCGCGAGCAAGGGCATGATCCGCCTGCGCCGCGGCCGCATCGTCCTCATCTCCTCGGTCGTCGGCATGTACGGCTCGCCGGGCCAGGTGAACTACGCCGCCTCGAAGTCGGCGCTGGTGGGCATGGCCCGGTCGATCACCCGCGAGCTCGGCGCCCGTGGCATCACCGCCAACGTCGTCGCGCCGGGCTTCATCGACACCGACATGACCCGCGACCTGCCCGCCGAGCGGCAGGACGCCTACCGCGCCTCGATCCCCGCCGGCCGCTTCGGCCTGGCCGACGAGGTCGCCGGCGTCGTCGAGTTCCTCGCCTCCGACGCGGCCGCGTACGTCTCCGGCGCCGTCGTGCCGGTCGACGGCGGCCTCGGCATGGGGCACTGACCCGCACGTCCACCCCGCGTGCCGGGCCGCCCCCGCGGTCCCGCGCCCCGCACCACCACGAACGGAAGGCACCCATGGCACTCCTCGAGGGCAAGACGCTCCTGGTCACCGGCGTCCTCACGGACGGCTCGATCGCGTTCCACGTCGCGCGGCTCGCCCAGGAGCAGGGCGCGCAGGTCGTGCTCACCTCCTTCGGCCGCCAGCTGCGCCTGACCCAGGCCATCGCGCGCCGCCTGCCGACGACCGCCCCCGTGGTCGAGCTCGACGTCACGGACGACGAGCACCTGGCCGCGCTGCCCGAGCGCGTGCGCGAGCACGCCGACCACCTCGACGGCGTCGTGCACTCCATCGGGTTCGCGCCGCAGTCCGTCATGGGCGGCAACTTCCTCGCCGGCGAGTGGCCCGACGTGGCGACCGCGCTGCACGTGTCCGCGTACTCGCTGAAGTCGCTGGCGACCGCGTCGCTGCCGCTGCTCACGCCGGGGTCCGGGCTCGTCGGGCTCACCTTCGACGCGCAGTTCGCGTGGCCCGTGTACGACTGGATGGGTGTGGCCAAGGCCGCGTTCGAGTCCACCGCCCGGTACCTGGCCCGCGACCTCGGCCCGCACGGCGTGCGGGTCAACCTCGTCTCGGCCGGCCCGATCCGCACCACCGCGGCCAAGTCGATCCCCGGCTTCGCCACGATGGAGGGCCGCTGGCCCGAGCGGGCGCCGCTCGGCTGGGACGTCTCCGACCCCGAGCCCGCCGCCCGTGCGGTCGCCGCGCTGCTGTCCGACTGGTTCCCCGCCACGACCGGCGAGATCGTGCACGTCGACGGCGGCGTCCACGCGATGGGGCAGTGACCGGCCCGCAGCGCCCCGCCCACGGGTGACCATCGTCACCCGCGCGCCCGTGCCGCCGCTCCCCGTGCGGGAGCGGCGGCACGGCGTCGCCGGGCACGCGCCCGGAGGTGTCACCCTGGAGGGGTGACGTCCCACCGACTGGTCCTCCTGCGGCACGCCAAGGCCGAGCACACCGACGCCGTGGTCGACCACGCCCGGCCCCTGGCGATCCCCGGCCGACGGCAGGCCACCGCCGTCGGCGGCGCCCTCGCCGCGTCCGGCCACGCCCCCGACCACGTGCTGTGCTCGTCCGCGCTGCGGACCCGGCAGACGTGGGACCTCGTCCGCCTCGCCCTGACCGCCGCCGGGGCGCCCGAGGCCCCGGCCGACGTCAGCGACGACCTCTACGACGCCGGCACCGGCGACCTCCTCGACCTCGTGCGGTCCGTGCCTGAGGACGTGCGCACCCTGCTGGTGGTCGGCCACGAGCCGACTGTCTCGCACGTCGCCGCCGCGCTGGCCGGTCCCGGGTCCGACGAGGCCGTCACGGCTCGCGTGCGCGTGGGGGTGCCCACGGCCGCCTGGTCGGTCCTCGAGATCGACGGACCCTGGCAGCAGACCGCGCCCGGCGGGGCGCGCCTGACGGGCCTGCACGTCCCCGACTGACGCGTCCCCGACCGCGGGTCGCCCGCCAGGGGGTCAGCCGGCGAGCTGCGGCAGGTCCAGCACCGCGTCGAGCCGCCCGCGCACCACGGCGTCGGCGGCCCGCGCGAGCACCGGCTTGGCGTTGAACGCGATGCCGACACCCGCCGCGGCCACCATGTCGAGGTCGTTCGCGCCGTCGCCGATCGCGACCGTCCGGTCCATCGGCACCCCGGCCGCCGCCGCGTACTCCGCGAGCGCCCGCGCCTTCGCCGCGCGGTCGACGACGTCGCCCTGCACCCGGCCGGTGAGGTGCCCGTCGACGACCTCCAGGCGGTTGGCCCGCACCCTCGTGATGCCCAGGCGCTCGGCCAGGGGCTCGACGACCTCGCAGAACCCGCCCGAGACCAGCCCGACGGGCCACCCGCGCGCGTGGAGCGCCGCGACGAGCTCGGCGGCGCCCGGCGTCAGCTCGACCTCCGCCAGGACGTCGGCCAGGACCGTGACGGGCAGACCGGCGAGGGTCGCGACCCGGGCGTGCAGGGACGCGGCGAAGTCCAGCTCGCCGCGCATCGCGGCCTCGGTGACCGCCGCGACCTCGGCCAGGGCGCGCGGGCCGGCGTGCGCGGCGAGCATCTCCACGACCTCCCCGGTGATGAGGGTCGAGTCGACGTCCATGACGACGAGCCGGCGCGGGCCGGGGGACGCGGGAGCGGGGGAGGTGCCGGCGGAGGTGGTGTCCACGTCGGGCACGCTAGTGCCGCCGCGCGGTGCTCGCCCGGGCGTCCACGGGTCGTCGTGCCCCGCAGGCGGTGCGGGGCACGACGACGGGTGGCGGGCGTCGCCGCCGGCGCGCGTGGGTCAGTCGCTGATGATGGTGCCCTTCGGCACGACGGTGATGCCGGAGTCGGTGACCGTGAACCCGCGGGCGCGGTCGTGCGCGTGGTCGAGGCCGACGCGGGCCCGCTCGGGGACGACGACGTTCTTGTCGAGGATCGCGCGGTGCACCTGCGCGTACCGCATGATCTGCACGCCGTCCATGAGCACCGAGTCCGTGACCTGCGCCCACGAGTGCAGGCGCACGCCGGGGGACAGGACCGAGCCGGACACCGTCGCCCCCGACACGAGGACCCCGGGGGAGACGATCGAGTCGGCGGCGTGCCCGAGGCGACCGGCGCCCGCGTGCACGAACTTCGCCGGCGGCAGACCGGTGTACCCGGTGTACAGGGGCCACTCCTCGTTGTAGAGGTTGAACACCGGCTCCACGGAGATGAGGTCGTGGTTGGCCTCGAAGTACGAGTCGATCGTCCCGACGTCGCGCCAGTAGTCCCGGTCGCGGTCCGTGGACCCGGGCACGTCGTTGCGGATGAAGTCGTACACGCCGGCGGTGCCGCGCTCGACGAACCACGGGACGATGTCGCCGCCCATGTCGTGCCGGGAGTTGACGTTCTCCGCGTCGACCGTCACGGCGTGGACGAGGGCGTCCGCGTTCGCGACGTAGTTGCCCATCGACGCGAGGATCTCGTGGGGCGAGCCGGGGACCGGTGCCGGGTCGGCGGGCTTCTCGCGGAACCGGGCGATGCGCGTCGGGTCGGCCGGGTCGGTCTCGATGACGCCGAACTGGTCGGCCTGGGAGATCGGCTGCCGGATGCCCGCGACCGTGAACTCCGCACCGGACTCGATGTGCGCGTCGACCATCTGGGAGAAGTCCATGCGGTAGACGTGGTCGGCGCCGACCACGACGACGATGTCGGGGCGCTCGTCGTCGATGATGTTCAGGCACTGGTAGATCGCGTCGGCGCTGCCCAGGTACCAGTGCTTGCCCACGCGCTGCTGCGCCGGCACGGCCGCCACGTAGTTGCCGAGCAGCGGCGACATGCGCCACGTGCGCGACACGTGCCGGTCGAGGCTGTGCGACTTGTACTGGGTCAGCACGATGACGTGCAGGTACCGCGAGTTGATGACGTTCGACAGGGCGAAGTCGACGAGGCGGTAGAGGCCGCCGAAGGGGACGGCGGGCTTCGCGCGGTGCGCGGTGAGCGGCATGAGCCGCTTCCCCTCCCCTCCGGCGAGGACGATGGCGAGGACACGCGGCGCTGGCATGTGCTCAACCTAGGGCCGCGGGGCCCGTGCAGCGAGACCGGTGGCGTGTGCGCGCTAGCGTGTCGCCCGAGGACCGGCGCCTGCCGGTCGCGAGGAGGCCCTGCCGTGCGCGTCGACCTGGTGACCCGCGAGTACCCGCCGCACGTCTACGGGGGTGCGGGGGTGCACGTCGCGGGGCTCACCGCGGTGCTGCGCGAGCACGTCGACGTGCGGGTGCACGCGTTCGACACCCCGCGCGACGAGCCGGGCACCTACGGGTACGCGGTCCCCGCCGAGCTCGCCGGCGCGAACGCCGCCCTGGCCACCCTGGGCGTCGACCTGGGCGTCGTGGAGGGGATCGGCCGGGTCGACGCGGGCGGTGCCCCGACCGACCTGGTCCACTCCCACACCTGGTACGCGAACATGGCCGGGCACCTGGCCGCGCTGCTGCACGACGTGCCGCACGTGCTGACGGCGCACTCGCTCGAGCCGCTGCGGCCGTGGAAGGCCGAGCAGCTCGGCGGCGGGTACCGGCTGTCGTCGTGGGTCGAGCGCACCGCGTACGAGGCGGCCGCCGCGGTGATCGCGGTGAGCGCCGGCATGCGCGAGGACATCCTGCGCGCCTACCCCGCGGTGGACCCGGCGCGCGTGCGCGTGGTCCACAACGGCATCGACCTGGACGGGTGGCGCCGGCCCGCCGGGGACGAGGCGGCCGCGCACGCCCGCGCGGTCGTCGAGCGGCTCGGCATCGACCCCGACCGTCCCGCGGTGGTGTTCGTGGGGCGCATCACCCGGCAGAAGGGCCTGCCGTACCTGCTGCGGGCCGTGCGGGCCCTGCCGGCGGACGTCCAGCTGGTGCTGTGCGCGGGAGCGCCCGACACCCCGGAGATCCTCGCCGAGGTCACCGGGCTCGTCGAGGAGCTGCGGGAGCACCGCCAGGGCGTGGTGTGGATCGAGCAGATGCTGCCGCGCGCCGAGCTCGTGGCCGTCCTCGCGCACGGCACGGTGTTCGTCTGCCCGTCGGTGTACGAGCCCCTCGGGATCGTCAACCTCGAGGCGATGGCCGTGGGCGTGCCGGTGGTCGGCACCGCGACCGGCGGGATCCCGGAGGTCGTCGACGACGGCACCACCGGCTGGCTCGTGCCGATCGACCAGGTGCAGGACGGGACGGGCACGCCCGTGGACCCGGACGCGTTCGTCGCCGACCTCGGGGCCGCGCTCGTCGACGCCGTGGCCGACACCGACCGGGCCGCCCGCTTCGGGCTGGCCGCGCGCCGCCGCGTCGAGGACCACTTCTCGTGGGAGGCGATCGGCCTGCGGACGCTCGAGGTGTACCGGCAGGTGCTCGGGGCCTGAGCGCGGCGCGGCCGGCACCGGTCAGCGCGGGTCGAGGCTGGTCGCCGCGGCGGCCATGGCCCGGCGCGCGACCCGGTCGACCTCGCGCAGCGCCGTGGACCGCTGGTCGACCTGCCAGGCGTTGACCGCGCCGCCGTGGTCCTGCGTCGCCAGCCGCACCACGCCGCGCAGACGGGCCGCGCTCGCCAGCACCCGCAGACGCTGCCCGTCCAGGTGCGGGGGCACGCGCGTGGGGGCCAGGGCCGCCGTGCGCAGGTCGGCGATCTCCTCGGCCGCCTCCGGCCGCCACCGGGCCACGTCCAGGTCGACCAGCGCCTCGGTGGCCACCCGCAGGCTCTCGCGCAGGTCCCGCTCGGCGTCCGCGAGGGAGCCGACCCGCCCCAGCACGGCCGTGCGCCAGTCGGGGACCTCGACGGTCCGCCACCGAACGAGGTGCCCGGGCTCGAGGGCCGAGCCGAACCGCTCCACGTGCGGGACGGCCGCGACCGTGCCGTCACCGGTGGCCAGGAGCACGCACTCCCCGGCCTCCAGCGCGTCCGCGGCCGCGGTCGGCCCCACCACCACGGGGTCGCCCGGGACGGGCAGGACCGCGCTGACCGCCTCGACGGGCGGCAGGGCGCGCAGCCACGTGGTCAGGGCCGCCCCGGTGCGGCCGTCCGGCTGCACCGTGTGCGGCTCGTCGTCGCCCTGCACGGCTGCGCCGGCGCGGACGGGGTCGGCGCCGGCGGACAGCCACAGGGCCAGGAGAACGGAGCGGGGGACGTCGAGCAGGGCAGCCACGGCACCACGGTAGGCGCCGTGGCCGCCCTCAGCCGACCGCGTGCAGCGGTGCGCCCAGGGCCACGCCCGAGCCGTCGCGCCGCTGGTCCACCTCGGGCAGCGGCACGGGCTGCCCGCCCGCACCCGTCCCGCGGGCGGGCGTCGCCGTGACGGCCGCGAGGATCAGCGTGTCCTCGCCCTTGAGGAACCGGTGCGCGCGGACCCCGCCCGTGGCCCGGCCCTTGGCGGGGTACGCCGAGAACGGCGTGACCTTGGCGCTGCCGGCCTGCGTGCCGGGCAGGGCGGACGACGAGCCGGCGACGGTCACGACCACGGGCTCGGGGTCCTCGGGGCGCACGACCGCGAAGCCGACGACCCGGGCGCCGGGGGCCAGCCGGATGCCGGCCATGCCGCCCGCCGCGCGGCCCTGCGGGCGGACCTGGTCGGCGGTGAAGTGCAGCAGCGACGCGTCCGACGCGAGCAGCACCAGCTCGTCCTCGTCGCGCGCGGGCGCGGCCCCGACGACCTGGTCGCCGTCCTTGAGGGTCACGACCTCCCACGCGTCCTTGTTCGACGGCAGGTCGCCCGCGGCGACGCGCTTGACGACGCCCTGCGCGGTGCCCAGCGCGATCGGGGGCGCGTCCTCGGCCAGGGGCACGAGCGCGACGACACGCTCCCCGTCCGCGAGCGCGACGACCTCGCCCACGGGCAGACCGCCCGACAGCGTCGGGGGTCCGTCGGTCGGCGGCAGCGACGGCAGCTCGAGCACCTCCACCGCCAGCACACGACCGGCGGAGGTGAGGGCGCCCAGCCGGGCGCGGGCCGTCGTGCGCACGGTCGACGTGACCACGTCGTGGCGGCTGCGGGCCGTGCCGTCGCCGCGCGACGGCTCCGCCTCGTCACCGGTCCGGGCCAGCAGCCCGGTCGCCGACAGGAGCGCCCAGCACGGGGTGTCCTCGATCTCCAGGGGGGCGGCGGGCGCCGTGCCCCGCCGCGACGCGGGGGCGCCCGCCGCTCCGGCGACGCTCGCCCCGCCCGCGTGCTCCAGCAGGATCGTCCGGCGCGGCGTGCCGTACGTGGCGGCGACCTCCGCCATCTCGTCCGAGACCAGCGTGCGCAGCAGGCGCTCGTCGGCCAGCAGGGCCTCCAGCGCGGCGATCTCCGCGGTCAGCTCGGCCTGCTCGCGCTCGAGGTCGAGGCGCGAGAACCGGGTCAGCCGGCGCAGGCGCAGCTCGAGGATGTACTCCGCCTGCTCGTGCGACAGGTCGAACACCGACCGCAGGCGTCCCCGCGCGGTCTCCGCGTCGTCCGACGTGCGGATGACCTGGATGACCTCGTCGATGTCGACGATCGCCACGAGCAGGCCCTCGACCAGGTGCAGCCGCTCGCGCCGCTTGCGCAGCCGGTGCCCGGTGCGCCGGCGCACCACGTCGACCCGGTGCCCGACCCACACCTGCAGCAGCTCGCGCAGGCCCAGGGTGCGGGGCTGGCCGTCGACGAGCGCGACGTTGTTGATCGAGAACGAGTCCTCGAGCGGGGTGTACCGGTAGAGCTGCTCGAGCACGGCCTCCGGGTGGAAGCCCGTGCGGACCTCCACGACCAGCCGCAGGCCGTGCTGGCGGTCCGTGAGGTCGACCGCGTCGGCGATCCCGGAGAGCTTCTTGGACTGCACGCCCTCCTTGATCTTCTCGATGACCTTCTCCGGGCCCACCGAGTACGGCAGCTCGGTGATGACGATGCCCTTGCGTCGCGGCGTGACGTTCTCCACGCGCGCGGTGGCCCGGGTGCGGAACTGCCCGCGCCCCGTGCGGTACGCGTCGCGCACGCCGTCGAGGCCGACGATCTTGCCGCCCGTCGGCAGGTCCGGGCCCGGCACGAACCGCATGAGGTCCTCGAGCGTCGCGTCCGGGTGCAGCACCAGGTGCCGGGCCGCGGCGACGACCTCGACCAGGTTGTGCGGCGCCATGTTCGTGGCCATGCCCACCGCGATCCCCGACGCGCCGTTGACCAGCAGGTTCGGGATCGCCGACGGCAGCACGCCCGGCTGCACGAGCTTGTTGTCGTAGTTCGGGACGAAGTCGACGACGTCCTCGTCCAGGCCCAGCGTCATCGCCAGCGCCGCGGGCGCCATGCGCGCCTCCGTGTACCGGGAGGCCGCCGGCCCGTCGTCGAGGGAGCCGAAGTTGCCGTGCCCGTCCACCAGCGGCAGCCGCAGCGAGAACGCCTGCGCCAGGCGCACCAT
Source organism: Cellulomonas sp. SLBN-39 (assembly GCF_006715865.1). Lineage (NCBI taxonomy): Bacteria > Bacillati > Actinomycetota > Actinomycetes > Micrococcales > Cellulomonadaceae > Cellulomonas > Cellulomonas sp. SLBN-39. Next base: position 3,784,399 of record NZ_VFOA01000001.1, on the reverse strand, counting down.
CGCGTCGTAGATCGCCGCGTCGCCGTGCGGGTGCAGCTTGCCCATGACCTCGCCCACGACGCGCGCGGACTTCACGTACGGGCGCTCGGGACGCAGGCCCATCTCGGCCATCTGGTAGAGGATCCGCCGCTGCACCGGCTTGAGGCCGTCGCGCGCGTCGGGCAGCGCCCGGGAGTAGATGACCGAGTACGCGTACTCGAGGAACGACCCCTCCATCTCGGCGGCGACGTCGATGTCGACGATCTTCTCGACCAGGTCCTCGGGCGGCAGGTCGGGTGTCGCGGGACGACGCGCCATGCGGGGGACAGCTCCTCGGGTCGGTGCCGGCGGTGCGCCGGCGGGCGGGACGGGCGGGTGACATTGTCGCGCGTCCGGGGACGTGCCCCCGGCGCGCACCGGACGGGGCAGCACCGGGGCGGCTAGCCTGACGGGCATGGTCGACGTCGCCGGTGCCCCTGCGCCGTACCCCGCGGCGTGGGAGGCCGACGTCGTGCTCCTCGACGGGTCGACGACCCGGCTGCGGCCGATCATGCCCGACGACGCCGACGCGCTGCAGGCCTTCCACGTCGGGCAGTCCGAACGGTCGACGTACATGCGCTTCTTCGCGCCGCTGCAGCGGCTGTCGGACCGGGACCTGCACCGCCTGGTCCACGTCGACCACACCGACCGGGTGGCGCTCGTCGCCGTGGTCGACGGCCCCCCGCCCGCCGGCGCGACCGGTGCCGAGGAGCCGCCCGCCCTCGCCGAGCACATCATCGGCGTCGCCCGCTACGACCGTGTCGACCCCGACGCCGCCGAGGTGGCCTTCAACATCGCCGACGCCCACCAGGGCCGCGGCCTGGCGTCGGTGCTGCTCGAGCACCTGGCCGCCGCCGCCCGCGAGCGCGGCGTGCGCCGGTTCGTGGCCGAGGTGCTGCCGCAGAACGGGCGGATGCTCGGGGTCTTCACCGAGGCCGGGTACGCGGTGCGGCAGCGGACCGAGGACGGGGTCGTGACCGTCACGTTCGACCTGGACCCCACGGACCGGTCGCTGGCCGTGATGGCGGACCGCGAGCACCGGGCCGAGGCGCGGTCGATGCGGGCGCTGCTGACGGCGCGCACGGTGCTCGTCGTCGGCCCGGGCCCCGAGCCGCTGCGGCCGCTGCGGGCCCGGCTCGTCGAGCGGGTCGTGCGCGGGCTCGTCGAGAACGGGCAGGGTCGGGTCACGGTGCACGCGGTCGGCGTGGCCCGGCAGGACGACCTGCCCGCGGGGGTGCACCACCACGCGCGGCTGGAGGACGTGCCCGCACCGGTCGAGCTCGCGGTGGTCTCGCAGGAGCCCGACCAGGTCATCGACGTGGCGCGCCGGCTCGGCGCGCTGGGGGTGCGTGGCGTGGTGCTGCTGTCGTCGGGCTTCGCCGAGGCCGGCCCCGAGGGGCTGGAGCGGCAGCGGGCGCTCCTGCGGATCGTGCACGGGTCGGGGATGCGGCTCGTCGGTCCGGCGTCGTTCGGGATCCTGTCGACCCACGAGGGCGTCACGCTCGACGCGTCGCTGGCGGTGCAGGCGCCCCGCCCGGGGCGGATCGGGCTGTTCTGCCAGTCGGCGCCGCTGGCGGTCACGCTGCTCGCGGCCGTCGAGCGCCGCCGGCTCGGGCTGGCGCAGTTCGTCTCGGCCGGGCACCGGGCCGACGTCTCGGGCAACGACGTCATGCAGTTCTGGGGCGAGGACGACGGCACGGACGTCATCGGGCTGTACCTGGAGTCCATCGGCAACCCGCGCAAGTTCTCCCGGGTCGCGCGACGGCTCGCCGCCCACAAGCCCGTCGTCGTCGTGACGGCGGGCCGGTCGGGGCAGGTCGTGCCGCCGGGGCACGCGGTGCGCCCCACGCGGGCGCCCCGGCGCACCCTGGAGGAGGTGATGCGCCAGTCGGGCGTGGTGCGGGTCGACAACGTGCACCAGCTGCTCGACGTCGTGCAGCTGCTGGCCCACCAGCCGCTCCCGCCGGGGCGGCGGCTGGGGATCCTGGCGAGCTCGGCCTCGGTCGCGGCGCTGGTGGCGGAGGCGGCCGCCGCGGGCGGGCTGGTCGTCACGGGCGTCGCCGAGCTCCTGCCCGAGGACGCGCGCGCCGACGAGGTGCGGGACACCGTCGAGCGCCTCTACTCCGACCCCGAGGTCGACGTCGTGGTGGCCGTGCGGATCCCGTCGCTGGGCGTGCCGGACCCGGTCGTCCCGCGCGAGGTGGCCCGGGCGGCGGCACGGACGGGCCGCACGACCGTGGCGTGCATGTACGACCTGCACGGGGTGACGGCCGAGCTCACGGCGGCGGACCCGACGGGCCGGCTGCGGACCGTGCCGGCGTACGCCGCCCCCGAGGACGCCGTGCTGGCCCTCGGGCACGCGGCCCGGTACTCGGCGTGGCGCACGGCCGACCGCGGTCGCACGGTGCACCCCGAGGGCGTCGACACGCGGGCGGCGCGCCGCCTCGTCGACGCGCACCTGGCCGTCGCGGCCGCGGCGGGGGCCGCCGAGGGCGCGGCCGTTGCGCTCACGCCCGAGCAGACGGCGCAGCTGCTGGCGTGCGTCGGGGTCGACGTGCACCCGTCGGTGCGGGTGCACGACGCCGACGAGGCCGTCGCGGCCGCGGACCGGCTCGGGTGGCCGGTCGCGGTGAAGACCACGGTGCCGGCGCTGCGGCACCGTGCCGACCTGGGCGGGGTGCGCCTGGACGTCGCCGACGCCGACGAGCTCCGCGGCGACGTCGCGGCGATCCTCGCGCTCGCGGCCGACCACCACCCGGACCCGGCGGTCCCGCCCGTCGAGGTGCAGGCCATGGCCCCGCACGGGTCGGCGTGCGTGGTCCGCACCACCGAGGACCCCCTGTTCGGCCCGGTCATCAGCTTCGGGCTCGCGGGCGACGCGGCCGACCTGCTGGGTGACGTCGCGTACGGGGTGCCGCCCCTGACGGACGTCGACGTCGCCGAGATGGTGCGCTCACCGCGCGCCGCGCCGCGCCTGTTCGGGTACCGGGGGCTGCCGGCCCTGGACGTCGACGCCCTCGAGGACGTGCTGGCCCGGGTGTCCGTGCTGGCCGACGGGCTGCCGGAGCTGCGGTCGCTCGAGCTCAACCCCGTGGTCGTCGCGCAGGAGGGCGTCGCGGTGCTCGGTGCGTACGCGACCGTCGCTCGCGCCGACCGCGCCGACGGGACCCGCCGGCTGGCCCGCCCGTGAGCCCGCCGGAGGGACGCCACGAGGGCCGTCCCGGCGACCCCGCCGCGCCCCGACGCTCCCGCCGCCACCTGCTCGCGCGCCGGGGCACGCGCGCGCGGTGGGAGGATGGGCCGGTGCCCGCTCCCTCGACCTCGCTGCACCAGGACCTGCACCGCGCCGGCTACTACCCCGAGCTCGTCGGCGACGTCGTCGACGTCGCGCTCGCGGGGGAGGACGTCCTCGCGCACCTCGTGCACCCCGAGACGACGTTCGACGCGGCCGAGGTGCGCCGCCACGTGACCGTCCTCGTGCTCACCCCGACGCGGCTGGTGGTCGCGCACGTCGACGACCACCCGGCCGACTCCGAGCACCCGTCGGCGAGCGCGTCGGCGACCACGGAGGCGGTGCCGCTGGGCGAGCTGCGGTCGGTCGCGCTCACGCACGTGGTGCCCGACCCGCAGGAGCACCGTCGCGGCGACGGGCCGGCGGAGCTGACGCTCGCCGTGGGGTGGGGTGCCGTGCAGCGCGTGGACCTGGAGCCCGCGACGTGCGGCGACCCGGCCTGCGAGGCCGACCACGGCCTGACGGGCACGCTCAGCCCGGACGACGTCGTGGTCCGCGTGTCCGCCGCCGCGGAGGGGGCCGACGCGGTGCGCGCCGCGACGGAGTTCGGCCGCCGGCTGTCCGCGGCGTCGGCGCGGCGATGACGGGCGCGACCGGGTCGGCGACGCTGCCCGACGCCGACGCGCTGCTGCTGCCGGGGACGCACGACCTGCCAGGGCTGGGCCTGGTGCTGCCCGCGGCCGCGAGCGTCGCCGGCGCCGACGTGCCGGGTGGCGAGGAGGCCCGCCGTCTGCTCGGCCTGCCGACCGCCGAGCGCGTGTGCGTGGTGCTCGTCGACGGCCTCGGCCACCTCAACCTCGCCGAGCGGGGCGGGCACGCACCGTTCCTGCGCTCGCTGCTGCCGGGTGCCCGGGCGCTGGCCAGCCCGTTCCCCTCGACGACGGCGACGGCCATGGGCACCTTCGGCACGGGGGAGCCGCCGGGCCGGACCGCGATGCTGGGCTACACGGTGCGCGACCCGGCGACGGGCCGGCTCGGCAACCTCGTGTCCTGGACGGACCTGCCGTCCGCGCAGGTGTGGCAGCCGTGCACCACGGTGTTCGAGCGCACCGCCGCGGCGGGCGTCCCGGTGACGAGCGTCGGGCCCGCGCGGTTCGAGGGGTCGGGCCTGACGTCGGCGGCGCTGCGCGGGGCCGCGTACCGGCGGGCCGAGCGGCTCGCCGAGCGTGTCGACGCGACCGTGGCGACGCTGCGCCGCCCGGGCCTGGCGTACCTGTACTGGGGCGACGTCGACAAGGCCGGCCACCACCACGGCTGGGGGTCGTGGCAGTGGGGCGACGCCCTCACGGAGGTCGACGCCGAGCTCGCCCGCCTGGCGCGGTCGCTGCCGGCGGGGACGCTGCTCGTCGTCACCGCGGACCACGGCATGGTCGACGTCGACCCGGCGCTGCGCCGGGACGTGGCGGCCGACGCCGCCCTGCGGCAGGACGTGCTCGTCGTGGCCGGCGAGCCGCGGGCCCTGCAGCTGCACGTCGCGGACGGCGCCCACCCCGAGGTCGTCGCGGACCGCTGGCGCACCGAGCTGGGGGAGACGGCCGTGGTCCTCACCCGGGCGCAGGCCGTCGACGCCGGCTGGTTCGGCGCCGTCGACGCGCACGTGCGCCCCGTCGTCGGGGACGTCGTCGTCGCGATGACGGGCGCCGCCACCGTCGTGGACTCCCGCACGCAGACCGCCCAGTCCGTCGCCCTGCTGGGCGTGCACGGCTCCGTCACCGCGCGCGAGGTGCTCGTCCCGCTGCTGGTGCACGCATGACGCAGGAGGTCTGACCCGTGGCCGAGCTCGTGTTCTTCTCCGGGACGATGGACTGCGGCAAGTCCACCCTGGCCCTGCAGATGCACCACAACCACGCCGCGCGCGGACGCGACGGCGTGCTGTTCACCCGCCAGGACCGGGCCGGCACCGCGACGATCTCGTCCCGGCTCGGCCTGACCCGCCACGCGTGCGAGGTCGGCGACACCACCGACTTCTGGGCCGAGGTCGTCACCCGTCGCACGCAGGGTCGGCCCGTGGACTACCTCGTGGCCGACGAGGCGCAGTTCTACACCGCCGAGCAGGTCGAACAGCTCGCCCGCGTCGTCGACGAGCTCGACGCCGACGTGTTCGCGTTCGGGATCACCACGGACTTCCGCGCCCGGCTGTTCCCCGGGTCGGCGCGCCTCGTCGAGCTCGCCGACCGCGTCGAGGTGCTCCAGGTGCGGGCCCTGTGCTGGTGCGGGGCCCGCGCCACCCACAACGCCCGCACGGTCGGGGGCGTCATGGTCGTCGAGGGGGCGCAGGTCGTCGTCGGGGACGTCGGCGCGTCCGGGTCGCAGGTCGGCTACGAGGTGCTGTGCCGCCGGCACCACGTGCGCCGGATGACCGCGGCCACGGCGCGCGCCGTGCACGCGCACGCCGACGCGGTGCTGTTCGAGCAGGACGCCTGAGGCGCCCTGCCCGGTCGGCGTCCTGGCCCGGGGCGGGGTGCCCCTACTCGGGCTTGGCGCCGAAGACGATCTCGTCCCAGCTCGGCACCTTGGCGCGGGTGCGCCGGCCCCGCCGCTCCCCGGGCTGCTGGGCGCGCTCGTGCGCCGACGGCTCGTGACGGTCGTCGCCCGTGCCGTCCTCGTCGACGAGGTCGCCGGCGTCCGCCGCGAGCCCCGCGCCGCCGAACCCTGCCCCGCCGACCGTGCCGTCGTCGTGCGCCGGGACGAGCCGGGCGCCCCGCGCGGGTGTCAGCACGACGGCCTCGCGGTGCGGGTCCGCGTCGTGGGGGTGCGCCCCCGGCGGCTGGTCCGGGTCGAACCCGCGGGACCCACCGGGCGGGAGCCCCGCGTCGCCGGTCGGTCCGCCCAGGTCGAACGCGTGCGGGGGGCCGAAGCCCTCGAACGCCTCGTCGTCGTCGTCCAGCTCGAGCGGCTGGCGCACGCCGCGGCGCGTGCGCAGCTCGTCGAGCAGCGCGTGCGTCGGCTCCTCGGCCGGCTCGTCGCCGGCCACCGAGTCGATGTCGAACACCACGTCGCGCACCGCGGCCAGGTGCCGGCGCGACGACGGCTCCTCGATCTCCGTCTCCGACAGCCAGCGCGCCTCGTCCTCGTCGGCGACGACCGCCCGACCGACCGGGTCGTACGTCCACCGCGCCTGGGACGGCTCGTCCGCGACGACGAACCGCGCGACGACCGTCCACGGGCCGTTGCCCCGCCGGGACGCGTCCCACGCGAGGGACGACACGTCGACGCCGCGCGCCGCGAGCCGGTCCGTCACCAGGTCGCCCAGCAGCGGCGCGTCCGGCTCCTTGCCCACCCGGGTGCCGCGTGCCTGCTCCGCCACCCAGTCGCGCTCCGCGAGCACCGGGCCCTCGTAGCGGCGCACGGACTCCACGGGGACGTCGGCCTGCTCGGCCACCTCCTGCGCGGTCGCACCGGCGCGGATCCGCGCCTGGATCTCCCGCGGCGACAACGACCCCGCCTGCTCGGCCCGCAGCTGCTCGAGCTGCGGCCGGTCGCGGCGGACCGCCGCGCGCAGCGGCTCGTCGATCCGCAGCCGGAACCGCTGCCCCTCGGGCGCGACCAGCACCAGGTGCTCGCCGTCCTCGTGCAGACCGACCAGCTCCAGCTCACCCATCAGACCTCCCGGCATCCGGGGACGAGCCTGCCACCGATCCGCCGGTCCGGCGCGCACCCCGCCCGGTGCGCCGCGCCCCCGCACCGTCCCGGCCGGTACGCCGCAGCCCGCGCGCGGCGTGCCAGGATCGCGCCGTGGACGTCGACCTCGCCCAGGTGCCCGTGCTGCCGGTGCTGGAGGTGCTCGGCGTCGTCGTCGCCGCCATGTCGGGCGCCCTCGCGGCCGTGCGCAAGCAGTTCGACGTCTTCGGGATCCTCGTGCTCGCCTGGGCGACCGGCCTGGGCGGGGGCGTGCTGCGCGACGTCCTGCTCGGCGCCGTCCCGCCGGTCGGCATCAGCGAGCCGCGGCTCATGCTGGCCGCGGTCGTCGGCGGGCTCGTCATGTACTTCGGCCACCCGCGGCTCGAACGGGCCCGCCGGTTCATCGTCGTGCTCGACGCCGGCGCGCTCGCGCTCTTCAGCGTGGTCGGCACGGTCACCGGGCTCGAGCACGGTGCCACACCCCTCGCGTCGGTCGTCGTCGGCGTCGTCACGGCCGTCGGCGGCGGCGTGCTGCGCGACCTGCTCACCGGCGAGGTCCCGGTCGTGCTGCACCAGCGCCAGCTCTACGCGATCCCCGCGATGGCGGGCGCGGCCGTCACCGCGGCGCTCTGGGCCCTCGGGACGACCGGGGCCGTCGCGCTCACCGCCGTCGCCGTGGGCGTGTTCGCGCTGCGCCTGCTCGCCCTGCGCTTCCACCTCGCGGCACCGGGGCCGTGGCGCGCTCCCCGCTGACCCCTCCCGCTGACCCCCGCCCGCAGGGCCCGTCCCGCCCGGCAGGATGGGGCCATGACCTCCACCGCACCCGTCGCCGAGCTCGTCGACGTCGCCCGCACCGTCGCCCGTGAGGCCGGCGCCCTCGTGCACGACGGCCGGCCCGACCGGCCCGAGGTCGCCGCGACCAAGACCAGCGCCGTCGACGTCGTCACGGCCATGGACCTGGCCAGCGAGGAGCTCGTGCAGGCCCGCCTGGCCGAGCTGCGCCCCGCCGACGGCGTCCTCGGCGAGGAGGGCGGCCACCGGCCCGGCACGTCCGGCGTCACGTGGGTCGTCGACCCCATCGACGGCACCGTGAACTACCTGTACGGCATCGACGCGTGGGCGGTCAGCGTCGCCGCCGTCGTCGACGAGGCGGCCGCCGCGGCGGGGCGCGCCCCCGACCCCGCCACGTGGCGCGTCCTCGCCGGGTGCGTGCACAGCCCCGCCGACGGGCGCACGTTCACCGCCGGCGCCGGCGCCGGCGCGCACCTGGGGGAGCGGCGGCTCGTGCTGCCGCCCTCCGCACCCCTGGACCGGTGCCTGGTCGGCACCGGGTTCGGCTACGTCGCCGCCCGGCGGCGCGCGCAGGCCCGGGTGCTGGCCGACCTGCTGCCGCGGGTGCGCGACATCCGGCGCATCGGCTCGGCCGCGCTCGACCTGTGCGGCGTCGCGCAGGGCCGGCTCGACCTGTACTACGAGCGCGGGCTGCAGCCGTGGGACATGGCTGCCGCGTCGCTCGTCGTGCAGGAGGCCGGCGGCACCGTCACGGGCCTGCGCGGGCGTCCTGCCGGGGCGGCGATGACCGTGGCCGGACCCGCCGCCCGGGTCGCCGAGCTCGTCGCGCTGCTCGAGCACCTGGACGCCGACGGCCCCGAGCCGGAGGCCGTGCCGGGTGCTGCGTCCCAGGTGACCGGCGCGCCGGGGTGAGACACGCCGGGGGGCTCGCCCACCCGTCGCCGCGCCCGAGCGACACGCCGGGGCGCGCCCGGACCTGTCCGGTTCGCATCCGACCCCGCGGTGGTGCACAATCCCCCCGCGCGGGGGGAACAGAACGCGGCCGCGATGCCTTTCATCCCGCGACGACCGCTGACGACGACGACGGAGTGTGACGCCAACCATGGCAACCGACTACGACGCCCCGCGCAAGACCGAGGAGGACCTCAGCGAGGACTCGCTGCAGGAGCTCCAGGCCCGGCGCTCCGACAAGAACTCGGGCGTGGTGGACGAGGACGAGACGGAGGCTGCCGAGGGCTTCGAGCTCCCCGGCGCCGACCTGTCCGGCGAGGAGCTCTCCGTCCGCGTCCTTCCCCGCCAGGCCGACGAGTTCACGTGCTCCAAGTGCTTCCTGGTGCACCACCGCAGCCAGCTCGCGTACGAGCGTGACGGCCAGCCCGTCTGCTCCGAGTGCGCTGCCTGACCGCTGACCGCCCGACCGTGACGGCCGGTCCCCCGCCCGGGGGACCGGCCGTCACGCGTCCTGCGGGTCAGCGCGCCCGCAGGGCCGTGACGAGGTCGTCCGGGCGGCGCGTCGAGACGACCCAGTAGGGCGTCGGGTCCTGCGGGTCGCGCACCTGCACCCGCACGGCCGTGCCGATCCACGCCCGCAGGCACACGTACGCCCGGGCGTCGAGCCCCGGGCCCATCTGCACCCGCAGCTCCTCGCGGCCCAGGGCCACCGGCTCGGCCAGCAGCCGCACCGGGATCCGCGCCGCACCGGCCCGCAGGTGGCCCTGCTCGACCTCGACGCGCGGCGTGGTCAGCACCGCGACCGCCAGGCCCCCGAGCAGCGCGAGCACCGCCACGACCAGCGCGAGCAGGGTGTCGACCGGCACGAGCGCGGCACCGAGCACCCCGGCGAAGCCGACGACCGTGGCCCAGCCGAGCGGGCCGGGCCACAGGCGCTCGCGGAAGCCGCGGGCCGGCCCGGGGCTCACATCACCGGGCAGGGGCTGGGCGTCGTCGGGCTGCGTCGCGTGCATGCTCCCAGGATGTCATCCGGGCCCGGTGCGGGTGGACGTGCCCGGCGGGCGCGGTAGGGTCGGCGGTCGTGACCGAGCCCGCCGCACCGCAGACGGCTCCCGGGGCGACCCCGACCGCAGCACCGGTGCCCGCACCGACCGGCGCGGTCGAGGTGCAGCTGCACCTGCTCGACCCCGACCTGCCGCCCCCCGCGTACGCCCACCCCGGCGACGCGGGAGCCGACCTGCGCACCCGCACCGACGTCGTGATCGCACCGCAGGCGCGCGTCACGGTCCCCACCGGGGTGTCGATCGCGCTGCCCGAGGGGTACGCCGCGTTCGTGCACCCCCGCTCGGGGCTCGCGGCCCGGCACGGCCTGACGGTCGTCAACGCGCCGGGGACGGTCGACGCGGGGTACCGCGGCGAGATCGCGGTCACGCTGCTCAACACCGACACGGAGCACCCGATCGAGCTCGCCCGCGGCGACCGCATCGCCCAGCTCGTCGTGCAGCGCGTCGAGCACGCCGTGTTCGTCGAGGTCGACGCGCTGCCCGGCTCCGTGCGCGGTGCGGGCGGCTTCGGGTCCAGCGGCGGCTGGGCAGCCGCCCCGGGCGGCACGCCCGGCTGACCGCCGGACGCACGGGGCAGCACGGAACTAACGTCGTCGGGGACGACGTTGCACCAGACGAGGGCGCGCAGCGCCGGGCGAGGAGTTGAGGTCGTGGGTCTGTTCAGCCGAGGGCCCCGCAAGGGTGCCGCCGACGAGGTCGAGACCGAGGTCGAGGCCCGGGACGGCGCACCCGCCGGCCGGGGCACGCCCGGCGGCGGCCCGTGGGACGCCGACGAGCCGCACCCCCAGGGCCCCCGGGTCGACCTGGGGGCGATCCGGCTGCCCGCGGTCCAGGGCATGGAGCTGCGGATGGAGGTCGACAAGGCCACCGAGGTCGTGTCGGCCGCCGCGCTGACCCTCAAGGCACCCGGCGAGGGCGGCGTGGCGTCGTCCCTGCAGGTGCAGGCCTTCGCCGCGCCGCGCACCGACGGGATCTGGGACGAGATCCGTGAGGAGATCGCCGCGTCCATCACGCAGCAGGGCGGGACCGTCGACGACCTGCCCGGGCCGTTCGGCCGTGAGCTGCTCGCCCGCCTGCCCGTGCGCACCCCCGAGGGTCGCACCGGCCACCGGCCGGCGCGCTTCATCGGCACCGACGGCCCGCGCTGGTTCCTGCGCGGCGTCATCACCGGCGCGGCCGCGGTGGACCCGCAGGCCGCCGTCCCCCTCGAGCGCGTGTTCGGCACGATCGTCGTGGTGCGGGGGCAGGACCCCCGTGCCCCGCGTGACCTGCTCGCCCTGCACCTTCCGGGCGGCGCCAGCCCGTCGGCCCCGGCCGCGGCACCGGCGACGCCCCGGTTCGCCCCGCCCCAGCGCGGCCCCGAGATCACGGAGACCCGATGAGCCTCAAGCAGGCCGTCCGCCGCGTCCTGGCCTCGCAGGCCGAGATCGAGGCCGACGAGGAGAAGGCCGACGCCCTCACCGTCCCCGGCTGCCGGCACGTGGGCACGCTTCCCGACCGGCAGCGCGCCAGCGTGTCCGGAGTGCTGCGCTCGGTCACGCTGCGCCCGCGCGAGGGCGTCCCGGCGCTGGAGGCCGAGCTGTACGACGGGTCGGGCAGCCTCGACCTCGTGTGGCTGGGTCGCCGGCAGATCTGCGGGATCGAGCCCGGCCGGCGCCTGAAGGTCGAGGGTCTGGTCTGCTACGTCGCCGGCCGGCGCACCGTGTTCAACCCGCGGTACGAGCTGCGCGCCCGGCCGGGGGAGTGAACGTGGACGCGACCGACCCCGTGCGCGACGACGAGGCCGCCCCGGCCCGCGGGATGCGGGCCATCACGGCCGACGAGTTCTCCGCCCTCGACGCCGTCGGGGGCGTGCGGGGAGCCGTCGAGACCGTCGCCCCCGGCCTGCTCTTCGTCGTCGTGTTCGTCGCGACCGGCCAGCAGCTCGTCCCCGCGCTCGTGTCGGCCGGCGCGGCCGCCCTGCTCGCCGTCGTGGCCCGGCTCGTCCAGCGCACACCGCTGACGCAGGCGCTGTCGGGCGTCCTGGGTGTCGGCATCGGCGTGCTGTGGGCCTGGCGCACGGGGGACGCGACCGACTTCTTCGCCTACGGGCTGCTCGTCAACGTCGCGTACCTGATCGGTACGTTCCTCACGATCGTGCTCGGCTGGCCCCTCGTCGGCCTCGTGGTCGGCATGTTCCGCCCCGACGGTCCGCTGACCGGCGGCCCGTGGTCGACGGTCGTCGCGTGGCGTACCGACCCCGTGCTGCGGCGCCGGTACGCCCTCGCGACCTGGCCGTGGGTGGCCATGTTCGGGCTGCGCCTCGCCGTCCAGCTGCCCCTGTACTACGGCGGCGAGGTCGCGTGGCTCGGCACCGCCAAGCTCCTCATGGGCCTGCCGCTGACCGCGCTCGTGCTGTGGCTCAGCTGGTCGCTGGTCCGTGGGTCAGCACGTGCTGCAGAGCCGCCTCGTCCGCCTCACGGCCCGTGACGAACAGCAGCTCGTCGCGGCCCTCGAGGGTGTCGTCCGGGCTGGGTGCGATCGGGCGCGCGTCGCGCACGATGCAGGCCAGGACGGTGTCGTCCGGCCACGCCACCTGACCCACGCGCAGACCCGCGAGCGGGGAGTCCTGCGGGAGCGTGAGCTCGAGGATGTCGGCCTTCGACTGGTGGAACGTGAAGATGCGCACCAGGTCGCCGACCGCCACGGCCTCCTCGACCATGGCGGTCATGATGCGCGGCGTCGACACCGCGACGTCCACGCCCCACGCCTCGTCGAACATCCACTCGTTCTTCGGGTTGTTCACGCGCGCGACCGTGCGGGGCACGCCGAACTCGGTCTTCGCGAGCAGGGAGATGACCAGGTTCGCCTTGTCGTCCCCGGTCGCGGCGACCATGACGTCGCACTCGTCGGCGCGCACCTCGCGCAGCGTGGGCAGCTCGCACGCGTCCGCGAGCAGCCAGTCCGCGTCCGCGACCTGCGCCACGCGCATGGCGGACGGCTGACGGTCCACGAGGGTGACCTCGTGGTCGTTGACGAGCAGCTCGCGCGCGATCGACCGGCCCACCGACCCGGCCCCGGCGATGACGACCCTCATGCCGTCACCGCCGGCGGCGTCGCCGTGAGGACGCGTTCGACCGCGGGGGCGTCGTCGACGCGCATGAGCATGTGCACGGTGTCGTTCTCCTGCAGGACGGTGGTGGCGGTCGGCAGGACGCCGTCGCCGTAGCGGGTCAGGTACGCGACGCGCGCACCGGTGGCCTCCTCGAGCGCGCGCAGCGGCCGCCCGACCCACCCGGTGTGCACGTCGACCTCGGCGAGCTGGATCTGCCCCGACGCGTCGCGGAACTCGTCGCTGGTCCCCACGGGCAGCATGCGCCGCAGCACCTGGTCCGCGGTCCAGCGGACCGTCGCGACGGTCGGGATGCCCAGGCGCTGGTAGATCTCGGCGCGGTGCGGGTCGTAGATCCGCGCCACCACGTTCTCCACGCCGAACGTCTCGCGCACCACGCGGGCCGCGAGGATGTTCGAGTTGTCGCCGTCCGACACGGCGGCGAACGCGTACGCGTCGTCGATGCCGGCCTGGCGCAGCGTGTCGCGGTCGAAGCCGAGGCCGGTGACCTTGCTGCCCTCGAACTCCGCGTCGAGCCGGCGGAAGGCGTCGGGGAACTGGTCGATGACGGCGACCGAGTGGCCGCGCCCCTCCAGGGACTGCGCGAGCGTGGCTCCCACACGGCCGCATCCCATGATCACGAAGTGCACGACCGGTCACGGTATACCCCTCGGCACCCGTCCGCCGACCCCGTCGTCGGCGACGGGTGCGCGCGTCCCCGCCACGGTCCCGGCGACCGGCGCCGTCGTGGTCGTCGTCACACGCCGCGGTGCCCGGGACCTCGGTGCGTGCCACGGCCCGCTCGCGGGCATACGATCGCTCCTCGTGTCGGACCTCGCAGATGCCGCCAAGCGGCTCGTCCTGGGGCGGCCGGTGCGCAGCGACCGTCTCGGTCACACGCTCCTGCCCAAGCGCGTCGCGCTGCCCGTGTTCGCCTCCGACGCGCTCTCGTCCGTGGCGTACGCGCCCGACGAGATCCTGCTGACCCTCTCGCTCGCGGGTCTGACCGCGCTGACGGTCTCGCCGTGGGTGGGCGTCGCGGTCGCGCTCGTGCTGCTCACGGTCGTGGCGTCGTACCGGCAGAACGTGCACGCCTACCCCTCGGGCGGCGGCGACTACGAGGTCGCGTCGGTCAACCTGGGGCCCAAGGCCGGCGTCACGGTCGCGAGCGCCCTGCTCGTCGACTACGTCCTCACGGTCGCGGTGTCGATCTCGTCGGGCGCCCAGTACGCGGCGACCGCGATCCCGTTCCTGCGGGGCCACGAGACGGCGTTCGCCGTGATCGTGGTGCTGCTCCTCATGGTCGCGAACCTGCGCGGGGTCAAGGAGTCCGGGAGCGCCTTCGCCGTCCCGGTGTACCTGTTCATGGCCGCCATGGGCTCGCTCGCGCTGGTCGGCGCCTTCCGGTACTTCACCGGGACGCTGCCCGTCGCGGAGAGCGCCGACCTGACCGTGGCCGCCGACCCCGCGTTCGAGCAGGGCCTCATGGGCATCGCCGGCGGGTTCCTCGTGCTGCGCGCGTTCGCCTCGGGGTGCGCCGCCCTCACCGGGGTCGAGGCCATCAGCAACGGCGTCCCGGCGTTCCGCACGCCCAAGTCCCGCAACGCGGCCACCACGCTCGCGCTGCTCGGCGGCATCTCGATCACCATGATCATGTCGATCCTCATGCTCGCGCAGGCCACGGGCGTGCACTACGTCGACGACCCCGCCACCCAGCTCCTGCGCGACGGCGTCCCGGTGGGCGAGGGCTACGAGCAGCACCCCGTCATCAGCCAGCTCGCGGCGTCCGTCTTCGAGGGCGTCGACGTGCTGTTCGTCCTCATCTCCGTCGTCACCGGGCTGATCCTCGTGCTCGCCGCGAACACGGCGTTCAACGGGTTCCCCGTCCTCGGGTCGATCCTCGCCCGCGACGGCTACCTGCCGCGCCAGCTGCACACCCGCGGCGACCGGCTCGCGTTCTCCAACGGCATCATCACCCTGGCCGCCGCGGCGATCGCGCTCATCGTCGCCTTCGACGCCCAGGTCACGCGCCTCATCCAGCTGTACATCGTCGGGGTGTTCGTCTCCTTCACGCTGTCCCAGCTCGGCATGGTGCGGCACTGGACGCGGGAGCTGCGCACCGAGCCGGAGCCGCGCGCCCGGGCCCGGATGCGCCGCTCGCGCGTCATCAACGGCATCGGCCTGGCCATGACCGGGTCCGTCCTCGTCGTCGTGCTCGTCACGAAGTTCACCCACGGGGCCTGGATCGCGATCATCGCCATGGTCGGGGTGTACGTCGTCATGCAGGGCGTGCACGCGCACTACCGCCGCGTGCGGGCCGAGCTCGCGCTCGACGAGGAGTCCGCGCAGGCCGCCCGCGCCCTGCCCAGCCGGGTGCACGCGGTCGTGCTCGTCTCGCACCTGCACCGTCCCACGATGCGCGCGCTGGCGTACGCGCGGGCGTCGCGGCCCAACGTGCTCGAGGCCGTCACGGTCGGCGTCGACTCCGCCGACGTGGCCGACCTGCGCGCGCGGTGGGAGGCGGCCGACCTGCCCGTCCCGCTCAAGGTGCTCGACTCGCCGTTCCGCGAGATCACGCGTCCCGTCATCGCCTACGTCCGGTCGATCCGGCGCGAGAGCCCGCGCGACCTCGTCGTCGTGTACATCCCCGAGTACGTGGTGGGGCACTGGTGGGAGCAGCTGCTGCACAACCAGAGCGCGCTGCGGCTCAAGAGCAGGCTGCTGTTCACGCCCGGGGTCGTCGTGGCGTCGGTGCCGTGGCAGCTCCAGTCCAGCGAGGGCCAGACGGGCCTCGAGGACGCCGTCCGGGGACCGGTGTCCCGTGGCTTCTGAGGAAGGGACCGGCGTGCTCGTCGAGCTCGAGGTCGGACCCGTCGCCCACGGCGGCCACTGCGTGGCGCGGCACGATGGCCGCGTGGTCTTCGTCCGGCACACGCTGCCGGGCGAGCGCGTGCGCGCGCGGCTGACCGACGACGGTCCCGACGCCCGGTTCTGGCGGGCCGACGCCGTCGAGGTGCTCGAGGCGTCGCCCGACCGGGTGCCGTCCGTGTGGCCCGAGGCGGGACCCGGCGGCGTCGGCGGCGGCGAGCTGGCCCACGTCGCGCTGCCCGCGCAGCGCGCCTGGAAGGAGGCGGTGCTCGCCGAGCAGCTGCGGCACCTGGCGCGGCTCGACGTGACGCCGACCGTGCACGCGGCACCCGGCGACGACGCGCGGGGCGGCCTGGCCTGGCGCACCCGGATCGACCTCGTGGCCGATGCGGACGGCCGCGCGGGCATGCGGGGCTTCCGCTCGCACGACGTGGTCGCGCTCGACGCGATGCCGCTGGCGACCGAGCACGTGGCCGCCCTCGACCTGCTCGGGCGCCGGTGGATCCCCGGCGCCCGGATCGAGGCCGTGGCGCCCGCGGACGGCTCGCCGCCGCTCGTGCTCGTCGACGACGTCCCGTTCGACCTGCAGCGCGGCCGCCCCGACCCCCGGCCGAACGCCCGCGCCGCGGTCCGCGAGGTCGTGACCGCCGCGGACGGCGGCACCCGCACGTACCGCGTCGCAGCCGCCGGGTTCTGGCAGGTCCACCGCGAGGCGCCCGCGCTGCTGGTCGACGCGGTGCTGCAGGGGGCGGGCGACGTCGCCGGCGGGACCGTCCTCGACCTGTACGCGGGGGCGGGGCTGTTCACGCTGCCGCTGGCCGACGCCGTCGGCGAGGCGGGCCACGTGGTGTCCGTCGAGGGCGACGCACGGGCCGTGCGCGACGCGCGCCGCAACCTGCACGACCGCCCGCAGGTCGACCTGCACGCCGGCGACGTCGCACGCACGCTGGCCGGACTCGTCGAGGGCGCCCCGCCCGTCGACGTCGTCGTGCTCGACCCGCCGCGCACCGGCGCGGGGCGCAAGGTCGTCGACGCCGTCGCCGCGCTGCGCCCCGAGCGCGTGGTGTACGTCGCGTGCGACCCCGCGGCGCTGGCCCGTGACGTCGCGCTGCTCGGTGCCCACGGCTGGACGGGCGTCGAGGTCGTCGGTCACGACCTGTTCCCGATGACCCACCACCTCGAGGCGGTCGCGGTCCTCACGCGCTGACGCCCGCGCCGTCCGCACCGCTCGTCTCGCGGCCACGTCGGCACCGTCCTAGCGTGGGTCGTGAGCCCGCCCACGCGGGCCCTCGACGACGAGGAGGAGCGGACCATGTCCGAGTCGCACGACGCCGAGAGCCGGCTCGCCCACGCCAGCCGGGTCGCGACGCAGGAGCTGCACAAGCAGGGCACGCCGGACTACGACCCCCGCGCCCACGAGCGTGCGGTCGAGGCCGAGCGCAAGGCGGCCGAGGCGGTCCGGGCCCAGCGCGAGGGCACGGCCTGACCGGTGCGCGCACACGGCCGGGCGGGGCCCACCCGCCCGGCCGTCGTGGTGCCGACGGGCGGGCGGCGACGGCGGGCGGGAGGTCCGTGCGCGCGGCCCGGTCGAGGGAGTAGCATGTATCTCGACATCAAGATATCTGCGTCCGCCCCGCCCCGGGTCCCGCGCCCCGACCGTCACGTCGGCGGCCCGGTCCCCGGCCGGGGGTTCGAGGACGTCCCCGGGCCCCCCGACTCGCCCGGGAACTCGCCAAGCGAAGGAGCCCCACGTGAGCAGCGTCGACAGCTTCGGGTCCAAGGGAACGCTCGAGGTCGGTGACACCTCGTACGAGATCTACCGCCTGGCCGCCGTGCCGGGCGTCGAGCGACTCCCGTACAGCCTGAAGATCCTCGCCGAGAACCTGCTGCGCACCGAGGACGGCGCGAACATCACCGCCGACCACGTGCGTGCGCTCGCGGGGTGGGACCCCGACGCGCAGCCCGACACCGAGATCCAGTTCACGCCGGCCCGCGTGATCATGCAGGACTTCACGGGCGTCCCGTGCGTCGTGGACCTCGCGACCATGCGCGAGGCCGTCGAGGAGCTCGGCGGCGACGCGTCGCGGATCAACCCGCTCGCCCCCGCCGAGCTCGTCATCGACCACTCGGTCCAGATCGACGTCGCGGGCCGCCGCGACGCCTTCGAGCGCAACGTCGAGCTCGAGTACGAGCGCAACCGCGAGCGGTACCAGTTCCTGCGCTGGGGCCAGACCGCGTTCGACGACTTCAAGGTCGTCCCCCCGGGCACCGGCATCGTGCACCAGGTGAACATCGAGTACCTGGCGCGGACCGTGATGACCCGCGAGGTCGGCGGTGTGCTGCGCGCGTACCCCGACACGTGCGTCGGCACCGACTCGCACACCACGATGGTCAACGGGCTCGGCGTGCTGGGCTGGGGCGTGGGCGGCATCGAGGCCGAGGCGGCCATGCTCGGCCAGCCGGTGTCGATGCTCATCCCGCGCGTGGTGGGTTTCAAGCTGACGGGCACGATCACGCCGGGCGTCACCGCCACGGACGTGGTGCTGACCATCACGCAGAAGCTGCGCCAGCACGGCGTCGTCGGCAAGTTCGTCGAGTTCTACGGCGACGGCGTCGCGTCGGTGCCGCTGGCCAACCGGGCCACGATCGGCAACATGAGCCCGGAGTTCGGCTCGACGGCTGCGATGTTCCCGATCGACCCGGTGACGATCGACTACCTGCGGCTGACGGGGCGGTCCGACGCCCAGCTCGCGCTCGTCGAGGCGTACGCCAAGGAGCAGGGCCTGTGGCACGACCCGAGCGCGCCCGGCTACGCCGAGCCGGTGTTCTCCGAGTACCTCGAGCTGGACCTGTCGACGGTCGTGCCGTCGATCGCCGGGCCGAAGCGTCCGCAGGACCGCATCGAGCTCTCGCGGGCCAAGGAGCAGTTCCAGCGCGACCTGCCCACCTACGCGCCCGAGGTGACCAACGGCGTCGACGAGGCCGAGCGCGAGTCGTTCCCGGCGTCGGACTCCCCGGCGATCACGTCGACCGCGACGCGCACGTACCCGGTGACGGACGCGGACGGGCGGACGTTCGACCTGTTCCACGGGGCGGTCGCGATCGCGTCGATCACGTCGTGCACGAACACGTCGAACCCGTCGGTGATGATGGCGGCCGCGCTGGTCGCCAAGAAGGCCGTCGAGCGCGGGCTGACCGCCAAGCCGTGGGTCAAGACGTCGATGGCGCCGGGCTCGCAGGTGGTGACGAACTACTACGAGAAGGCCGGCATGTGGCCGTACCTGGAGAAGCTCGGCTTCCACCTGGTCGGCTACGGCTGCGCCACGTGCATCGGCAACTCCGGACCGCTCGACGAGCACGTGTCCGCGGCCGTGCAGGAGCACGACCTCGCGGTCGCCGCCGTGCTGTCGGGCAACCGCAACTTCGAGGGGCGCATCAACCCCGACGTGAAGATGAACTACCTCGCGTCCCCGCCGCTGGTCATCGCGTACGCGCTGGCCGGGACGATGGACTTCGACTTCGAGTCCGACCCGCTGGGCCGCGACGAGGCCGGGCACCCGATCTTCCTGCGGGACATCTGGCCGACGCCCGACGAGGTGCAGGCGACGATCGACTCCTCGATCGACCGGGCGATGTTCACCAAGGACTACGCCGACGTGTTCTCCGGCGACGAGCGGTGGCGCGCGCTGCCCACGCCCGAGGGCAGCACCTTCGAGTGGGACCCGCGCTCGACCTACGTGCGCAAGCCCCCGTACTTCGAGGGCATGGGCGCGACGCCCGAGCCGGTCACGGACATCACCGGGGCGCGGGTGCTCGCGAAGCTCGGCGACTCGGTGACGACGGACCACATCAGCCCGGCGGGGTCCATCAAGGCCGACAGCCCCGCGGGCCTGTACCTGGCGGAGCACGGCGTGGACCGGCGTGACTTCAACTCCTACGGCTCGCGCCGCGGGAACCACGAGGTCATGATCCGCGGCACCTTCGCCAACATCCGGCTGCGCAACCAGCTCGTGCCGGGCGTCGAGGGCGGCTTCACGGTCAACCACCTCACCGGCGAGCAGACCACGATCTACGACGCGTCGACCGCGTACCAGGCGGCCGGTGTGCCCCTGGTCGTGCTGGGCGGCAAGGAGTACGGCTCGGGGTCGTCGCGCGACTGGGCGGCCAAGGGCACGCGCCTGCTGGGGGTCCGCGCGGTCATCACCGAGTCGTTCGAGCGCATCCACCGCTCGAACCTCATCGGGATGGGCGTGCTGCCTCTGCAGTTCCCCGAGGGCGAGTCCGCGGACTCCCTCGGCCTGGACGGCACCGAGACGTTCGACATCGCCGGCGTGACGGCCCTCAACGCGGGCACGACACCCCGCACGGTGCGCGTCACCGCCACGCGGGCCGACGGCACGGTCGTCGCGTTCGACGCCGTCGTGCGGATCGACACCCCCGGCGAGGCGGACTACTACCGCAACGGCGGGATCCTGCAGTACGTGCTGCGCCAGGTCGCCGGCGTCGCCTGACCCCTACCGACCCGCACCGCCCGAGGGGCGTCCCGTCCGCGGGGCGCCCCTCGGTGCGTGCGGGTGCGGTGCGTGCGGGTGCGCTGCGCCCCGCGTGACGCGATCGTGACCGAGGTCCGGAGCGGGACGCCGTCGTCGCGTGCCACGATCGCGACGTGCGGACGGTGCGGGGGGCGCGGGTCACGGCGGTGCTGGTGGCGACGGCGGTGGTGGCCGGGTGCGCGGCGGCCGATCCGCCGCCGGAGCTGCGGGGGGACGCGGCCTACGTCGCGGTCCGCCTCGGCGACGCCCCGGCGGTCCTCGACGTGGTCGACGCGACGTGGGGGCTGGGGCTCGCGGCGCTGGCCGGCGCCGACGGCGACGCGGGCGCGGTGGTGTCGCCGTCCAGCCTGACGACCGCCCTGGCCATGCTCGCCGAGGCCGGCGAGGGACCCGCGGGGCAGTCCCTCGACGCTGCGCTGGGCGCAACCGGCCAGGAACGGACCGACGCCGTCGGCGCCCTGGTGGCCGCGCTGCGCCGCCTCGACGGCGACCCGGCCGCCGTGCGGGCCGGCGAGCTGCCCGAGGTGCCCGTCGTGCACACGGCCCAGCGTGTCGTGGTCGACGACGGGGCTGCGATCGACCCGGTGTACCTCGACCGGCTCACGTCCGCGTTCGACGCCGGGGTGCTGCGCACGGACCTCGGCACGGACG
Organism: Cellulomonas sp. SLBN-39; assembly: GCF_006715865.1. Taxonomy (NCBI): domain Bacteria; kingdom Bacillati; phylum Actinomycetota; class Actinomycetes; order Micrococcales; family Cellulomonadaceae; genus Cellulomonas; species Cellulomonas sp. SLBN-39. The sequence goes on along the minus strand of NZ_VFOA01000001.1, from coordinate 3,763,498 downwards.
CGGGCACCGACGCCCTCGGGGCGTGGGTGCGCGAGCACACCGGCGGCCTCGTCGAGGACTCCGCGGTGGTGCCGGACGCGTCGCTCGTGGCGGTGCTGCAGGACGCGGTCGTGGTGGCTGCCGCCTGGGAGCAGCCGTTCACCGCGGAGGCGACCACGGCGGACCTGTTCCACGTCCCCGGGGCGGCGGCCGTCGAGGTGCCCACCATGCACGGCGCGGTCACCACGCCCTTTGTCGAGCTCGACGGGTGGCAGGCCGTGCGGATGCGGTACGGGTACGCCGGTGTGCTGCACGCCGACCTGCTGCTGCCGCCCGCCGGCTCGCCCGTCGCCGCCGACCCCGCCGGCGCCGACCTCGCGCAGGTCCGCGCGCTCGGGGCCGCCCTCGACGACGCGGCGGACGTGCCCGTCGACCTCGCGCTCCCGCAGGTGGAGATGCGCAGCGAGGTGGACCTGGGACCGGTGCTCGCCGACCTCGGGCTCGCCCCGCTGACCGTCACCGGCCTGCTCGCGGACGACGTGCCGGCGACCCTCGGCCAGGCCCGGCAGCAGGCGGTCCTGCTGGTCGACGAGGCCGGCACCCGGGCCGCCGCGGCCACCGAGATGGGGATGGCGGGCGGCGCCCCGCCACCCGATCCGGTCGCCGTGGTCCTCGACCGGCCGTTCCTCCTGGTGGTGAGCCACACCGGCACGGGGTGGCCCGTCCTGCTCGCGTCGGTGCGCGACCCCCGCGGCTGAGGCTCGTCACGCCAGCCCCCGGGTGCCATGCTCGGGTCGTGGCGCGCGAGGAGAACCCCACGACGGAGAACGACGGCGACGTCGGGGCGTTCCTCGACGCCGTCCCCGACGCGCGCCGCCGGGCCGACGCCTGGACGCTGCTGCCGCTGATGGAGCGCGCGACGGGGGAGCCGCCGCGCCTGTGGGGCACCTCGATCGTGGGGTTCGGCCGGTACCACTACCGGTACGCGTCCGGGCGGGAGGGGGACGCCGCGGCCGCGGGGTTCTCCCCGCGGCGCGCCGCCACCACGCTGTACGTCCCGCTGGGGTTCGACGACCTCGGCGACCTGCTCGCGCGCCTCGGACCGCACACGACGACCGTGTCGTGCCTGCACGTCCGACGTCTGGACGCCGTCGACCTGGGCGTGCTCGAGGAGCTGGTGCGCACGTCGTACGCGCGTGCGGTCGCGCACCGGTGGGAGTGACGCCGCCACGGTGCGGGCCGGCTGCGGGTGCCGCTGGTGACGGCCGCCGCCGGTGCGCCCGTCAGCCCGCGGCGAGGTGGTCGGCGGTGGCCCGGCCGACCGCTGCCATCAGCGGGTACTCGTCCGGGTGGGCGAGCAGCACCGGGACGTAGCTCGCGGCCCACGCCCGGGCGCGGACCCAGGTGGCCCCGTCCCAGCCGCGCAGCTCCTGGGTCCGGGCCACGAAAGCGGCTCGCCCGGCGTCGTCGAAGGTCATCCACGCGGTCGCGAGGTCGCTCGCGGGGTCCCCGGCGCACAGGTCGCCAAAGTCGATCATCGCCGTCAGGGTGCGTGCGTCCGCCAGGAGGTTGCCCGGGTGCGGGTCGCCGTGCACCCACATGGGCGGACCGTCCCACGCGGGGGCGGCCAGCCCGTCGTGCCACGCGCGCAGCAGCGCGTCCCGGTGCGGCAGCGTCGTCCCCGCCAGCCGGGCCCCGACCACGGCGTCCCGGTCCGCGAGGGGCACCCCCCGGAACGGGTTGTGCGACGCGTGCGGCGGGGCGGGGGTGTGCAGGGCGGCCAGCGCCTCGGCCAGCGCGGGGGCCCAGACGGTCCGACCGGCGACCGGTCTCGCCGCCACCACGTCGCCCGGCAGCCACGGCACGACGCTCCACGGCCACGGGTACCCGGCGCCGGCGCGGCCCACCCGCACGGGGGCGGGCACCGCCACCGGCAGCGTCTCGGCGAGCCGGGGGAGCCAGCGCTGCTCGTGCTCGACGAGCGGGGCGGCCGCCCCACGCACGGGGAACCGCAGCGCCAGGGCGTCACCGAGCCGCCACGTGAGGTTGTCCCATCCGTGCACGCGCCCGTGCACGGGTAGGCCGGCCAGGTCGGGGTGCTGGTCGGCGAGCAGCGCGTGCGCCAGGGCGGCGTCGACGTCGACCTCGATCTTCGGGTGCCGCGGCGGGCCGGGCGCCGTGCTCACGGGACGACGGTGCGGCGCACGTCCCACGGCACCGTCCACCCGAGGGCGTCGAGGACACCGTGCAGCACGATCGCGGTGAACCCCCACACGACCACCCCGTCGTCGAGCACGAACGCGGGCGTCCGGACGCGGCCGTGGCCGGTGCTGTGCTCCACGGAGCCGCGCCGGGCGGGGTCGAGGAGGTCGGCGACGGGCGCGCGGAACACGTCGACGGTCTCGCGGTGGTCGACCGCGGCCACGGCCGACGGTCGCGACCACCACGCCAGCACGGGGGTGACGAGGTTGTCGCTGACCGGCAGCGGCACGTCCGCGAGCGTCCCCAGCGGCTCCACGCCGGCCGGGTCGAGGCCCGTCTCCTCGACGGCCTCGCGCAGCGCCGCCCCCACGGGGCCGTCGTCCTCGGGGTCGATGCCGCCGCCGGGGAACGCGACCTGGCCCGGGTGGTGGCCGAGCGTGGCGGACCGGCGCTGCAGCAGCACGTCGAGGTCCGCGGGCACGTGCCCGACGCCGCCGGCGCCCGCCGGGTGGGAGTCGAGGACGCCGAACAGCACGAGCACCGCGGCCCGGCGGGCCCGGGCGGGGTCGCGCAGCGCCCGTGCCGGGTCCACCCGCCAGTCCACGCCGCGGGCCACCAGGCGCACGAGCTCGGCGCGCGCGTCGGTGCCCGGCGTCGTCATCCGCGGGCCCGGACCGTGCCCGCGAACGCCCCGAACGCCGCCGCGGCGGGCCCCGCGAGCGCGGGCAGGTGCCGGGCGCCGTCGGCGCGGATCGCGTCGACCTCGTGCTCGTCGAGCCCGGCCACCATGTCGGGCGTGCGCAGCCACAGGTCGAGCAGCGCCGCGTCGAGCTCGGGGTGGAACTGCACGCCCACGGCGCTGCCGGCGCGGAACGCCTGCACCGGTGTCACGTCCGACGACGCCAGCAGCGTCGCGCCCGCGGGCAGGTCCACGGTGTCGGAGTGCCAGTGCAGCACCGTCGCGCCGCCCGAGCCCGTGCCCAGGGGCGAGACGACGGGGTCGTCGGCGACGATCCTGACCGGGGCGAAGCCGACCTCGACCCCGGCGCGCCGGTGCAGGCGGGAGCCGAGCGCCAGCGCGAGGAGCTGGTGGCCCAGGCAGATGCCGAGCACCGGCACGTCCGCGTCGACGGCGGCCGCGAGCAGCGCCCGCTCGGCGGCCAGGCCCGGGTGCCCCGCGACGTCGTCGGCGTCCATCGGACCCCCCATGACCACGACGCCGGACAGCGCGTCGACCGCCGGCAGCCGCGGCTGCGGGTCGTCGAGCACCGTGCGGACCCGGTACGGGACGTCGCCCAGCGCGGCGGAGATCCGACCCAGGCCCTCGTGCGGTGCGTGCTGCAGCACGAGCACGGGACGCACGTCGGTCACCAGCCGTCGGGCAGCGGCCGGCCCTCGGCGTACCCGGCCTCGGACTGGATGCCGACGACCGCGCGCTCGTGCAGCTCCTCCAGGGACGTCGCACCCACGTACGTGGCCGCCGACCGCACGCCCGCGCTGATGTGGTCGAGCAGGTCCTCGACGCCGGGTCGGCGGGGGTCCAGGTACATCCGCGACGTCGAGATGCCCTCCTCGTAGAGCGCCTTGCGGGCCCGCTCGAAGGCGGTGCCGCCCCGCGTGCGGGCCGCGACGGCGCGCGCCGAGGCCATCCCGAAGCTCTCCTTGTACGCGCGGCCGTCGGCGTCGTGGTGCAGGTCGCCGGGCGACTCGTGCGTGCCGGCGAACCAGGAGCCGACCATGACCTGCGACGCGCCGGCGGCCAGCGCGAGCGCGACGTCGCGGGGGTGCCGGACGCCGCCGTCGGCCCACACGTGCCGGCCGAGGCGGCGGGCCTCGGCGGCGCACTCGAGCACCGCGGAGAACTGCGGGCGACCGACCGCCGTCATCATCCGCGTCGTGCACATCGCCCCGGGCCCGACGCCGACCTTGACGATGTCCGCACCGGCCTCGACGAGGTCGCGCACACCCTCGGCGGTGACCACGTTGCCCGCGACGACCGGCACCTGCGGGTCGAGCGAGCGCACCGCGGCCAGGGCGTCGACCATCTTGCGCTGGTGGCCGTGCGCGGTGTCGACGACGAGCACGTCGACGCCCGCGGCGAGCAGGTCCGCGGCCTTGGACCGCACGTCGCCGTTGATGCCGACGGCCGCGGCGATCCGCAGCCGGCCCTGCGCGTCGAGCGCGGGGGCGTAGATCGACGAGCGCAGCGCGCCGACACGGGTCAGGACGCCCACGAGGCGGCCGTCGCGCACGACGGGGGAGAAGCGCCGCCGCGAGCGGTGCAGCTGCTCGAACGCCTCCTCCAGCCCGGCGGGGCCCGCGCCCTCGACGACCGCGAGGTCCACGGTGGTGGGCTCGGGCGTCATCACCTGGTCGACCTGGGTGAACAGGTCGACGCCGCGGCAGTCCGCCTCGGTCACGACCCCGACGGGCCGCCCGTCGTCCACGACGACCGCGGCTCCGTGCGACCGCTTGGCGATCAGCGTCAGCGCCGTGTGCACGGTGTCGTGCGGCTGGACCACGGTCGCGGTCTCCACGACGGGATGCCGCTGCTTGACGCTCGCGACGACGCCGGCGACGACGTCGGTCGGGGTGTCCTGCGGGAGCACGGCGAGGCCGCCGCGGCGGGCGACCGTCTCGGCCATCCGGCGGCCGGCGACGGCCGTCATGTTGGCGACCACGATCGGCAGGGTCGTCCCGGTGCCGTCGACGCTGGTCAGGTCGACGTCGAACCGGGAGATCACCTCCGAGCGGGACGGGACGAGGAAGACGTCCCCGTAGGTCAGGTCGGAGGTCGGCGCGTGGCCGGGCAAGAAGCGCATGGGTGTTCCCCTTTCCGCCTCATGCTACCGGCGCCCCGGTAGGGTCACCCGCATGCTCGTGGCGCTCACCGGGGTGGGCCTGTCGGCCGCCGCCGGCCTCAACGCCTACGTCCCGTTCCTGCTCGTCGCGCTCCTCGCGCGGCTCACCGACGTCGTCGTGCTGCCCGACCCGCTGGTCTGGATGGAGAGCTGGTGGGCGATCGGCGTGGGCACGGTGCTGCTCGTGACGGACGTGGTGCTCGACAAGGTCCCCGCGGTCGACTCGGTCAACGACGCCGTGCAGACCCTCCTGCGGCCCGCGACCGGGGGCGTGGTGTTCGCCGCGACGTCCGCGGCCGAGCGCGTCGAGGGCTCCACGCAGGTCACCGGCCTCGTCGCGGAGCACCCGTGGGTGCCCTTCGTCGCCGGGGGAGCGGTGGCCCTCGCGGTGCACGCGGTCAAGGCGACGACGCGCCCGGTCGTCAACGCGGCCACGGGCGGGCTCGGTGCGCCGGTCGTCTCGACGATCGAGGACGGGGCCGCGGTGGGGCTGAGCGTGGCCGCGGTCTTCGTGCCCGTGCTGGTGGCGGTGCTGCTCGTCGCCGTGGTCGTCGCCGCCGTCCTGGTGCGCCGCCGCGCCCGGCGACGGCGTCCGCCCGGCCCGGCACCGGCCTGACCGGGTTCGGGGGGCCCGGCCCGCACGGCGCACGGCCCGTCCTGGGCACGTGCACAGGACGGACACATCGTGCGCGGGCCGCCTCCTGCACGGGCGCCTAGAGTGTGGGGGCTGGCCGTCCGTGCGGCAGCGTCGCCGCACCTGGGAGGAGACCCGTGGCCCTGCTCGACCGCATCACGTCCCCCGCGGACGTCCGCGCGCTGCCCGCCCGCCGCCTGGGCGACCTCGCGGACGAGATCCGTGCGTTCCTCGTCGACCGGGTGTCGCGCACCGGGGGGCACCTCGGCCCGAACCTCGGCGTCGTCGAGCTGACCATCGCCCTGCACCGGGTGTTCGAGTCGCCGCGGGACACGATGGTCTTCGACACGGGCCACCAGGCGTACGTGCACAAGCTGCTCACCGGCCGGCGCGACTTCTCCGACCTGCGCCGCCGCGGCGGTCTGTCGGGCTACCCGAGCCGGGCGGAGTCCGAGCACGACGTGGTGGAGAACTCCCACGCGTCGACCGCGCTGTCCTGGGCGGACGGCATCGCCAAGGGCCGTCAGCTCGCGGGCGAGCACGACCGCTACACCGTCGCCGTCATCGGTGACGGTGCCCTGACGGGCGGCATGGCCTGGGAGGCGCTGAACAACATCGCGTCCGGCTCGGACCGCCGGCTCGTGGTCGTCGTCAACGACAACGGGCGCTCGTACGCGCCGACGATCGGCGGGCTCGCCCACCACCTCGACACTCTGCGCACCACCCAGGGCTACGAGTCCGTGCTCACGTGGGGCAAGACGACGCTGCGCCGCTCGGGCGCGCCCGGCCGGTTCGCCTACGGGGCGCTGCACGGGCTGAAGAAGGGCATCAAGGACGTCGTCGCGCCGCAGGGCATGTTCGAGGACCTCGGCCTGAAGTACGTCGGCCCCGTCGACGGCCACGACGAGGGCGCGGTCGAGCGCGCGCTGCACCGTGCCAAGGCGTTCGGCGGCCCCGTCATCGTGCACGTCATCACCGAGAAGGGCCGCGGGTACTCCCCGGCCGAGCAGGACGTCGCCGACCGGTTCCACGCGGTCGGTCGCATCCACCCCGAGACCGGGCTGCCCCTCGCGCCGTCGCGCTTCGGCTGGACCAGCGTGTTCGCCGACGAGATCGTGCGGATCGGGCGGCGTCGGCCCGACGTCGTGGCGATCACCGCCGCGATGCTGCAGCCGGTCGGGCTGGCCCCCTTCGAGGCGGAGTTCCCCGAGCGCGTCTTCGACGTCGGCATCGCCGAGCAGCACGCCGCGACGTCCGCCGCGGGCCTGGCGTTCACCGGCCTGCACCCCGTGGTGGCCGTGTACGCGACGTTCCTCAACCGGGCGTTCGACCAGGTCCTCATGGACGTGGCGCTGCACCGTGCCGGGGTGACGTTCGTGCTCGACCGTGCCGGCATCACGGGCGACGACGGCGCCAGCCACAACGGCATGTGGGACCTGGCGATGCTCTCGATCGTCCCCGGGCTGCGCCTGGCGGCGCCCCGCGACGAGGAGACGCTGCGGGCGGCGCTGCGCGCGGCGGTCGACGTCGACGACGCCCCCACGGTGGTGCGCTACCCCAAGGGCGCGATGGGGGAGGCGCTCCCCGCGCTCGAGGACGTCGACGGCGTCGACGTGCTGGCCCGCCACGACGGCGGCGCCGGCGCCCGGAAGGTGCTCGTCGTGGGCGTGGGCTCGATGGTCCCGACCGCGCTGCGCGTCGGCGAGCTGCTGGCCGGCCACGACCTGTCCGTCACGGTCGTCGACCCGCGGTGGGTGCTGCCCGTGCCCGCGGCGCTCGTCAAGCTCGTCGGGGAGCACGACCACGTCGTGACGGTCGAGGACGGCCTCGTCGACGGCGGCATCGGCGCACTGACGGGCCAGCGGGCCCGTGAGGCGGCCTGCCTGACACCCGTGCAGTCCTTCGGCGTGCCCGCCGCGTTCCTCGACCACGCCACCCGCGACGAGATCGTCGACGAGCTGCGCCTGGGCGCGCACGACGTGGCCGCCGACGTGCTGCGGGCCCTCGGCGCCCCGTCCTGACCACCCGGTCCTGACCGGCCCGGTCCTGACAGCCTGGTCCTGACCGGCCCGGTCCTGACGGGCCGGGCCGGGTGGGTGATGTGGGCTGTGCCGTGCGTCACGCACGCTCGTGGCGGGGCGGGACCCAGGTCCCAAGACATCCCATCACTGGCCTCCTAGCGTGGTTCTCATCGACCCCGGACCCCAGGAGCGTCAGATGTCCATCACCGCCGTACCCAGCGACCGCGACACCGCCGTCCCGGCAGCCTGGGAGGGCTTCGCCACCGGGCCGTGGACCGACCACGTCGACGTCCGCGACTTCATCCAGCGCAACTACACGCCGTACACCGGCGACGCGAGCTTCCTCGCCGGCCCCACCGCCCGCACCACGGGCATCTGGGACCGCCTCAGCGCGATGTTCCCCGCCGAGCGTGAGAAGGGCGTCTACGACGTCGACCCGACCACGCCCTCGACGATCACGTCCCACGGCCCCGGCTACATCTCGAAGGACGACGAGCTCATCGTCGGCCTGCAGACCGACGCCCCCCTCAAGCGCGCGATCATGCCCAACGGCGGGTGGCGCATGGTGCAGACGTCGCTCGAGACCTACGGCTACGAGGCCCCGCAGCACGTCATCGACACGTTCACCAAGTACCGCAAGACCCACAACGCCGGGGTCTTCGACGTGTACCCGCCGAACGTGCGCGCCGCGCGCAGCTCGCACATCATCACGGGCCTGCCCGACGCCTACGGCCGCGGCCGGATCATCGGCGACTACCGCCGCGTCGCCCTGTACGGGGTCGACGCGCTGGTCGCGGCGAAGAAGCTCGAGAAGGCGTCCCTCGACATGGAGCGCTCCGTCGAGGACGTCATCCGTGACCGCGAGGAGCTCTCCGAGCAGATCCGCGCGCTCGGCGAGCTCAAGACGATGGCCGCGTCCTACGGCTACGACATCTCCGGGCCGGCGACCACGGCCCGCGAGGCCGTGCAGTGGCTGTACTTCGCGTACCTGGCCGCGGTGAAGGAGCAGAACGGCGCGGCGATGTCGCTGGGCCGCACCTCGACGTTCGTCGACGTGTACCTGCAGCGCGACCTCGCCGCCGGTGTCCTCACCGAGGAGCAGGCGCAGGAGATCGTCGACGACTTCGTCATCAAGCTGCGGATCGTGCGCTTCCTGCGCACCCCGGAGTACGACCAGCTCTTCTCCGGCGACCCGACGTGGGTCACCGAGTCCATCGGCGGCCTCGGCGAGGACGGGCGCCCGCTCGTCACCAAGACCTCGTTCCGGTACCTGCAGACCCTGTACAACCTGGGCCCGGCGCCCGAGCCGAACATGACCGTGTTCTGGAGCGAGCGGCTGCCCGAGGGCTTCAAGAAGTTCTGCGCGCAGGTCTCGATCGACACGTCCGCCGTGCAGTACGAGTCCGACGAGCTCATCCGCTCCTCGTGGGGCGACGACGCGGCCATCGCGTGCTGCGTCTCGCCGATGCGCGTGGGCAAGCAGATGCAGTTCTTCGGCGCCCGCGTCAACCTGGGCAAGGCGCTGCTCTACGCGATCAACGGCGGCCGGGACGAGATCTCCGGCAAGCAGATCGCCCCGGTCATGGCGCCCGTCGACGGCGAGGTGCTCGACTACGACGACGTCATGGCCAAGTTCGACAAGACGATGGACTGGCTCGCCGAGACGTACGTGGACGCGCTGAACTGCGTGCACTACATGCACGACAAGTACGCGTACGAGCGCATCGAGATGGCCCTGCACGACCGGACCGTGCTGCGCACCCTCGCGTGCGGCATCGCGGGCCTGTCCGTCGTGACCGACTCGCTGTCGGCGATCAAGCACGCCAAGGTCCGCGCCCTGCGCACGGCCGACGGGCTGGTCACCGAGTACGCCGTCGAGGGCGACTTCCCGACGTACGGCAACGACGACGACCGGGCCGACGACATCGCGGTGTGGATCGTCCGGCGCTTCATGGAGAAGATCCGTGCGCTGCCCACCTACCGCGGTGCGCTGCACACGCAGTCGGTGCTGACCATCACGTCCAACGTCGTGTACGGCAAGGCCACCGGGTCGACCCCCGACGGTCGCAAGGCCGGCGAGCCGTTCGCCCCCGGCGCCAACCCGATGAACGGCCGCGACACCCACGGCATGCTCGCCTCGGCGCTGTCCGTGGCCAAGCTCCCGTACTCCGAGGCGCAGGACGGCATCTCGCTGACCTCGTCGATCGTGCCCTCCGGGCTCGGCCGCACGAAGGACGAGCAGGTGACCAACCTGGTCGGCCTGCTGGACGCCTACGTGCTGTCGGCCGGGTTCCACATGAACGTCAACGTGCTCAACCGCGAGACGCTCCTGGACGCCATGGAGCACCCGGAGAACTACCCGCAGCTGACGATCCGCGTGTCCGGCTACGCGGTGAACTTCGTCCGGCTGACCCGCGAGCAGCAGCTCGACGTGCTGTCCCGCACGTTCCACGGCGCGGTCTGACCCGCCGTGCGACCCCGGCCCGCCCCACGCGGGCCGGGGTCGCACCACCGTCGGGCCCGCCCCGACCCCCCACCACCGGCACCACCCGCGCAGGACGACCGCAGAGCCAGGTGACGACGTTGACCGCCACGGACGAACGCCCCGGAGCCCCGGTCGTGCCCCTGGGGCTGCCGCTGGTCGGCGGCTCGCACACCCGCACCGCCGGCCACGGCACCGCCGGTCTGGAGACCACGGAGGCCGAACGCTCCGAGCGCCTCGCCGCCGTCCGTGAGGGCCGCGTGGGGTCCGTGCACTCCTGGGAGCTCGTGACGGCCGTCGACGGCCCCGGCACCCGTCTCACCGTCTTCCTGTCGGGCTGCCCCCTGCGCTGCCTGTACTGCCACAACCCCGACACCATGCAGATGCGCCGCGGGACGGACGTCACCGCCGACGAGATCCTCGCGCGCGTCGCCCGCTACCGCGGCGTCTTCACCGCGACCGGTGGTGGCCTGACCATCTCCGGCGGCGAGCCCCTGATGCAGCCCGCGTTCGTGCGCCGGCTCGTGCGCGGCGCCGCGACCATGGACGTCCCGGTGGCGATCGACACCTCCGGCTACCTCGGCGCGCAGCTCGACGACGCGACGCTCGACGACGTCTCCCTGGTGCTGCTCGACGTGAAGTCCGGCGACCCGGAGACCTACCGGCGCGTCACCGGGCGCGAGCTCGCCCCCACGCTGGAGTTCTCCCGCCGCCTGGCCGCCCGCGGGACGCGCCTGTGGATCCGGTTCGTGCTCGTCCCGGGCCTGACCGACGACCCGGCGAACGTCGCGGCAGTGGCTGACCACGTGGCCTCCCTCGGCCCCGCGGTCGAGCGCGTCGAGGTCCTGCCGTTCCACCAGATGGGCCGCGACAAGTGGGCCGAGCTGGGGCTGCGCTACGAGCTCGAGGACACCGAGCCCCCGACGCCTGAGGCCACCGAGGCAGTCCGTGACGTCTTCCGGGCCCGCGGTCTGACCACGCACTGACCGCCCCGGGTCGGCGCTCCCCGCGCCGCCCCGGGGAGCGGTCAGGACGTCTTGGCCCAGTAGGTCCCGCCGCCCACGACCTGGGCGTCCAGCCGCTCGCGGGGCACCCCACGCTTGAGGTCGGTGATCCACGTCTGCCGCTCGGTGGCGTTGGCGGGTCGCCCCAGGAGGAGGCGGAAGCGTCCGTCGATGTACGGGCCGAGGTGCTCGCTCGAGACCGCGAGCGCTGATGCCAGGCGCTGACGACCGGCGGGCGTCGCGGCGACCGGCACCCACGTGGACCGCTCCGAGGCCGTGGACGGTCGACCCAGCGCGTCACGGTAGGCACGGTCGACCCACGCAGCGGGTGTTCCGCCGGCCAGCCGGTAGTGCTCTGCCGAACCGAGGACCTGGGCCTCCACCGCCGTCAGGGAGGTGCCGGCGGCGATCTTGCTCCTCCAGGCGGCCAGCTCGGTGCTCGTCGGTCGGCGGTCCAGGTAGGTCGTGACGTAGCCGGTGACGGCGAGGTCGCGGGCCGAGGCGTTCGCGGTGAGCATCTGCGCGATGCTGGTGCGCGCCGCTGCGGTCGTCGCCTTCCGGCCCCAGGTCGTCACGTTCGTGGTGTCGGGGGACCTGCCGAGCAGATGACGGTGCGCGCGCTCGAACCACCGCTCGTTGCGGGTCGAGGTGCGCGCGGCCGTGAACGTGGTGGAGCTCGACCATGTCGCGGTCGTGCTGCCGATGCGGCTGGCCACGCGCACCCAGTTCTTCGTGCCGGCGGCCAGGCCGGTCAGGTCGCGGCTGCGGGTCGTCGATCCCACGATGCCGACCGTCGTCCAGGACTTCCCGTCCTTCGAGACCTGCACGGCGTAGTGCGTGACGAGGTCCGGTGACGTCGCGGGCGGCGCCCAGGAGACGATCGTCCGCGTCGGGGTCTTCCACGAGATGCGGACGGACTGCGGGGCGGACGGCTTGGCGAGGGTCGTGCCCTTCATGGCCGACGACCAGGAGCTCGTCCCGCCGCCGCTCGACGCCGAGACCCGGAACCAGTACGCGGTCCCGGACGAGAGCGACCCCACCGTGTGCGAGGTCGCCGCGGGGTTGCCGAGGGTGACGTCGGACCACGTGCTGCCGTTCGTCGACCTCTGCAGCCGGTAGGAGGTGGCGCCCGCGCTCGCCGTCCACGAGGCCGTCAGCCCCGTCAGGGTGGCGCCGGACAACGTGAGGCCGCCCGGTGCAGCCGGTGCGCCGGCCCCCGGGGTGGGCGTCGGGCTGGGCAGGGTGCTCGTCGTCAGGGTCGACACGTCGGCGGACAGCAGGCCGCGGGTCGTCGACGACGCCCCCGTGACCACCTGCCGCGCCGACGAGGTGAGCGTCTGCGCCACCTGCGCGGGCGTGGCCGACGGGTGCCGGGACAGGGCGAGCGCGGCGACGCCCGCGACGTGGGGCGCGGCCATGGACGTGCCGGAGCGCAGCTCGGCGCCGGACTCGTAGACCAGCGAGGTGGACACGATCCTGTTGCCAGGTGCGAAGAGGTCGAGGCAGGGGCCGTAGTTCGAGAAGTCCGCCCGGGCGTCGTGCTCGTCGGACGCGCCGACCGTCAGCACCGACGGCGCTCCGGCCGGCGACTTCGTGCACGCATCGGCCGTCTCGTTGCCGGCGGCGGCCACGACCACGAACCCCTGCTCCTCCAGCGCCTCGACAGCGGCGTCGAGCGGGGTGTCCCGCGGGCCGCCGAGGGACAGGTTGACGACGCCGCGCACCCCGGCCGGGTGCGTCGACGCGATCCAGTCGAGGCCCGCGATGACCGTCGACGTGGTCCCGCCACCGGTGCAGCCGAGCACCCGGACGGGGACGACGGTCGCCTTCTTGGCGACGCCGAAGGTCGTGCCGGCGGCGATGCCGGCCACGTGGGTGCCGTGACCGTGGCAGTCGGCGGTGCCGTTCGCGTCGCCGGTGGTGTTCGTGCCGGCGGCCAGGCGGCCGCTGAGCTGCGTGCCGCCCGTGACGCCGGTGTCGACGACGTACACACGCACGCCCTGACCGGCCTTGTCGTCGTAGGTGAAGCGCCCGTCGAGCGTGGGGCCGGCCTGGTCGAGCCGGTCGAGGCCCCACGGTGTGGACGACGTCTGCGTGGCGTCGACGGAGTACACGTGCTCCGGCGACACCGCGTCGACCGCGGGTGCGGCCTCGAGACTCGCCAGCTGCTGGGGAGCGAGGTCGACGGTCAGCGACCCGAGCTCGTCGAAGGTCTCCTCCGGCGTGACGCCCAGCCCGGCGAGGACCTCGGTGACCTTCTCGAGGTCCTCGCCCTGGACCACGTACGTGGACGTCTCGGCACCGACGGGCACCGCCGCCCCGACCGGGGAGGCGCTCGCTGCGGCGGTCTGGCACAGCAGGACGACGACGGTGCCTGCACCGACCGTCCCGAGCAGTCGGGACCGTGCTCGTCCTCGGGTCATCGGTGCAGCCCTCCCGCGGCCGCGCGCACGGCGGTCCACGTCGTGGTCATCGTCCGGAGGATCGCGAAACTGAGGCGTTGCCCCGGGCGAGATCTCGGGTGACGTGGCCCGCCGTCGCGCCGGTCAGTCCGGGGCGACCGACGCGACCCCCACGGGCAGCAGGCGGCGTCCCAGCACCCGCTCGGACGTGCCCGTGCGGTCGAGGTACGGCGTGATGCCCCCGAGGTGGAACCCCCAGCCGGCACCGAGGACCATGCACAGGTCGACCTGCTGCGGCGTGGTCACGACACCCTCGTCGAGCATGTGCCCGATCTCCACGGCCAGCGCGGTGCGGACCGCGTCGAGCACGCCCGCCTCGTCGAGCGGCGCGTCGGCGGACCGGTCGCGGGCCGCGTCGAACACGGTCTGCACGGCGGGGTCCACACGCTGCGGCAGCCCCTTGGCCGGGGCAGGGCGCACCACGGGCGTGCCCTCGGCGACGAGCTTCTCCAGGCCCGCCGAGCGCGGGAACCGCTCGCCGAGCCCGGCGCGCAACGACGTGAGCACGTGCAGCCCCACCGCGGGGCCGACGAGGTCGAACAGCGCGAACGGCGGCATCGGCAGCCCCAGCGGGTCCAGGGCGCGGTCGGCGACCTCGACCGGGGTGCCGTGCTCGACGGCGTCGACGACCACCCCGAGCAGGAGGACGAGGAGCCGGTTGACCACGAAGCCCGGCCGGTCCGCGACGAGCACGGCCGTCTTGCCGAGCCGGTCGGTGACCGCGAACGCCGTGGCCAGGGCCGCGTCCGACGTGGTCGTCGCGCGGACGACCTCGACGAGCGGCATCGCCGCGACGGGGTTGAAGAAGTGCAGGCCCACGACCCGCTCGGGGTGCTCCAGGTCGGCGGCCATCGCCGTGACCGACAGGGCCGAGGTGTTCGTGGCCAGCACCGCATCGGGCGCCACGACCTGCTCGAGCTCGGCGAAGACGCGCTTCTTCAGCTCGAGCACCTCCGTGACGGCCTCGACGACGAGGTCGCAGCCGGTGAAGACGTCGAGCTCGGTCGAACCGGTGATCGACGCGACCAGCCGTGCCCCGGCGTCCGACGTGACCCGCCCACCGGTGACCAGCCGCTCGACCGCGGCACGCACGGCCGCCAGCCCCTGCTCGACCCGGGCGGGGTCGATGTCGCGCATGACGACCGGCACGGCCAGGCGCCGGGCCAGCAGCACCGCGATCTGCGCGGCCATCAGCCCCGCACCGACCACGCCGGCCTTCGTCACGGGCTGCGCGAGCGCGGGGTCGGGGGCCCCGGTGGGGCGACGCCCGGCCTGCACGAGCCCGAACGCGTAGACGCTCGCGCGCATCTCGTCGCTCATGATCAGGTCGGCCAGCGCCTCGTCCTCCGCCGCGAACGCCGCGTCCCGGTCGGCCTCGCGCGCGGCGGCCATCAGCTCCAGCGCGCGGTAGGGCGCCGGGCGGGAGCCGTGCAGGGTCGCGTCGAGACGCTCGCGGGCCGCACCGGTGACGGCTCGCCAGGTCGCCGCGTCGTCGAGGGGGCGGCGGGGCACGACCACGTCGCCCGCGAGCACGCGGGCGGCCCACCGCACGGACTCCTCGAGGAAGTCCGCGGCGTCCAGGACGACGTCCACCAGGCCAAGGTCGGCGGCCTCCTGCGCGCTGAACGGCTTGTTCGCCGCCGGCCGCGCGAGGACGACGTCCACCGCACGCTCGATCCCGACCAGGCGCGGCACGAGGTACGCCCCGCCCCACCCGGGCACCAGCCCCAGGCCGGTCTCCGGCAGCGCCAGCGCCCGCACGTCGGCCGCGACGGTCCGGTGGTCGCAGTTGAGCGCGACCTCCAGGCCGCCGCCGAGCGCGACGCCGTTGACGAACGCGAACGTCGGCACGCCCATCTCGCCGAGCAGCCGGTACGCGGCGTGCCCGCCCCGCCCCAGCCCCAGTGCCTGCTCCCGGGAGGTGACGCCCGCGACCTGCGTGAGGTCGGCGCCCGCGGCGAGGTAGTACGGCTTGCCGGTGACCGCGACGGCGGCGATCTCGCCGGCCCGGGCGCGTGCCTGCAGCGCCGTGAGCACGTGCGTGAGCCCGGCGATGCCCTGCGGGCCGAGCGTCGTCGGCTTGGTGTGGTCCAGGCCGTTGTCGAGCGTGACGAGCGCGAGGGTGCCCAGCCCGTCGGGCAGGGGCACGTCGCGCACGAGCGCGTGCGTCACGCGCTCCGGGCGGGGGCCGGCCCCGTGGGCCGTTCCGGTGGAGCTCATCGGGCGTCCTCCTCGCGGGTCGTCGTGCCGGTCCAGTGCGGGTTCTCCCAGACGACGGTGCCGCCCTGGCCGAGGCCCACGCACATCGTCGTCAGGCCGTAGCGGACGTCGGGGCGCTCGGCCATCTGCCGGGCGAGCTGAGCCATCAGCCGGACGCCCGACGACGCCAGCGGGTGCCCCACCGCGATCGCCCCGCCGTACGGGTTGACCCGCGGGTCCTCGTCGTCGATGCCGAACGCGTCGAGGAACGACAGCACCTGCACCGCGAACGCCTCGTTGATCTCGATCAGACCGATGTCGTCCATGGTCAGACCGGCCCGGTCGAGCGCCTTGTGCGTCGCCGGCACCGGGCCCAGGCCCATGACGTCCGGGTCGACGCCGGCGTACGCGAACGACACCATCCGCAGGCGCACCGGCAGGCCCAGCTCGGCGGCCACGTCCTCGGCGGCGAGCACGCACGCCGCGGCACCGTCGGTCAGCGGCGCGGAGGTCGCGGCCGTCACGCGCCCGCCGGGACGGAACGGCGTGGGCAGGCCGGCGACGGAGTCCAGCGTGGTGCCCGGACGCGGCGGCTCGTCCGCGGTGGCCAGCCCCCAGCCGCGCTCCGGGTCGCGCAGCGCGACCGGCACGAGGTCGGGGGTGATCGCGCCCGCGGCCAGCGCGCGGGCGTACCGCTCCTGGCTGCGCACCCCGTACGCGTCGGCGCGTGCCCGGGTCAGCGCCGGGAACCGGTCGTGCAGGTTCTCGGCCGTGACGCCCATGTTCAGCGCGTCGGGCGCGACCAGCCGCTCGGCCAGGAACCGCGGGTTCGGCTCGGCGTCGAACCCCATCGGGTGCCGGCCCATGTGCTCCACGCCGCCCGCGACCGTCACGTCCTGCGCGCCCACGCCGATCGCGGCGGCCGTCGTCGTCACGGCCGTCATGGCGCCCGCGCACATGCGGTCGATCGCGAACCCGGGGACCGTGGCGGGCAGCCCGGCCAGCATCGCGACCGTGCGGCCGAGCGTCAGGCCCTGGTCGCCCTGCTGGGTGGTCGCCGCGAGCGCGACGTCGTCGACACGCTCCGGCGGCAGCTGCGGGTGCCGGCGCAGCAGCTCGCGCACGGTCTTCACGGCGAGGTCGTCCGCACGCGTGTGGGCGTACAGGCCGTCCTTGCGGGCCCGGCCGAACGGGGTGCGGACCGCGTCGACCATCACGACACGGCGGACGGCCCCCGGCGCACGGGCGTCGGCGGGCGGGCGGGCAGAGGTCGTCATCGGGTCCTCCTGGGACGGCGTTGTCCGGTGCCGGGGCCACCCGGCGGTCACGCCGCCCACGGGACGTAGGTCCCTGGCGGCGCGAAGCTACTCAAGAGTAACCACGCTCCGGGCCGCTTGTCAGGACCCCGCGACCGGACCCGCCGTACGTGTGCGGTCAGGCGTCGACGAACGCCGCGGCGACCCGGTGCCCGAGCAGCTCGACCTGCCACGCGCGCGCCCCGCCCGCGACGAGCGCGGCGCGCACGGCCTCCTCGGTCGCGGGCAGTGGCGGCGACCAGCACACCCGGCGCAGCAGGTCCGGCTGCAGCAGGTTCTCCACCGGCACGTGGTGCTCCACCGACAGCGCCGTGACGACCTCGCGCGCCGCGGCGAGCCGCCGCGCGGCCGCCGGGTCGCGGTCGGCCCACACCCGCGGCGGGGGAGGACCGTCGCCCGCCGGTCCGCGTGCCGACGGCAGCTCCTGCTCGGGCAGGGCCACGGCCCGGTCGATCGACTGCTGCCACAGTGCGGCGCGTCGACGCGTGCCCTTGCCCGCGAACTGGGGGAGCGCCACGAGCTGGCCCACCGTGCGCGGCAGCGCCTGCGCGGCGGCGACGATCGCCGTGTCGGGCAGCACCCGCCCCGGGGAGATGTCCCGCTCGCGGGCGTTGCGGTCGCGCGTCGCGTACAGCTCGCGCACCACGGCCAGGCGCCGCTGGTCACGGATCGTGTGCAGGCCCGAGACCCGGCGCCACGGCTCGACGCGCGGCGCGGGCGCCGGTGCTGTGCGCACGGCCTCGAACTCCTGCCGCGCCCACTCGGCCTTGCCCTGCTCGGCCAGCCGCTCGGCGAGCACCTGGCGCACCTCGACGAGCACCTCGACGTCGAGGGCCGCGTAGCGCAGCCACTCCTGCGGCAGGGGCCGGGTCGACCAGTCGACCGCGGAGTGCTCCTTGGCCAGGCCCAGCCCGAGGGTGTCCGCGACGACCGCAGCGAGCCCGACGCGCTCCATGCCCAGCAGCCGCGCGGCGAGCTCGGTGTCGAACACCCGGCTGGGCCGCATGCCCTGCTCGACGAGCCCGGGCAGGTCCTGCGACGCGGCGTGCAGCACCCACTCCACGCCCACGAGGGCGTCGGACAGCGCGGACAGGTCGGGCAGCGCGACGGGGTCGATCAGCGCGGTGCCGGCGTCCTCGCGGCGCAGCTGCACGAGGTAGGTGCGCTGCCCGTACCGGTAGCCGGACGCGCGCTCGGCGTCGACGGCCACGGGACCGGTGCCCGCCCCGAAGGCCTCGACGACCGCCGCGAGCGCCGCGGGGGTGTCGACCACGGGGGGCACGCCGTCGGCGGGCTCGAGCAGCGGGACGACAGCAGGGGGTGCGGGCTCCGGGCGGTCGTCGACGCCCGGGCCCGGCGCATCGGTCGGCACCTCGGTTCCCACGGGTCAACGGTAGGCGACGTGCGGGGCGCGCCGGTGCAGCCCGGCACGCGCGTCGCGTGTGACGTGCACCGACGCGCCGGTGCGCGCGCAGAGGCGGGTGCCGGCCGGTGTCAGTCGATGAGGCCGGTGCGGATCGCGATCGCCACGAGCTCGGCGCGGTCGCCCGTGCCGAGCTTGCGGGAGATGCGGGCGAGGTGGCTCTTGACGGTGAGCGCGGACAGCCCGAGGTCCTCGCCGATGAGCTTGTTGGTCCGGCCCTGGGCGACGCACGTGAGCACGCTGAGCTCGCGGGCGGACAGCTCCGCGGTCGGGACCGTCGGGGCGGGCGGGGGCGGGGGCGTCGGGGCGACCGCCTCCGTGGTGCTGGCCACGCCGCCGCGCAGGCCGCCGCCGAGCAGGGCGCGCAGCTCGGCCCGGCCGGCCTGGCGGGCCAGCACGACGACGCGCGCGGCACCGCGCCGGCGCAGCGTGGCGACGAGCGCCTCGCCGTCGCCGGGGGCGATCTGGGTGACGACCACGCACATCGGGTGGCGCACGGGCGCGGCCGGCGCCCGACGGGACGTCGGCACGTCCGTGACGCTCGACGCACGCCGAGCCGGGAGGGCGCGGGGGTCGCTGCGGCGGAGAGGCTCGATGGTCACACCTGCCCCATCGGCACCACCTGCCGCGGACTTGAGGAACGGGGCCGGCATCCGGCTCCTCTCGCAGGTCAGGGGCGGGTGGTGGTCAGCGGCGGGGGAGCGGGACGACGCCCTCGGGCAGCGGCGGCAGGCCCGCGGCCGTGCACAGCAGCGTGGTCCACGCCGTCAGGTGCGGGGCCAGCCGTTCGTCCCACGAGGTCCACGACGCGCGGATCTCCAGCTCGGACTGCTCCTCGCGGCGGTCCAGGGCGCCGAAGCTCTGCGAGAGCACGCGTGTCACGGTCCCGCCGGCCGCGTGCGGGTCGACGCCGGCGGAGCCGAGGGCGTCGAGGAACCACGTCCACGCGACCTCGCCGAGCAGCGGGTCCGCGCCGACCTCCTCCTCCAGCGTGGCCCGTACGAGCGTGACCAGGCGGAAGGAACCCTCCCAGGCCTCCTGCCCGGCGGGGTCGTAGAGCACGACGAACCGCCCCGAGGCGAGGTCCTGGGCGGCCACCGAGCGTCGCGCCGTGCGCACCTCGGCGGTCAGCGCCGCGGAGTACGGGGCGATCCGGGCAGGTCCGGTCACCTCCTCCAAGGAGACCTCGGGTCGTACGGGCACGCCGCGCAGCGACCGCAGCGCGCGGACGAACTCGGCAGGGACGTCCTCCGGTCCGGGGGGGCTCACGCGGTGAGCGTACGCACGCCGTGCGCCGTCTCGACGTCCGGCACGCCGCACGTCACCCGGGTGCGGCGACTAGTCTCGTCGCCGTTGCACATCCGGCGCGCGTGCGTCCGTCGTTGCTGGTCGCGCGCGCCGTCCCTCGGCGCAAGGAGTCCTCGATGTCTGTCCCCGCGACCACCACGGGCACCGCCCAGATCGGCGTCACCGGCCTGGCGGTCATGGGCCGCAACCTGGCGCGCAACTTCGCGCGGCACGGCTACACGGTGGCGGTGCACAACCGCACGGCGGCGCGCATGCACTCGCTCGTGGCCGACCACGGCGACGAGGGCACCTTCGTGCCCGCCGAGACGATGGCCGACTTCGTGGCCGCGCTCGAGCGGCCCCGCAAGGTCGTCGTCATGGTCCAGGCCGGTGCGGCCACCGACGCCGTGATCGACGAGCTCGTCCCGCTGCTCGAGGCGGGCGACATCGTCGTCGACGCCGGCAACGCGCACTTCCCCGACACCCGTCGCCGCGAGGCTGCGCTGCGCGAGAAGGGCCTGCACTTCGTGGGCACCGGCGTGTCCGGCGGCGAGGAGGGCGCGCTCAACGGCCCGTCGATCATGCCCGGAGGCACCCGCGAGTCGTACGAGAGCCTGGGCCCGATCCTCGAGGCGATCTCCGCGAAGGTCGACGGCGTGCCCTGCTGCACCTGGGTCGGCCCTGACGGCGCCGGCCACTTCGTCAAGATGGTGCACAACGGCATCGAGTACGCCGACATGCAGCTCATCGCCGAGGCGTACGACCTGCTCAAGGCCGGGCTCGGGGCGTCGGCCGCCGAGATCGGCGAGGTCTTCGCGGCGTGGAACTCCGGCGACCTGGAGTCCTTCCTCATCGAGATCACCGCGGACGTGCTGCAGCACGTGGACGCGGCGACCGGCAGGGCCTTCGTCGACGTCGTCGCCGACGCCGCCGAGCAGAAGGGCACGGGCCGCTGGACCGTGCAGAACGCCCTCGACCTGGGCGTGCCGATCACCGGCATCGCGGAGGCGACGTTCGCCCGGGCGCTGTCGGGCTCGGCGCCGCAGCGCGCGGCGGCCCGCGGCGTCCTGCCGGCCGAGGTCCAGGCGTGGAACGTGCCCGACCCGGGCGCGTTCATCGAGGACGTCCGCAAGGCGCTCTACGCCTCCAAGGTCGTGGCGTACTCCCAGGGCTTCGACCAGATCGCGGCGGCGTCGGCCGAGTTCGGCTGGGCGATCGACCGCGGCGCCATGGCGCGCATCTGGCGCGGCGGCTGCATCATCCGGGCCAAGTTCCTCGACCGGATCACGCAGGCGTACGAGCGCGACGCGCAGCTGCCCCTGCTGCTGGCCGACCCGTACTTCACCGCGGCCGTGGCCGACGGTGTCGCGGCGTGGCGCCGGGTCGTGGCCGCCGCGGCGGTGCACGGCGTCCCGACGCCCGCGTTCTCCTCGTCGCTGGCGTACTACGACGGGGTGCGTGCCGAGCGCGTGCCGGCCAACCTCATCCAGGCGCAGCGCGACTTCTTCGGCGCGCACACGTACCGCCGCACGGACCGCGACGGCACGTTCCACACCGACTGGTCCGGCGACCGCGCCGAGCACGAGGCATGAGCCGGCGCACCCACGGCACCGCCCAGGTCCCCGCCCCGGACCTGCAGCCCGTCATCCTCGGCGGGGACATCGGTGCCTACTCCCTCGCGCGGGCGTTCCACGAGGCGTACGGCGTGCGCCCCGTGGTCGTCTCGACGGTGGCGACGGGACTCGTGCGGGACTCGCGGATCCTGCGCAACGTCGTCGAGCCCGGCATCGACGACGCCCCGACCGTGGTCAAGCGGCTGCGCACGATCGCGGCCTGGTACCCGGACAAGCAGCTCATCGCCCTGGGCAGCGCCGACTGGCTGGTGCGCACCCTCGTGGAGAACCGGTCCCGCCTGGAGGACCTGTACACGATCCCGTACGTCGACCTGACGACGTTCGACAAGGTCACCGACAAGGTCCTGTTCGGCGAGCTGTGCCTGCGCCTGGGCATCGACCACCCCGCGACCGTCGTGCACGACGTGCAGGGCGGCGGCGTGCCGGACACGTCCGGGCTGCGGTTCCCCGTGATCGCGAAGGCCGCGGACACCGCCGCGTACCACCTCGTGGAGTTCCCCGGGAAGATGAAGGTCTTCACGGTCGACTCGCCGGCCGACCTGGCCGAGCTCCTCGAGCGGGTCCGGGCGTCGGGCTTCCAGGGCGCGTTCGTCATCCAGGACCTCATCCCCGGCGACGACTCGGGCATGCGGATCCTCACGTGCTACTGCGACCAGGACGGCAAGGTGCGCTTCTCGGCGTTCGGCGACGTCCTCGTCGAGGAGCACACGCCCGGTGCGCTGGGCAACCCCGCGGGCATCGTCACGCGGCACGACCAGCGCATCGTCGAGCAGGCCACCCGCCTGCTCGAGCACCTCGGCTGGCGCGGGTTCGCGAACTTCGACCTCAAGTACGACCCGCGGGACGGGCGCACGGTGTTCTTCGAGCTCAACCCCCGCCTGGGGCGCTCGAACTTCTACATCACCGCCGGCGGGCGCAACTCCGTGGAGCTGTACGTGCGCGAGCACCTGCAGGGCCTGGACGCGATGCCCGACGGCGTGCCCGACCACCTGGCCGAGCCGCACCTGTACACGGTCCTGCCGCGCCCGCTGCTGCGCCGGTACGTCACCGACCCGCAGATGCGTGCCACGGTCCGCCGCCTGGAGCGCGAGCGCCGGGTGACCAACCCGCTGTGGTACCGCGCGGAGACGCACCCGCGGCGCATCGCCTACCTGCTGGCCGCGCAGGCCAACCAGGTGCGCAAGTTCCGCCGGTACTACCCCTGGCCGCGGCGGGGGGCGGGCGCGTGAGCGACGAGGTCGGGGTCATCGGCGGGGTCGGACCGGCCGCGACGGTGTGCTTCCTCGACCTCGTCGTGCGGCACACCGCCGCGGGGCGCGACCAGGACCACGTGAACATGGTCGTGCTCCAGCACGCCGCCATCCCCGACCGGACCGCGTACATCCTCGGGCGGTCCGCGGACGACCCGGGCCCGGTGATGGCCGCCGACGCCCGACGGCTCGAGGGGCTCGGCGTGCAGTTCGTCGTGGTGCCGTGCAACACCGCGCACCACTTCACGCAGGAGGTCGCCGCGGCGGTGCGGATCCCCGTGCTGTCGATCGTCGACGAGACGGTCGACGAGGTCGCGCGGCGGATCGGCACCGGCACGGTCGGGCTGCTCGCGACGAGCGGCACCCTCGCCGCGCAGGTGTACCAGCACGCCGCCGCGGCGCGCGGGCTCACCACGGTCCAGCCCGACGAGGACGACCAGCGCACCGTCATGCGGGTGATCTACGACCAGGTCAAGGCGGGGCTGCCGGCGGACGTCGACGCGCTGCTCGCGGTCGCGGACCGGCTCCGGGCCCGCGGCGCGGACGCGGTCGTGCTGGGCTGCACCGAGCTCTCGGTGGTCGCCGCCGCGCACGACCTGCTCGGGGACCGCACGCTCGTCGACTCCCTCGACGTGCTGGCCCGCCGCACGGTCGTGCGGGCGGGGCGTCCCCTGCGGGACTGACGGACGGGACCCCGGCGCGACGGGTCCGTACGCGACGAGGCCGGACCCCGGACGGGGTCCGGCCTCGCGTCGTCCGCCTCGCGTCGGGCGGGAACGTCGGGGGTGCGTCAGCCGAGCTCGCTGGTGCCGCTGTACAGGTGCAGCACCGGCACCTGGAGCTGGTCACGGGCCCGCGACGCCCAGTCGGTGTGGAACGTGTCCTCGACCATGTGCGGGTACGTCACCACGACGACCTCGCGCACGTCGCCGGCCGCGACCGCGGTGCGCAGCGCGGGCAGCGGGTCGTCGTCGGTGATCTGGCCGGTCGCCGGGCGCCCGGCGGCGGTGAAGGCCGCGACGCTGGAGTCGATCTGCTCCTGGGCGGTGGCACGGGCCTGCGCGCGGGACGGCTCGCCACCGGTCGCGCGCTCCCACGCCTCGCGCAGCTCGCCCATGCTCAGCGCGTCGACGATCCAGGGGACGAGTGGGCGGTCGGTGTCGGCCGGGACGAGCACGCGGTAGGCGAGGTCCTCGCCGGCGTGCAGGTCGAGGATGTGCTGGACGTCGCTGCCCGCGAGGGTGTCCTCGGTGAGGACGAGGATGGTGTCGGTCACGCGACGAGCCTACGGCGGGTCGCGCCCCGCTGCGCAGGTCAGCCCGCCGTGCGACCGGCCGACGGGTGCCCGCCGAGGTCCCAGCACGCGAGCAGCGTCCCGTCGGGGGCGTGCAGCAGGTGCGCGAGGCGCGCGGCGGGGCCCGGCACGAGCCACGCACCGTCCGCGACGACCCGGGGCGCGGACCCGCCCACGACGACGGGGCTCGTGGTCAGGCACAGCTCGTCGACGAGCCCGGCGCCCAGCAGGTCGCCCAGCAGGCGCGGCCCGCCCTCCGCCAGCACGTGCGGCAGCCCGCGCGCGACCAGCGCGTCCACCGCACCGCCCAGGTCGGGCCCGTCGTGCTCGCCCGACGGCACGTGCAGGACCCGGTCGGCGCCGGCCGTCGCCGTCGCCTCGCGCACCCCGCCGTCACCCGTCACGACGA
Organism: Cellulomonas sp. SLBN-39; assembly: GCF_006715865.1. Classification (NCBI taxonomy): domain Bacteria; kingdom Bacillati; phylum Actinomycetota; class Actinomycetes; order Micrococcales; family Cellulomonadaceae; genus Cellulomonas; species Cellulomonas sp. SLBN-39. The sequence continues at coordinate 3,739,041 of NZ_VFOA01000001.1, read as the reverse complement.
GCACGTCGGCCGGCCCCGTCAGCACCTCCTCGGGCACCCGCCCCGACCGCGTCACGACCGCGAGCACGATCCCGGGCGCGAGCCCGAGCCCGCGCCGCACGTCCCGCAGCCCTGCCGCCACGGGCAGCTCCCGGTACCCCTCGGCCCGCACCGTCCCGGCACCGACGAGCACGACGTCCGCCAGGGCCCGCAGCACCGCGAACACCCGCGCGTCCGCCGGGCTGCCCAGCGAGCCCGAGCGGTCGTCGGGGCCGTGCGCGGCGCCGTCGACGCTGGCGACCATGTTCGCCCGCACGAGTCGCGCGCGGGGACGCCGCAGCAGCGCCACGAGGTCCGGCTCGTCCGGCGCGGGCGCCAGGGCCGCGGTCCGTCCGGCGGGGATCAGCTGGTCGAGCGCAGGTCCGGGCACCGGCCCAGGCTAGCGACGGCCGCTCATCCCAGCAGGTGCACCAGCAGGATGCGCGCCCCGATGAGGATGAGCACCAGCCCGCCCGCGAGCGTCGCCCACCGGCCCAGCCGGGCCCCGAGCCGTGCCCCGGCCAGCACTGCGCCCGCGGAGAGGACCGCCGTCACGCCGGCCATCAGTCCCGTCGCCGCGGCGACCGGCGCCTCCATGAGCCCGAGCCCCACACCCACGGCGAGCGCGTCGATCGAGGTCGCCACCGCGAGCACGAGCAGCGTCCGGACCGCGGGCCGCACGGGTGCGACCGGTGCTGCGGCGAGCGCCAGGCCGCCGCCCGCGGCGTGGGCGCCCGTGGGACCGTCGACGGGACCGCCGTCGGGCCCGTCCGCGGCACCGCTGCGCACGTCGTCCGCCGTGCCGTCCGCAGCCTGCTCGCGGGCCTCGTGCACCATGTGCGCGCCCACCGCCAGCAGGAGCCCGAACGCGACCCACGGCGCGAACGCGCTCGCGGCCTGCGCGAACCGTGCCGACAGCGCCCACCCGAGCAGCGGCATGAGCCCCTGGAAGGTCCCGAAGAGCCCGGCGACCAGCAGGGCGTCGCGCACCCGGGGCCGTCGCATGCGCATGCCCTGGGCGAGCGCCACGGCGACCGCGTCCATCGAGACGCCGAGAGCGATCGCGAGCAGGTCGAGCAGGGTCACGCCGTGGCCTCCGAGCGTCGTCGCGGCCGGGCTGGTCCCGGTGCCGCCCGTCGACCGTACGAACGCCCTGGTGGGTGCGACCAGATGCGACCTGCGGACGTCGTGGGACGAATCCACTCCGCACCGGGCCCGCAACGTGCCCGGCTGGACGCCCCTGCTCCACGGATCCGGGCTCCCGAACTTCGACCGGGACCTCACGCCCGTCGGAGCGCCTGCGGGGGCACCTGTCAACGGCGGCCGTCACGATCAGGGCTTCGGTAGGTTGCTCCCCCGTCGACGGCCGACCCGCCACCTCGCGCAGCCGCAGGGGCGCCGTACGGCCTCGACGTCTCTGACGAGCGGCCGGGAGGGCACCCGATGGAGCAGGTCCAGGTGGACGAGAGCGCGACGGCGTCGCGGGAGCGTGCGAGCGCCCGGTCCGGTGTGCTCGCCGGGACCGGTCTGGTCCTCGCCGTGGCGGCGCTGCCCGTCGCCTTCGCGCTGGACCGCCTCGGCGGGTTCTGGTTCCTCGCGAAGTACGTGGTCCTCGCCGCCGCGCTGGCCGCGCTGGACCCCGCCCTCAAGCGCTGGCCCGCCGCCCGGGGGCTCTTCTACGCCTGGATGGTCGTGCTCGTCGCGGCTGCGGCGATCATGCTCGTCGGTGCCGTCAGGTCGTGACCGCGGGCCCCGGCGGACGGGTGGCGGTGTCGCCGAGGACGGGGGCGAGGGCGGCGACGTGGCCGACGACGACGACCGCGGGGTTGCGGACGCCGACCTCGTGGGCGCGGGCGGCGATGTCGGCGACGGTGCCCAGGGTGGTCCGCTGGGTGGGCAGGGTGCCGTCCTCGACGACGGCGACGGGCGTGGCGGGGTCGAGGCCGTGACCGGCGAGGCGGGCCATGTGCTCGCCGAGGCGGGCGACGCCCATGAGCAGCACGAGCGTGCCGCGCAGGCGGGCGAGGGTCTCCCAGTCGGTCTCGGCGTCGTGGGCGGACACGACGGTGACCTGGCGGGCGACGTCGCGGTGCGTGACGGGCACGCCCGCGGCACCGGGGACGGCGATCGCGCTGGTCACGCCGGGGACGACGGTCACGGGGACGCCGGCCTCGCGGCACGCGGCGATCTCCTCGCCGCCGCGGCCGAGCACGAACGGGTCGCCGCCCTTGAGGCGAACGACGTGGTGGCCTGCGCGGGCCCGGTCCACCAGCAGCGCGTTGATCTCGGTCTGCGTGAGGGTGTGCGCGTGGGGGGCCTTGCCGGCCTCGACGACCTCGACGTCCGGCTCCAGCTCGTCGAGCAGGGCGCGGGGGGCCAGGCGGTCGACGACGACGACGTCGGCCTCGGCCAGCGCGCGGCGGCCGCGCGTCGTGATCAGGCCCGGGTCGCCGGGGCCGCCGCCGACGAGGGTGACGTGGCCGGCGTGCGGGCGCCGGCGGCGCAGGGGCAGGGCGCCGCTGTCGAGCTGCACCTGCAGGGCCGAGCGCAGGGCTGCCGCCCGGCGGGGGTCGCCGCCGGCGCCGACGGCCACGGTCACGTCGCCGGCCCGGGCCACCGCGGGGGTCCACGCGGTGGACGCCTGGGCGTCGTCGGCGCGCACGCACCACGTGCGGGTGGCCTCGGCCTCGGCGGCGACGGCGTCGTCGGTGCGTCGGTCGCCGGTCGCGGTGTGCACGAGCCACGCGCCGGCGAGGTCCCCGGTGCGGTGGTCGCGCGGCACCCAGGTCAGGGCGCCCGCGGCGGCGAGATCGGCGAGGTCCTCGCACAGGGCCGGGGCGACGACGTGCACGTCGGCACCGTCCTCGAGCAGACGGGCGACGCGCCGGGCGGCGACGGGGCCGCCGCCGACGACGACGACCCGGCGGCCCGTGAGGTCCAGGAGCAGCGCGTGGCGGGCGGTCATATCCCCGCCCCCGCGAGCCAGTCGTCGTCCCGGCCGTCCGCGGGCACGGGGGCGAGCCGGTCGAGCAGTGTCGGTCCCGTCATCCCGGCGGCGAGGGTGCTGCCGTCGGACGGGTCGACGAGCAGGAACCCGCCCGTGCGCCGGTGGGTGGCGTAGTCGTCGAGCGGGACCGGCTCGGCGAGGCGCACGTGCACGCGGCCGATCGCGTTGAGGCCCAGCGCGCGCGGTGCGGCGTCGTCGGTGTCGACGGCGTCGAGCGTGCGGACCGTGTCGACGGGGTCCCACACCTCGACCGTGAGGGTGTCGACGTCGAGGCGGGCGTCGACCTCGCGCAGCAGGCCCCGCACGGTGCGGGTGCCCACGCGCACGAGCACCCGCTGGCCGAGCACCGAGCGGCGTTCGGTGAGCCAGCAGACCGTGCCGACGAGGTCCTGGCCGACGCGCACCTCCTCGTCGGCGGGCACCAGCACGTCGCCGCGGGCCACGTCGACGTCGTCGGCGAGGCGCACGGTCACCGAGCGCGGTGCGTCCGCGACGTCGAGCGGCCCGTCGAACGTGTCGATGCCGACGACCCGGCTGGTGCGGCCCGACGGCAGCACCCGCACGTCGTCGCCGACGCGCACGACGCCCGACGCGACCTTGCCGGCGTACCCGCGGTAGTCCGGGTGCTCGGGCGTGCGGGGCCGGATGACGTACTGCACGGGCAGCCGCAGGGGTTCCGTCGTCGCGTCGCGGCGCACCGGCACCTGCTCGAGCAGCTCGAGCAGCGTCGGTCCGTCGTACCAGGGCGTGCGCGCGGACCTGTCGACGACGTTGTCGCCGTCGAGCGCGCTCACGGGCACCGCCGCGACGTCGGGCAGGCCCACGACGCGCGCGTAGTCGGCGAACTCGGCCGCGATGGTGCGGAACGTCGCGGCGTCGAACCCGACGAGGTCCATCTTGTTGACCGCGAGCACCACGTGCGGCACGCCGAGCAGCGCCGTGAGGGCCGCGTGCCGACGGGTCTGCTCCAGGACGCCCTTGCGGGCGTCGACGAGCACGATCGCCAGCTCCGCCGTCGAGGCGCCCGTGACCATGTTGCGCGTGTACTGCACGTGCCCGGGCGTGTCGGCCAGCACGAACGCGCGCCGCGCCGTCGAGAAGTACCGGTACGCGACGTCGATGGTGATGCCCTGCTCGCGCTCGGCCCGCAGGCCGTCCGTCAGCAGCGCGAGGTCGACCTGGTCGCCGCCGCGCGCCAGCGTCGCGCGCTCGACGGCCGCGAGCTGGTCGGCCAGCACCGACTTCGTGTCGTACAGGAGCCGACCGATGAGGGTGCTCTTGCCGTCGTCGACGGAGCCGGCCGTGGCCAGGCGCAGCAGGTCCCGCTGCGCGTGGTCCGCGGTCGTCGGGGCCGCGCTGCGGTCCGTGGTCGTGCTCATCAGAAGTACCCCTCGCGCTTGCGGTCCTCCATGGCGGCCTCGGAGGCCCGGTCGTCCGCGCGGGTGGCCCCGCGCTCGGTCAGCCGGCTCACGGCCACCTCGGCGATCACGTCGGCGACGGTCCGGGCGTGCGAGTCGACGGCTCCCGTGCAGCTCATGTCGCCGACCGTGCGGTAGCGCACGGTGCGCCGCTCGACGGGCTCGTCCGGCGTCGGGCCGCCCCACGTGCCGGCCGTCAACCACATGCCGTCCCGGGCGAAGACCTCCCGCTCGTGCGCGTAGTAGATCTCCGGCAGCTCGATGCCCTCGCGCTCGATGTACCGCCACACGTCCAGCTCGGTCCAGTTGGACAGGGGGAACACGCGCACGTGCTCGCCCGGCCGGTGCCGGCCGTTGTACAGGTCCCACAGCTCGGGCCGCTGGCGGCGGGGGTCCCACTGCCCGAACTCGTCGCGCAGCGAGAACACCCGCTCCTTCGCGCGGGCCTTCTCCTCGTCGCGCCGACCGCCGCCGAACACCGCGTCGAAGCGGTGCGCGGTGATCGCGTCGAGCAGCGGCACGGTCTGCAGGGGGTTGCGCGACTGGCCGGGCCGCTCGACGACCCGGCCGTCGTCGATGGCGTCCTGCACGCTCGCGACGACCAGCCGCAAGCCGTACCGGGCGACGGTCGCGTCGCGGTAGGCGATGACCTCGTCGAAGTTGTGCCCGGTGTCGACGTGCATGACGGGGAACGGCACGGGTGCGGGCCAGAACGCCTTGCGGGCCAGGTGCAGCATGACGATCGAGTCCTTGCCGCCCGAGAACAGCAGCACGGGCCGCTCGAGCTCGCCGGCGACCTCGCGCATCACGTGGACGGCCTCGGACTCCAGCGCGTCGAGCTGGGTCAGGTGCGACGGGCCCGTCGGGGCCGCCGGCGCGGGGGCCGTGGTGGCGGTGGTGGTGGTCGTCATGTGTGCAGCCCGCATTCCGTCTTGGAGGTCCCTGACCAGCGTCCGGCCCGTGCGTCCTCGCCGGCCGCGACGGGGCGCGTGCACGGCTCGCAGCCGATCGACGCGTAGCCCGCCTGGCGCAGCGGGTTGAGCACGACGTGGTGCGCGTCGACGTAGGCGTCGACGTCGGCCTGCGTCCACGCCGCGAGGGGGTTGAGCTTGACCTTGCCCCGCCTGGCGTCCCAGCCCACGAGCGGGATGTCGGCGCGGGTCGGGGCGTCCTCGCGGCGCATCCCGGTGACCCATGCGGCGTACGGGGCGAGGCCCCGCTCGAGGGGCTCGACCTTGCGCAGCGCGCAGCACAGGTTCGGGTCGCGCTCGTGCAGGCGCGGCCCGTGCTCGGCGTCCTGCTCGGCGACCGTGCGCAGCGGCAGCACGGTGCGCAGCCGCACGTCCGTGAACTGGGCGTAGTAGTCGCGGGTGCCCAGCGTCTCGGCGAAGTGGTACCCCGTGTCGAGGAAGATCACGTCGATGCCGGGCACGGTCGCCGCGGCCAGGTGCACGAGCACCTCGTCGCCCATCGACGAGGCCAGGACGAGGTCGCGGCCGAAGGTCGCGCCGGCCCACCGCAGCACGTCGGCGGCGTCGGCGCCCTCCAGGTCGCGGCCCGCCTGCTCGGCGAGCGCCCGCAGCGCCTCGGGGGTCAGCCCGGTGGCCGCGGTCATCGTCCGACCACCAGCCCGACGAACTTCACCACGAACGCCCGTGCGCACGTCCGGCACTCCCACTGCCCGTGCTGCTCGGCCGGCACGAGATCCTCGCTCGCGCAGAACGGGCAGTGGTACGGCACGGCACGCGACCCGGGCTCGGCGCCGCTCACCGCAGGTCCTCCTCGTCGGCGCGCTGCACCCAGGCGGCGAACAGCTCGCCCTCGGTGCGCTGCTCGTCGAACCGGCGGGTCACCCGCTCGACGTAGTCCGGCAGCTCGTCGGCCGGCACCCGCAGCCCCCGCAGGGTCTTGCCCAGGCCGCTGGTCAGGCCGAGCCCGCCGCCGAGGTGCACCTGGAAGCCGTCCTCGCCGCCCGCCAGCGCGCCCTTGAGCCCGATGTCGGCGACCTGGATGCGGGCGCACGAGTTCGGGCAGCCGTTGACGTTGATGGTCAGCGGCTCGTCGAACGTCGGCAGCCGGTCCTCGAGCTCGGCGACCAGCGCGGTCGCACGGGCCTTGGTCTCGACGATCGCCAGCTTGCAGAACTCGATGCCCGTGCACGCCATGGTGCCGCGCCGGAACGTCGACGCGCTGCGCACCGCCAGGCCGAGGTCCTCCAGGCCCTCGACGAGGTCGTCGACCCGCTCGGCCGGGACGTCCAGCACCACGAGCTTCTGCTCGACGGTCAGCCGCACACGGTCCGAGCCGGCGGCCTCGACGAGGTCCGCGACCGCGCCGAGCAGCTCGCCCGAGACCCGGCCGACGGTGGGTGCGGCGCCGACGTAGAACCGGCCATCGACCTGCGGGTGCACGCCCACGTGGTCGTGCCGTCCCGTCGGCGGCGGGGGAGGGGCGGGCCCGTCGGCGAGCGTGAAGCCGAGGTACTCGCCCTCGAGGACGTCGCGGAACACCTGGGGGCCCCAGTCGGCGACGAGGAACTTCAGCCGGGCGCGGGTGCGCAGCCGCCGGTAGCCGTAGTCGCGGAAGATCCCGATGACGCCCGCCCACACGGCGGGCACCTGCTCGAGGGTCGCGAACGCGCCGAGCCGCACGGCCAGGCGGGGGTTCGTCGACAGGCCGCCACCGACCCACACGTCGAAGCCGGGCCCGAGCTCGGGGTGCACGACGCCGACGAACGACACGTCGTTGATCTCGTGCGCGACGTCCTGGTGCGGGGACCCGGACACGGCGGTCTTGAACTTGCGCGGCAGGTTGGAGTACGCCGGGTCGCCGACGTACCGGCGGGTGATCTCGTCGATCGCCGGCGTGCCGTCGACGATCTCGTCGGCCGCGACGCCGGCCACGGGGGAGCCGAGCACGACGCGCGGGGTGTCGCCGCACGCCTCCTGGGTGCCCAGCCCGACGGCCTCCAGGCGCCGCCAGATCTCCGGAACGTCCTCCACGCGCACCCAGTGCAGCTGGATGTTCTGCCGGTCGGTGATGTCGGCCGTGCCGCGGCCGAACTCCACCGAGACCTCGGCGATCGTGCGCAGCTGGGCGGCGCTCAGGGCGCCACCGTCGCAGCGCACCCGCAGCATGAAGTACTCGTCGTCGAGCTCGTGGGGCTCGAGCGTGGCGGTCTTGCCGCCGTCGATCCCGGGGCGGCGCTGGGTGTACAGGCCCCACCAGCGCATGCGCCCGTGCAGGTCCTCGGGCGGGATCGACGCGAAGCCCTCGCGGGAGTAGACGGTCTCGATGCGCTGCCGGACGTTGAGACCGTCGTCGGCGGCCTTGAAGCGTTCGTTCGGGTTCAGCGGCTCGCGCTGCCCGAAGGCCCACTGGCCCTCGGGACGGGCGGCGGGCGGTGCGGTGGCGGACGTGTGCGCCATCGGCGCTCCTCGGGGGATCTCGGCGCGTGCTCGCGTCCGCGCCACCCGTGCGAGGGGTGGGGGTGTGACGGACGCGGACCACGCGCCCGTGACAGGGGGACGGGCGGGGTCAGCTCTGCGCCGGACAGCACGGGGCCGCGGCGGTGCGACAGCACCGACACATGAGCAGGCTCCCGTGGATCACGTGACGAGGGTCGCACGCGCGATGACAGCCCGTCAGCACCTGTCCGTATCGCGAGACCCTTTCTCACAGGGTGGACGTGCGTCCAGGAGGGCGGGCCGTGGTCCTCCCACGTATCCTCGGGCACCGTGACCCCGTCCGATCAGGCCGCGACCGCCACCGGCGAGCCGACGGGCCCCGCCCGCACCCCTGCCGCCGAGCCGGTCCCCGCCGGCCCGCGCAGCCTCGCCGCGCGCGACCCCCGCGTCCCGGCCGACCGGCTGCTCGGCGAGCTCGTGCCCCCGCGGCACTTCGCCCGCGAGTCCTTCGACACCTACGTGCCCGACCCGGACCACCCGTCGCAGGCCCGCGCGCTCGCCCACGTGCGCGCCGTCGCCGACCGGCTGACGGCCCCGCCCGCCAAAGGCTGGTTCCGTCGCCCCCGCACCGCCGCCCCCGCGGTCTACCTCGACGGCGGCTTCGGCGTCGGCAAGACCCACCTGCTCGCCTCGCTCGCGCACGCCGTCGGCACGCAGCACGCCGCCTTCGGGACCTTCGTCGAGTACACCAACCTCGTGGGCGCACTCGGCTTCCGGCCCACGGTCGACGCCCTCGCGCAGCGCCGGCTCGTCTGCATCGACGAGTTCGAGCTCGACGACCCCGGCGACACGGTGCTCATGTCCCGCCTGCTGCGCGAGCTCGCCGACCACGGCGTCGCGCTCGCGGCCACCTCGAACACGCTGCCCGAGTCGCTGGGCGAGGGCCGGTTCGCCGCCGAGGACTTCCTCCGCGAGATCCAGGCCCTGGCCGCCCGGTTCGAGGTCGTGCGCATCGACGGCGAGGACCACCGGCACCGCGTCGTGACGACGCACGCCCCGGTCGTGGCCGCCGAGCGGGTCGCCGCGGTGGTCGGCGCGCGGTCCGACGCCACCGTGGACGACTTCGCGTCCCTCCTCGGCCACCTGCCCGCCGTGCACCCCAGCCGGTACGGCGCGCTGCTGGACGGCGTCGGCCTCGTCGGGCTCACCGGCGTCGGCCCCGTCACCCGCCAGGACGTCGCGCTGCGCCTCGTCGTGCTCGTCGACCGGCTCTACGACCGGGACGTGCCCGTGCTCCTGGCCGGCGACGACCTGACCGACGGCCTCGACCTGTTCAGCCCCGAGATGCTGCGCGGCGGGTACCGCAAGAAGTACTACCGGGCCCTGTCCCGCCTCGGGGCGCTGGCGGCCGAGGGTGCCGCGGTCGCCGCCGCGGCACCCTGAGCCCGGCACGCAGGGCCGCACCGGGGGGCCCGGGCGACGGCAGCAGCGCTAGCCGACGACGACGACGCCCGGCCCGGGCAGCTCGACCGCCCACGCGTCGTCGTCCCCGGCCGGCGGCACGACCGCGCCCGTCGCCCACGATGCCAGCACCCGCGGCGCCGACCCACCCACGTCGACCCGCGCGGGCGCGTCCGTGAGGTTGAGGACGACGCTCGTCGCGCCCCGGTGCACCACGAGCACGCCCTGCCAAGGTCCGGCGGCGGGCGCGTCCTGCGCCGGCAGCACGGTCACGCGGGTGCGCGACCGGTCGCCCGAGGCCAGGTCCGGCACGACCCGCCGCAGGGCGATCAGCGTGCGGTGCCACTCCAGCAGCCGCGCGTGCTCGCCGACCTCGAGCTCCGACCAGTCCAGGACGCTCGCCGCGAACGTCGCCGGGTCCTGCGGGTCGGGGACCGTCACGGGCCCGCCGTACAGCTCCTCCCACCCGTGACCGCCGAACTCGCGCCGCCGCCCGTCGCGGACCGCCGCGGCCAGGTCGGGCTCGGGGTGGTCGGTGAAGAACTGCCACGGGGTGCGGGCGCCCCACTCCTCGCCCATGAGCAGCAGCGGGGTGAACGGGGAGAGCAGCACCAGCGCCGCCTGCGCCGCCAGACGCCCCGGGGGCAGGTGCGCCGACGGCCGGTCGCCCAGGGCCCGGTTGCCGACCTGGTCGTGGTTGGCCGAGAACACCACGAAGCGGTGGCCGTCGACGTCGTCCGGCACCGGCCGGCCCCACGGGCGGCCCCGGAACGTCGAGAGGTCGCCGGTGTGCACGAAGCCCTGCGTCAGGGCCGTCGCGAGCACCTGCGGGTCGCCGAAGTCGACGTAGTAGCCGTGCCGCTCGCCCGTGAGCAGGGCGTGCACCGCGTGGTGCACGTCGTCGGCCCACTGCGCGTCCATGCCCCAGCCGCCGTCGCGCGTCGCCGTCACCGACCGCACGTCGTTCAGGTCGGACTCCGCGACGAGGCCCAGCGGTCGGCCCAGCGACGCGGACAGGGCCGCCACCTCGTCGGACAGCTGGGCGAGCAGGTGCTGCTCCGACTCGTCGACCAGCGCGTGCACCGCGTCGAGGCGGAACGCGTCGACGTGGAAGTCGCGGGCCCAGCGCAGCACCGAGTCGCAGATCCACCGGCGCACGTGCTCGGCCCCGTCCTGGTCGAGGTTCACCGCCGAGCCCCACGGCGTCTGGTGCGCGTCCGTGAGGTACGGGCCGAACTCCGCCAGGTAGTTGCCCGACGGGCCGAGGTGGTTGTGCACGACGTCCAGGCACACCGCCAGGCCGTGCCCGTGCGCCGCGTCCACGAACGCCTGCAGCGCCGCGGGCCCGCCGTACGGCTCGTGCACGGCCCACAGGGCGACGCCGTCGTACCCCCACCCGTGCCGCCCGTTGAACGCCGCGACCGGCAGGAGCTCGACGACGTCGACGCCGAGGCGCACGAGGTGGTCGAGGCGCTGCGCGGCCGCCGCGAGCGTGCCCTCCGGCGTGAAGGTGCCCACGTGCAGCTCGTACGTCACGGCGCCGCGCACGTCCAGGCCCGACCAGCCGGCGTCCGACCACGCGAACGTCGACGCGTCGAACACGCGCGACGGCCCGTGCACGCCCTCGGGCTGCCACGCCGAGCGCGGGTCCGGGCGGGGCGGGCCGCCGTCGACGGCGAACCCGTAGTCCGTGCCGTGCGGCAGGTCCGCGTCGGCGGACCACCAGCCGTCCTCGCCGCGGCGCATCGGCAGGCGCGTGCCGTCGGCGGGCAGCTCGAGGTCGACGCGCGCCGCCGCGGGTGCCCAGACGGACGGTCGCACGCTCACACCCCCTCGTGGACGAGCAGCGCCACCGGCGACCGGTCGAGCACGTCCGCGACCCGCTGCACGCCGCCCGGCACCGGGCGGTCGGCGAGCACGTCGTGCCACGTGCCCTCGGGCAGCGCGATCGTGTGGTCCGACCAGCCGCCGAGCCGCTCGACGGCCGCCGCGAGCCGCGTCGCCACGACCACGACGCGGGGCTGCCCCGACGCGGTGCGCGCGTACGTCAGCGTGTGCCCCGACGAGTGCGGCAGCGGGACGAACCCCGCCTCCGGGCCGACGAACGCCTCCGGCATGTCGCGTCGCACGCGCAGCGCGCGCGACGTGACCAGCAGCTTCTCGTCGTCGAGCCCCCGCGGGCCCGCACCGGCGTCGAGGCGCTCGAGGCGCTCGCCGAGCGCGGTCACGTCCACCGGGCGCCGGTTGTCCGGGTCGACCAGCGTCAGCGCCGTCACCTCCGTGCCCTGGTAGACGTCCGCGACGCCGGGCAGCGTGAGCTGGACGAGCTTGGTGCCGAGCGTCGCCGCCCGCACCGCCTCGCGCGTGCGCACGTCCCAGCCGTCCAGCAGCTCGTACACCCGCGGGTCGCCCAGCGCCCGGCGCGCCAGGTGCAGCACGGCGTCCTCGTACGCCTCGTCCGGCGCCGTCCACGACGTGCGGGCCTTGGCCTCGCGCACCGCCTTGGTCAGGTACGCCTCCAGGCGGTCCGCGCCGACCGGCCCGTCGGCGGACCACGTGCCGACCAGCGTCTGCCACAGCACGTGCTCGGTGCGCCCGTCGACCAGGCTGCCCCGGTAGGGCGCGCTGACGCGGTGCAGCTCGTCGACGAGGGCGCCCCACTCGTGCGGCAGCTCGGACAGCACGCCGATGCGCGACCGGGTGTCCTCGCCGCGCTTGGTGTCGTGCGTCGACAGCGTCGTCATGCCCAGCGGCGCGGCGCTCTGCGCCGACGACGCGAACGCGGCCAGGTCCGTGGGCGTCGTCGCGAAGTGCGTCGGCTCGCCGCCGACCTCGCACAGTGCCACGAGGTGCGTCCAGCGGTAGAAGGCGGTGTCCTCGACGCCCTTGGCCATGACGGCCCCGCAGGTCTGCTGGAAGCGCACGACCAGCTCGTCGCGCCGCGGGTCGCGCGTGCGACCCGCCGAGCCGGCCTCGCGCCCCTGCAGCAGGTCGACCAGGACCTCCATGGTCGACTCGCGGCCCGGTCCCAGCCGGGACGTGGCCAGGTCGGCCGCGGCCGCGAACGCCGCCGTCGCGTCCGTCGTGGGGACCTGCCCCGGCACGACGTACGCGCGGTACCGGTCGAAGGCGACGAGCAGCTCGACGAGGCACTCGTGCAGCGCACGCCACGTGTGGTCGCGCAGGCGCAGGTCGTCGTGGCAGATCCCCGACGCGAGCGTCGTCAGGCGGTGCACCTCGGCGTACAGGGGCCCGTCGACGACCTCGCGCTTGGCCTGCTCCACCATGGCGTCGAAGGCGTCGGACCCGTCCCCGGCGATCCGGTGCATGACCGAGCCGAGCGCGGCCGCGCCGCCCGGGTCGACGAACGTCTGCTGCACGCGCCACAGCCACTCGTACCCGGTGGTGCCGGCGGTGTCCCAGTCGTCGGGCAGCTCCTCCTGGCCGGCGAGGATCTTCTCCACGACGACCCACGCGCCGTCGGTGGCCTCGCGCAGCCGCGCCAGGTAGCCCGCCGGGTCGGCCAGGCCGTCGGGGTGGTCGATACGCAGCCCGTCGACGACGCCCTCGCTCAGCAGGCGCAGGATCGTCGCGTGCGTCGCGTCGAAGACGCCGGGGTCCTCCACGCGCAGCGCCACGAGGGTGCCGACGTCGAAGAACCGCCGGTAGTTGAGCTCCTCGTCGGCGACGCGCCAGTACGCGAGCCGGTAGTGCTGCCGCTCCACGAGCTCGGCCAGCGGCAGCGCGGCCGTGCCCTCGCGCACCGGGAAGACGTGGTCGTGGTACCGCAGCACCTGCCGCACGCCCACGCCGGGCACGTCCTCCTCGGCGAGCCGGAGCTCGTCGCGGGCGAGCACGGCGCCGATCCGGTCCCCGAGGACCGGCATGAGGACCGCCCCGTCCCCGGCGGACCAGTCGACGTCGAACCACGCGGCGTACGCCGACTCCGGGCCCTGCTCGAGCACCGACCACAGCGCACGGTTGTGCCAGACCGGCGTCGGTACCGCCATGTGGTTCGGCACGACGTCGAGCACGACGCCCAGGCCGGCGGCGTGCGCCGTCGCGGACAGCGCGCGCAGGCCGTCGATCCCCCCGAGGACGGGGGAGACCTCGTCGTGGTCGACGACGTCGTACCCGTGGGTGCTGCCCGGGGCGGCGGTGAGCACGGGGGACAGGTACAGGTCCGTGACGCCGAGCGCGACGTAGTACGGCACGCGCGCCGCGACGTCGGCGAACGTCAGGTCGGCGCCCAGCTGCAGGCGGTACGTCGACACCGGCACCCGGTGGCCCGGGCGGACGAGGCGCCGTTCCGCGGTGCTGCGCCCCTCGCTCACGCGCCCGCCTCGCGGGTCGCCCGGCTCGCCTCGCGCGACGCGGACGCCGCCGCCCCGCTGCCCGAGGCCGACGGCGGCTCGCTCACCGGCGGACGCGTGAAGAGCACCATCGACCGCGGCGCGAGCGTCACGCGGCCCCCGGCCTTGACCGTGCGACCGGCCTTGACCTGCCCGTCGGTGTCGAGCACCGCCGTCCACGCCTGGCCGTAGTCCGCGCCGGGCAGCTTGAACGACTGCTTCTCCCAGTGGCTGTTGAACAGCAGCAGGAAGCTGTCGTCGACGATCTCCTCGCCGCGCATGTCCGGCTCGTCGATGGCGTCGCCGTTGAGGAACACCATGACCGCGAACGCGTGGTCGGAGTTCCACGCCTCGGCCTGCATGTGCTGCCCCGACGGGGTCAGCCAGGCGATGTCGCGCAGCTCGGACTCCCCGCCGTGCTCGGGCGCCCCGGCGAAGAACCGGCGCTGCCGGAACACGGGGTGGTCCCGGCGCAGGTGCACGACGCGCCGCGTGAACTCCAGCAGCGCGAGCCGCTCCTCGTCGAGGTCCCAGTCGACCCAGGTGACCTCGTTGTCCTGGCAGTAGCCGTTGTTGTTGCCGCCCTGGGTGCGGCCCAGCTCGTCGCCGTGCGCGAGCATCGGCACGCCCTGCGAGAGCAGCATCGTCGCGAGGAAGTTGCGGCGCTGACGCGCGCGCAGCTCGCTGATCTGCGGGTCGTCCGTCGGGCCCTCGACGCCGCAGTTCCACGACCGGTTGTGGCTCTCGCCGTCGCGGCCGCCCTCGCCGTTGGCGTCGTTGTGCTTGTCGTTGTACGACACGAGGTCGTGCAGCGTGAAGCCGTCGTGCGCCGTCACGAAGTTGATGCTCGCGATCGGCCGCCGTCCGCTGTGCTCGTAGAGGTCCGACGAGCCCGACAGGCGGCTGGCGAACTCGCCGAGCGTCGACGGCTCGCCCCGCCAGAAGTCGCGGACCGTGTCGCGGTAGCGCCCGTTCCACTCCGTCCACAGCGGGGGGAACCCGCCGACCTGGTAGCCCCCGTCGCCGAGGTCCCACGGCTCCGCGATGAGCTTGACCTGCGAGATGACCGGGTCCTGCTGCACGAGGTCGAAGAACGCCGACAGGCGGTCGACCTCGTGGAACTGCCGGGCGAGCGTCGCGGCCAGGTCGAAGCGGAACCCGTCGACGTGCATCTCGGTCACCCAGTACCGCAGCGAGTCCATGATGAGCTGGAGCACGTGCGGGGAGCGCATGAGCAGGGAGTTGCCCGTGCCGGTGGTGTCGAAGTAGTGCGCCTGGTCCTCGTCGACGAGCCGGTAGTAGCTGGCGTTGTCGATGCCGCGGAAGCTCAGCGTCGGGCCCATGTGGTTGCCCTCGGCGGTGTGGTTGTAGACCACGTCGAGGATGACCTCGATGTCCGCCTCGTGCAGCGCCTTGACCATCGACTTGAACTCCTGGACCTGCTGGCCGGAGTCCGCCGTGGCGGCGTACGCGTTGTGCGGGGCGAAGAAGCCGATCGTGTTGTAGCCCCAGTAGTTCGACAGCCCGCGCTCCTGCAGCGACGGGTCGTTGACGAACTGGTGCACCGGCATGAGCTCGACCGCCGTGACGCCGAGCGAGGTCAGGTGCTCGATGACCGCGGGGTGCGCCATCCCGGCGTACGTCCCGCGCAGCTCCTCGGGCACGGCCGGGTGCAGGCGGGTCAGGCCCTTGACGTGCGTCTCGTACAGCACGCTCTCGTGGTAGCCGTGCTGCGGCGGGCGGTCGTGGCCCCAGTCGAAGAACGGGTTGACGACGACCGACGTCATCGTGTGCCCCGCCGAGTCGTCGGTGTTGCGCTCGTCGGGGGCGTCGAAGCGGTACGAGTACAGCGACGCGTCCCCGTCGACCTGACCGTCGATCGCCTTCGCGTACGGGTCGAGCAGCAGCTTCGACGGGTCGCAGCGGTGGCCCTGGTCGGGGTCGTACGGGCCGTGCACGCGGAACCCGTAGCGCTGCCCGGGGGCGATCGTCGGGAGGAAGCCGTGCCAGACGAACGCGTCCACCTCCGGGAGGTCGACGCGGGTCTCGGTGCCGTCCGCCTCGATCAGGCAGAGCTCGACACGCTCCGCGACCGCGGAGAAGAGGGCGAAGTTGGTGCCGCTCCCGTCGTAGGTCGCGCCGAGGGGGTAAGGGCGTCCGGGCCAGATGCGCATGGGCACAGCGTGCCAGCGAACGCCCACGTCGGCGCGGCGTACGCACGACGACCGTCCAGGTGAGCGGCGTGCCGCACCGTCGGGCCCGGGGGAGGACGGCGTCGGGCGCGTCCTCAGCCGAGCGCCACGAGCTCGCGCACGTCGTCGTCCGGCAACGTGTCGGCGACCGCTCCGACCTCGAGCGTGCCCAGGCTCGCCAGACCGTCGTGGACCGTGAGGAACGCGGTGTCCGACGCGTCCCGCCCCGTGGCGACGCGCACGAGCGTGCTGCGCGGGGCCAGCGTCGTCGCGTCGACCACGTGCCACCCGCCGTCCACGTAGGCCTCGGCGACCGCGTGGAAGTCCATCGGGTCCAGCCCGGGGGCGTACACCGCGACGAGGCGCGCCGGGACGTCGAGCGCCCGCAGCAGCGCGACCACCAGGTGGGCGTAGTCCCGGCACACACCCTGCCGTGCGAGCAGGGTGCGGACCGCGCCGTCCGTCGGCAGGCTGGCCCCGGGAACGTAGGCGAGCCGGGTGCCGACCCACGAGCTCACGGCCGCCAGCAGGTCGGCACCGTCCAGGCCGGCGAACTCGGCCCGGGCCGTCGGCGCGAGCTGGTCGGACTCGCAGTAGCGGCTCGGGCGCAGGTGCCACAGCAGCTCCGCCTCGTCGACCGCCGGCGCGGGCAGGCGGCCCTCGACGCGCGCCCGGTACGCCACGCGGACCTCGCCGCGCGGGGCCCGGACCACGTGCAGGCGGGTGCCGTGCGCGTCGACGAGCTCGCGGACGTCGACGGGCCCGTCGTCGGCGCGCACGTCGAGCTGCTCGTCGGCACGGTGGCCGGCGTCGACGGCCACCGCCAGGACGAGGGTCGCCGGTTCGGTGACCCGGAGGGACATGTGGGCGAACACGTCACGTTGCACGCGGTCATCCTGCACCGTCGCGGCGTGCACCGTCCCTCGGGGAGGCTCGTCGCCCGCACCTGCGGGGCGGGTGTGAAACGCTTAGCGTGCCCGGTGAGATTCACCGGGCACAGGGTCGTTCGTTACCGTGTCGTGTCCTGGCAGCGGTGACGAGCCGCAGACGGTCGACCGAGCGGGGCACCATGCACGGAGCAGAGCACACGGGGAGCGGGGTCGGCGCCGACCCCGCACGACCCTCGGTCACCGTCGTGGTGCCGACGTTCAACGAGGCGCCGAACATGCCCGAGCTCGTGCGCCGCGTGGGACTCGCGGTCCGGGGCATCGATGCCGAGCTCCTGGTGGTGGACGACTCGCGGGACGAGACGGCCGAGGTCGTCCGGGCCCTGGCGCCGACCGCGGGCTACCCCGTCCGGGTGATCCACCGCGACGACCCCGTCGGAGGTCTGGGCGGTGCGGTCGTCGCGGGGTTCGCGGCCTCGGACGCGCAGTGGTGCCTCGTGATGGACGGGGACCTGCAGCACCCGCCCGAGCTCATCCCCACCATGCTCGAGCGTGCGGCCGAGCCGGGCGTCGACGTCGTCGTCGCGTCCCGCTACATCGAGGACGGGTCGAGCGAGGGCCTGTCGGGCGCGGTCCGCCGCGCCGTGTCCTCCACCTCCACGGCGCTGACGCGTGGCATGTTCCCCGTCCGCCTGCGCGACTGCTCGGACCCGATGACCGGGTTCTTCGCGGTCCGCCGCGACGCCCTCGACATGCAGGCGCTGCGCCCGCGAGGCTTCAAGATCCTCCTCGAGATCCTCGCGCGCCACCGGCTCCGGGTCGCCGAGGTGCCGTTCGTCTTCGGCGAGCGGTTCGCCGGGGAGTCCAAGGCGAACCTCGCGCAGGGCCTGCACTTCCTCTGGCAGCTCGCCGGCCTGCGCTTCGGTCGCATGTCCCGCTTCGCGATCATCGGCGGCATCGGCGCCGTCGCGAACGTCGCGATCGTGGCGCTGCTGACCACGCTCGGCATGGCGTGGCTGCCGGCGGCGGTCATCGCGGCCGAGGCGACGATCATCGGCAACTTCCTGCTGCAGGAGCGGTTCGTGTTCCGCGACCTGCGCCACGAGGGCAAGGGCGTCTGGTCGCGGTTCGTCCAGTCGTTCACGTTCAACAACGTCGAGACTGTGCTGCGCCTGCCGGTGGTCGGGATCCTCGTCGAGACCGTGCACGTGGCGGCCGTGCTGGCCACCGCGATCACGCTCGTCGTGGCCTTCCTCGCCCGGTTCGTGTTCCACTCGCGGATCGTCTACCGCCCGCAGGCCAGCCGCAGCCGTCCGCACCTGACGGTCCCCGACGCGGACACGGCCCCGGCCGCCGTCGAGCAGAGCCCGGCCCGGGCCTCCGAGGAGGTCTGACCCCCTCGGGGAGCGCGGTCCCGCGGTGGGGTGCAGCATCGGGGCACGACGACGCGAGGAGCAGCGATGGCGACGACGGTGGACCTCGGGCTGGTCGAGACGTACGTGGAGGACCACGTGACGGGTGCGACCGGCATCATCGAACGCCTCGGTCGGATGCAGGGCGCGCCGGGCCTGGTCGGTGTGGCCGACGACCTCGCCCGTCTGCGCGCCGAGCTCGTCGAGGAGCGTGCGCTGCACCTGGCGACGGCCCGCGACCTCGGCCTCGCACCCTCGCGCAGCAAGCGCGTCCTCGCGGCCGTCGCCGAGCGTGCCGCCCGGCTCAAGCCGAACCGTCGCCTGCGCACACCCTCGCCGCTGACACCGCTCCTCGAGCTGGAGATCGTCCGCTCCGGGATCGAGGGCAAGCGGCTCGGCTGGCTCACGCTGCGCGCGCACGCCGACGACCTCGGGCTGGACGGCCCGCGCATCGACGGGCTCGTCGAGCGCAGCCGGGACCAGGCGGTGCGGGTCGAGGCCATGGCGGCCCACGTCCGTGGCGGCGCCTTCGACCCGACCTCGGTGCAGCCCCGGCGGGACCGGTCGTGAGCGACCCGAGCACCCTCGACGGGTGGCTGGTGCAGGTCGCCCGCGAGCTCGG
This sequence comes from Cellulomonas sp. SLBN-39, assembly GCF_006715865.1. NCBI lineage: Bacteria > Bacillati > Actinomycetota > Actinomycetes > Micrococcales > Cellulomonadaceae > Cellulomonas > Cellulomonas sp. SLBN-39. The sequence goes on along the minus strand of NZ_VFOA01000001.1, from coordinate 3,720,265 downwards.
GGTCGCGCCCGAGGTCGCCCTCGCCACGTGCGGCCCGGTGCTCGACATGGTGCGCGACGTGGCCCACGGCGTCGCGCGCCCCGCGGGCCCCACGACCGCGTTCCTCGTCGGCCTGGCCGCGGGCAGGGCCGGCGGTGACGCGCAGGAGCAGGCGGACCGGGTCCGCGAGCTCCTCGCGGTGGTCGACGCCCAGGTCGCCGCACGTGCGGACGGCTCGCCGCCGCGCCACGACAGCCCCGGCTCCGCGGCCTAGCAGGTCGGACAGCAGGTCATGCCCCCGCGCGCCGGTGCGCCACGGCGAGGGCGCGCGCGGCGTCCGCGGGGTCGTCCACGTCGAGCACGGCGTCGTCGTCGACCCGCACGACCGTGCGGCGCAGACCCTCGGCGAGCAGCCGGACCGGCCGCGAGGCGACGTCCTGGCGCAGGAGCGCCCCGACGGCACGCGTGCGGTACGCCGACAGCAGCGGCTGGGCGCGGCCGTCGGAGCCGGCCGCCGCCGCGACGTCCGCGTCGGGGGCGTCGGCGAGCGCCTGCAGCAGGAGCGGGACCACGGGGCCGGCGAACGGCTGGTCGCCGGCGACCGCGACCAGCACGGCGGCGTCGGGGGCGGCCCGCAGCCCGGCCGCGAGCGCGGCGAGGGGACCGGCGCCGGGCGGGTCCTCCCGCACCCAGCGGACCGCGGGGCCGCCGACCCGGCCGCGCGGTGGTGCGACCACGACGACCGGCCAGCCCGTCAGCCCGTCCAGCAGGTGCTCGAGCACGGTGCGACCGGCCAGGTCGAGGGCCGTCTTGTCGGTGCCGCCCATGCGTCGGGACGTGCCGCCCGCGGGGACGACCACGACGACGTCGCCCGGTGCCACGCGGTGCGCGGCGGTCCCGCTCACACCGGCTCGGGGCGCTCGACGGTGACGACGGTCGCCTTGACCGCGGCCACGACGCGCACACCGGGCTCGAGGGCGAGCTCGTCGGCCGCCTCCCGGCTGATGAGCGACACCAGCCGGAACGGCCCCGCCTGCACGTCGACCTGCGCCATCACGGTGTCCCGGACCACGCGGGTGACGATGCCGGGCATGCGGTTGCGGGCCGAGGTGCGCCCGGGCACCGGCTCGTCGGCGAGCTCCGTGGCGAGCCGGGCCAGGTCGGTGCCCTCGACCTCCTGGCGGCCCGAGGCGCCGCGCACGGCCGTGAGCCGGCCGGCCTCGACCCACCGGCGCACCGTGTCGTCGCTGACGCCCAGGAGGGTCGCGGCCTCGCTCACCCGGTAGCGCACGCCGGTCAGCGTAGCCGCCGGCACGACGGCCGCGGCCTAGGGTGGTCCCGTGCCCGAGACCACCCGTGACTCCTCGCGCCTGACCGAGCCGGCACGGCGGGTCGTCGTCGCCGAGGTCACCGACGCCGTCGTCGACGTCGCCGCGCTCGCCGGTGCCGTCGACGCACCCGCGGCGGGTGCGGTCGTCACGTTCGCCGGGGTCGTGCGCGACCACGACCACGGGCGTGCGGTGACGTCGATCGAGTACGTCGCGCACCCCGATGCCGGGGCGGTGCTGGCCCAGGTGGTCGCTGACGTCGCGGCGCGGCTGCCCGTGGACGCCGTCGCGTGCGTGCACCGGGTGGGCCCGCTGGGCGTCGGCGCGTGCGCGCTGGGCGTCGCGGTGAGCGCCGCGCACCGGCAGGAGGCGTTCGAGGCCGCGGCGGTGCTGGTCGACGAGGTCAAGGCGCGGCTGCCGGTGTGGAAGCGGCAGGTCTTCGCCGACGGCACGCACGAGTGGGTCAACTGCGCCTGACCCGCTGCTGCGGGGACCGTGGTCGCCGCGGGCTCAGCCGCCGGCGAAGGGCGGCAGGACGTCGACGGTCGTCGGGGTGCCGAGCGGGCGGTCGCGGTCGCGGTGCAGCGTCCCGTCGACGAGGACGGCGCACAGGGCCAGCACGTCGCGCAGGCCGGGCCCGTGCCGGTGCGCCAGCGTGTCGAGCAGGTCGCCGACCGTCGCGCCGCCGGCGAGCGGGACGACCTCCTCGGCGACGCCCGCGGCCTCGTGGGCCGCCGCGAAGTACCGCACCGTCACCGGTGCCGTCGTCGTCGTCACGTCATCCTCCGATCGCGCTCATGGTCCGGGCCGGCTGCAGGAAGCCGACGTCGTCGATGCCGTGCCCGGGCTTCTTGCCCAGCATCGCCGCGCGCCAGGCCTGCGCGAGCGCCTCGTCGTCGGCGCCGCCGCGCAGCAGGGCGCGCAGGTCGTGCTCCTCGCGGGCGAACAGGCAGCTGCGGACCTGCCCGTCGGCGGTCAGCCGGGTGCGGTCGCACGCGCCGCAGAACGGCCGGGTCACCGACCCGATGACCCCGACCGTCGCCCCCGGGTGACCGCGCACCGTCCACGTCTCCGCCGGGGCGGCGCCGCGCTCGCCCGCAGGCGCGTCGACGAGGTCGAACGTCGCGGTGAGCGCGTCGAGGATCTCGCGCGCCGAGACGAGATCCTCGCGGCTCCACGAGCCGTGCGGGCCCAGCGGCATCTGCTCGATGAACCGCAGGTGGTAGCCGTGCTCGAGCGCCCACGTCAGCAGCGGGACGGCCTCGTCCTCGTTGACGCCGCGGACCAGCACGGCGTTGACCTTCACCGGGCCGAGCCCGGCCGCCTCGGCCGCGCGCAGCCCTGCGAGGACGTCGGGCAGGCGGTCGCGGCGGGTGATGGCGGCGAACCGGGCGGCGTCGAGGGAGTCCAGCGACACGTTGACGCGGTCCAGGCCCGCCGCGGCCAGGGCAGCGGCCCGCTTGTCCAGGCCCAGGCCGTTGGTGGTCAGGGCCGTGCCGACGGGCGCACCGTCCGGGGTGCGCAGCGCGGAGGTCGCCGCGACGATGCCCTCCAGCCCGCGGCGCAGCAGCGGCTCGCCGCCGGTGAAGCGGACCTCCCGCACGCCGAGGCGCTCGACGGCGACGCGCACCAGCCGGACCACCTCGGCGTCGGTCAGCACCGTCTCGTCCGGCGCCCACGGCAGGCCCTCGGCCGGCATGCAGTACGTGCAGCGCAGGTTGCAGCGGTCCGTCAGCGAGACCCGCAGGTCCGTCGCCACGCGCCCCCACCGGTCGTGGAGGCCGCCGTCGCCCGGCACGCCGGCCGTCCCGTCGGTGCCCGCGGTCGCCTGCGGGGCGCCGGCGGCGCTCGGTCCGGCGGCGCTCACGGGTGGCATCCGGCGATGATACGGACGGCCCCGTGCGGCGGCGTCCGGACGTCCGCGGGGCGGGCCCCGGCCCGGCAGTAGGTTGGGCCCATGCCCGACGCCGCCCCGCACGCCGCCGTGCCGCCGCGCCCGGTCCGCACGCTCGACGAGCACGCCGCCGCCGTGCTCGCGCTGGCCGGGCCGACGCCCGTGCAGGCGGTCCCGCTGGCCGACGCACTCGGCCTCGCGCTCGCCACGGACGTCGCGAGCACCGTGGACCTGCCGCCGTGGGACAACTCGGCCATGGACGGGTACGCGCTGCGGGCCACCGACCTCGTCGCGGGCGCCGTGCTCGACGTCGCCGACGACGTCCCGGCCGGGGACACCCGGTCCGTGCACGTGCCCGCCGGCGCGGCCGTGCGGATCATGACGGGCGCCCCCCTGCCCGCCGGCGCCGACACGGTGCTGCCCGTCGAGCGCACCGACGGCGGGACCGGGAGGGTCCGCGTCGACGACGTCGTGGCCGCCGGGGCGCACGTGCGCCGGCGCGGGGAGGACGTGCGCGCCGGCCAGGTGCTGCTGCACGCGGGGGATGTGCTGGGCGCCGGGGCGCTCGGCCTGCTCGCCGCCACCGGGCACGGGCGCGTCGACGTCCACCGCCGCCCCCGCGTCGCGGTCCTGTCGACCGGCTCCGAGCTCGTCGCCGCCGGGCAGCCGCTCGCGCACGGGCAGATCCACGAGTCCAACGGCGTCCAGCTCGCGGCCGCCGCACGCGCCGCGGGCGCCGAGGTCGTCGACGTCGTGGTCGTGCCCGACGACGTGCGGGCCGTCCAGGACGCGCTCGCCGCGCTCGCGGCCCGGGCCGACCTCGTCGTGACGACCGGCGGGGTGTCCGTCGGCGCGTACGACGTGGTGCGGGACGCCCTGACGGCCGTCGGCGCCGCCGAGCTCGTGCACGTGCGGGTCCAGCCCGGCAGGCCGCAGGCCACCGGGCGGCTCGCCGACGGGACGCCCGTCGTGGCGCTGCCCGGCAACCCCGTCAGCGCGTTCGTCTCGTTCGAGGTCTTCGTGCGCCCGCTGGTCCGGCACATGCTCGGCGCGTCGCGGACCCGGCGGCGCACGCTGCGCGCCCGGCTCGTGGGGGAGGTGCGCTCCCCGCAGGGGCGCCGCCAGCTGCTGCGCGGGGCGCTCGACCTGTCCGGCCCCGAGCCCCGCGTCGCCGCCGTCGGCGGGCCCGGCTCGCACCTGCTGGGCGCGCTGGCCACCGCCGACGCGCTGATCGACCTGCCCGAGCCCGTGACGCACGTGACGCCCGGGCAGACCGTGACCGTGATCGACCTGAGGGAGCACGACGCATGACCGACCCCGACGCCCGCCTCACGCACGTCGACGCGCGCGGTGCCGCGCACATGGTCGACGTGGCCGACAAGGAGGTCACGGTCCGCACGGCCCGCGCCACCGGCCGGCTGGTGACGACGCCGCAGGTCGTGGCGCTCCTGCGCGGCGAGGGCGTGCCCAAGGGCGACGCGCTCGCGGTCGCGCGGATCGCGGGCATCCAGGCCGCCAAGCGCACGCCCGACCTGGTGCCGCTGTGCCACCCCGTGGCGATCCACGGCGTGCGGGTCGAGCTCGAGGTGGTCGACGACGGCGTGCACATCGACGCGCACGTGCGCACCGCCGACCGCACCGGCGTCGAGATGGAGGCCCTCACGTGCGTCGCCGCGGCCGGGCTGACGCTGGTCGACATGGTCAAGGCCGTCGACCGGGGCGCGCACCTGACCGACCTGCGGGTGGAGCACAAGGACGGCGGCCGCTCCGGCGAGTGGCGCCGTGCCTGACGCCCTGCCGGGCGCCGCGCCCGTGGGGCCGGACGGTGCAGGTCTGCGGGCCCTCGTCGTGACGGTCTCGGACCGTGCCTCCGCCGGGGTGTACGAGGACCGCTCGGGGCCGGTCCTGGTCGAGGGCCTGCGGGCGCTCGGCCTGGGGGTCGACGACCCCGTGGTCGTCCCGGACGGCGCGCCCGTCGAGGAGGTGCTGCGGGCGGCCGTGGCCGCGGGGGTCGCGCTGGTGCTGACGACGGGTGGTACCGGTCTGGGCCCGCGGGACCTGACGCCCGAGGTGACGGCCCGGGTCGTCGAGCGGTCGGTGCCGGGCGTCGCGGAGGCGCTGCGGGCGGACGCCGTGGCCCGGGGCGTGGCCGCGGGGATGCTCTCGCGCGGCGTCGCGGGCGTGGCGGGGCGGACGCTGCTGGTGAACGTCGCGGGGTCGCCCGGTGCGTGCCGGGACGCGCTGCGCGTGCTCACCCGGGTGCTGCCCCACGCGCTGGGCCAGCTGGGCGGCGGCGACCACCCGGGCTGAGCCGGCGACGCGCGGTGGGCCGGTGGCACGGGGGCGGCCCGCGGCGCGGTCACGCGCGGACCGTGCGCCCGGCCCGCCACGCGGCCAGCCCGCCGCGCAGGTGGTGCACGTCGCGCACGCCGGCGGCGCGCGCCAGGGCCGCGGCGTGGGCGGACCGGGAGCCGAGCCGGCAGACCACGACGAGGGTCCGGTCGTCGGGCACGTCCAGCAGCGCGGAGCCGTCCACGAACGCCTCCAGCGGGACGTGCCGCGCACCGGGCACGGAGCCGTGCACGAACTCCGTGCGGTCCCGCACGTCGACCACGTCGAGGGCCAGGGTGCCGGCGTCGCGGGCGGCGAGCATGGCGGCCAGCTCGTCGGCCCCGATCGCGCGGGCGGGGCGCGTCGACGCGGCGACCGGGCCGGTCACGGGCGGGCGGGCGGGCACCTCGCGCGCCGGGTCGCGGCGCACGGGCACGTCCCGCCACGTGCCGTCGAACGCGTCGTGGACCGCGACCCGGCCGAGCAGGGACCGGCCCGTGCCGCACACGAGGCGGACGACCTCCATCGCCATCGCGGCACCCGCCGCGGCGCACACGACGCCCAGCACGCCGTCCTGCGCGCACGACGGCACGGCGCCGTCGGGCGGCGCCTGGCCGAACACGTCCCGCAGGTCCACGCCCTCGCCCACCGGCGGCCGCGTCCAGAACGTCGCCACCTGCGCGTGCCCGCGCTGCAGCGACCCCCACACCCACGGCAGACCGAGCTCGGCGCAGACGTCGTTCAGCAGGTAGCGGGTGGCGAAGTTGTCCGAGCCGTCGACCACCAGGTCGTACCCGGCCAGCACGTCGCGCGCCGTCGAGGCGTCCAGCCGCACGGGGTGGACGCGCACGTCGAGGGCGGGGTCCAGGGCGCGGACGGCGTCGGCGGCGGAGTCGACCTTGCGCCGGCCCACGTCGGCGGTGCCGTGCAGCACCTGCCGCTGGAGGTTCGACACGTCGACCACGTCGTCGTCGACCACGCCCAGGGTGCCCACGCCCGCGGCGGCGAGGTACAGCAGCACGGGGGAGCCGAGCCCGCCGGCCCCCACGACCAGCACGCGGGCGGCCAGGAGCCGCCGCTGCCCCGTCTCGCCGACCTCGTCGAGCGCGAGGTGCCGGGCGTACCGCTCGACCTGCGCGGCGGTCAGCGCCGGGCCGGGGGCGACGAGAGGGCCGGGCCGGGCCGGGGGCCGGGTGCTCATCCGTGCGACCCGCCCGCGACGCCGGTGACGGTGGTCAGCAGCAGCACGCTGTCCTCCAGCGCGACCACGGCGTGCCGCTCGTGCGTGAGCAGCGCGAGCTCGCCGGCCGCGACCTCCTGCTGCAGCGCGCCCGCGGCCTCGACGCGCACCCGCCCCCGCAGCGCCTGCAGGCTCGCCGCCGGCGGCGACGCGTGCTCCCCGAGCCGTGCACCGGCGACGAGGGCCAGCACGGTCTGCCGCAGCTCGCCGTCGTGCACGACCAGCCGTGCGCTGCGCCCGTGCGGGTCGTGCCGGGCGAGCTCGAGGTGCGTGGCGGACAGGGCCTCCAGGTCGGGCATGGGTCGATCCTCTCAGGCGGGGCGGCGTGGACGGCCGGTCAGCGGCGGCGGGCGGCCCCGGGCCGTTCGACACGCTCCCAGCCAGGGCGCACGGCCCGTGAGCCGGTGCGCCGGTCGTCGCGCGAGCGGTACACCACGTACGGCCGCACCAGGTAGCCCACGGGCGCGGAGAACACGTGCACGAGCCGCGTGAACGGCCAGATCGCGACGAGCACCTGGGCGCTGAGCACGTGCAGCTGGAACATCAGCGGCACGTCGGCCATGAGGCCGGCGTCGGGGCGGAACGTGAGCAGGCCGCGCACCCACGGCGCGATCGACCCCCGGTAGTCGTACGCGTCCCCGAGCACCTGGAACATCACCGTCGCGGCCGTGCCGAGCGCCAGGGTCGCGCCCAGCACGACGTACATGAGCTTGTCGCTGCGCGTCGTCGCGAGGAACACCGGCCCCACCGTGCGGCGCCGGTACACGAGGATCGCCAGGCCCGCGAGGGTCAGCACCGCGGCGACCGTGCCCAGCCAGGTCGCCCCCAGGTGGTAGGCGTGCTCGGTGACGCCGACGGCCTCCAGCCACGTGCGCGGCACGAGCAGGCCCACGACGTGCCCGCCGGCGACCATGAGGACACCGACGTGGAACATCGGCGACCCCCAGCGCAGCAGCCGGTTCTCGTAGACCTGCGACGAGCGGGTCGTCCACCCGAACTGGTCGTAGCGGTACCTCCACAGGTGCCCGACGACGAACACGGCGGCGGCGACGTAGGGGACCGCGACCCACAGCAGGACGTCCGTGCTGGTCATGCCGGCACCTCCGAGGGTCGCACGGTCGGGAAGGGGAGCAGGGGGGACGCGAGCCCGACGGTCTCCTGCGGCGGGCCGGCGGCGACGAGGTCGGCGAACCGGGCCGCCGCGCGGGCGTCCACGGGCGGCAGCGTGCGGCACACCGCGTCCAGGACGTGCGCGTACGGGCTGGTCAGGGCGTGCAGCGCCGAGCGCAGCACCTCCACGCCCTCCCGGTGCGCGCCGAGCAGCAGCGCGGGGACCTCGCCGCGGTCGCGCGCGGACAGCTCGAGCACGGCGGGCAGGTGGTCGGGCAGCTCGTCGTCGGGCGGCTGCCACCCGCAGGCACGGAACGCCTCGACGAACGTCACCAGCGCCATGCCGCGCCGGCGGGTGTCGCCCGCGGAGTAGTACGACAGGTGCAGGGCGCAGCGCCGGCGCAGGTCGAACGTCTCGACGTAGTGGGTCTGCCGCTGCGCCAGGTCCCACCCGTCGACGGTGCCGACGTGACGGTCCAGCGCGTCGCGGACCGCCGCCGGCAGGGTCGGCAGGGCGTCGCGCACGCCGGCCAGCACGTCCGCGTGCCCCTCGTCGGGGTAGGCGAGCAGCAGGGCGGCGGCCATGTGCGTCGTCGCCCGCTGCTCCGCGTCCACGGGCACCGGGTCGAGGAACGGCAGCGCGGGGGCCCGGCGGCTCACCGCCCGACCTCCGGGCCCTCGCCGTAGCCCGGTTCGCCCGGCGCGGGCGGGAACACCCCGGGCGCCGTGCCGTTGCCGTCCCAGTTGAGCAGGTTGACCCGCCCGGGCGCCCCGCCGGCCGGGCGGTCGGCCCGCTGCCGGTCCGCGAGCGCGTGGAACGTCTCGACGGTCGCCCGCACGGGGCGCCCGCTCGAGGAGCCGAACGGTCCGGCGCCCCCCATGCCGGGCCCGCCGTCGCCGTCGAGCGAGCAGCCCGACGCGATCTCCTCCAGGTCGCGCGCGACCTCCGCGTGCGCGCTGGGGATGACGTACCGGTCCTCGTACTTCGCGATCGCCAGCAGGCGGTACATCGCCTCGATCTCCTCGCCGGTCATGCCGACGGACGCGGCGATCCGCGGGTCCTGCTCGGTGCCGAGGTTGACGTTGCGCATGTGCGCACGCATCGCCGCCAGCCGTTGCAGGACGTCCTGCACGGGCCGGACGTCGCCCGCGGTGAACAGGCCCGCGAGGTACTCCACGGGGATGCGCAGGCGGTCGATCGCCGCGAACAGCGTCGGGGCGTCCTCCGCGTCGGCGCCCGTGCCCTGCACGACGTCCACGACCGGCGACAGCGGCGGGATGTACCAGACCATCGGCATGGTGCGGTACTCCGGGTGCAGGGGGAGCGCGACCTCGAGCTCGCTGATCAGGCGCCACACCGGCGAGCGCTGGGCGGCCTCGACCCAGTCGTCGGGGATGCCGGCGGCGCGTGCCGCCGCGACGACCTCCGGGTCGTGGGGGTCCAGCAGCACCGACCGCTGCGCGTCGAGCAGGTCGGTCGGGTCCTCGACCGACGCGGCCGCCAGCACCCGCTCCTCGTCGTACAGGACGAGGCCGAGGTAGCGCAGCCGCCCCACGCACGTCTCGGAGCAGACCGTCGGCAGGCCGACCTCCAGGCGCGGGTAGCACAGCGTGCACTTCTCGGCCTTGCCGGTCTTGTGGTTGAAGTAGACCTTCTTGTACGGGCAGCCCGTCACGCACATGCGCCAGCCGCGGCAGCGGTCCTGGTCGACGAGGACGATGCCGTCCTCGACGCGCTTGTACATCGCCCCCGAGGGGCACGACGCCACGCACGACGGGTTGAGGCAGTGCTCGCAGATGCGCGGCAGGTAGAACATGAACGCCTGCTCGAGCTCGGCCTTGACCTGCGTGCTCATCGTCGCCAGCACGGGGTCGTCGGCCATCGTCTCGCCCGAGCCGCCGAGGTTGTCGTCCCAGTTGGCCGACCACCGGATCTGCATGTCCTCGCCGGTGATCAGCGACTTCGGGCGCGCGACCGGCGTGTGCTCGCCCTGCGGCGAGGACAGCAGCACGTCGTAGTCGTACGTCCACGGCTCGTAGTAGTCGTCGATGCTCGGCAGCGTCGGGTTGGAGAAGATGTGCGTGAGCTTGCGCAGGCGCCCCCCGGCCCGCAGGCGCAGCCGACCGCGCCGTGTGCGCTCCCACCCGCCCAGCCACCGGTCCTGGTCCTGGTAGGTGCGCGGGTACCCCACGCCGGGCCGGGTCTCGACGTTGTTGAACCACACGTACTCCACGCCCGTGCGGTTCGTCCACGCCTGCTTGCAGGTCACCGAGCACGTGTGGCACCCGATGCACTTGTCGAGGTTCATCACCATCGCCATCTGCGCCATGACCCTCATCGGGCACCCCCAGCGGTCGGTCGTGCGGCTCGTCGTCCGGTCGTCGTGCTCGGTGCGCCCGCCATCAGTACTCCACGTCCTGCGAGCGGCGGCGGATCGTGGTGACCTCGTCGCGCTGGTTGCCCGTCGGCCCGAGGTAGTTGAACGCGAAGGACAGCTGGGCGTACCCGCCGACGAGGTGGCTGGGCTTGAGCAGCACCCGCGTCAGGGAGTTGTGGATGCCGCCGCGCAGCCCCGACGTCTCCGACCGCGGCACGTCCACCGTCCGGTCCTTGGCGTGGTACATGTACACGGTCCCGGCGGGCATGCGGTGCGAGACGATCGCCCGGGCCACGACGACGCCGTTGCGGTTGTACGCCTCGACCCAGTCGTTGTCGCGCACCGCGATCCGCCCGGCGTCCTGCGGGGACATCCAGATCGTCGGGCCGCCGCGCGACAGCGACAGCATGAACAGGTTGTCCTGGTACTCGGAGTGGATCGACCACTTCGAGTGCGGCGTCAGGTACCGCACCGCGACCTCCGCGTGGCCCTGCGACCCCGGGGCGCCCGTCGGGTCGGTCGACCCCGGCCGGGCGTCGCCGAACAGCCGGTGCAGGTCCAGCGGGGGCCGGTACACCGGCAGCGCCTCGCCCAGCTCGGTCATCCAGTCGTGGTCGAGGTAGAAGTGCTGGCGGCCGGTCAGGGTGTGCCACGGCTTGTGGTGCTCGACGTTGATCGTGAACGCCGAGTACCGCCGGCCCCCGTGCTCGGACCCCGACCACTCCGGCGACGTGATCACCGCCACCGGCCGGGCCTGCACGTCCGCGAACCGGATCCGCTCGCCCTCGTGGTCGCGCGCCAGCTCCGCCAGCGACGTGCCCGTGCGGGCCTCCACGTGCTCGAACCCCTGCACGGCGAGGCGGCCGTTCGTCGTGCCCGACAGCGCGAGGATCGTCTCGCACACCTGCCGGGCCTCGTCCAGCCGGGGGCGTCCCGCCGCCGGGCCCGCGGCCACGGTGCCGTTGGTCCGGGCCAGGGCCGTGACCTCCTGGTCGGGGGAGAACGCGACGCCCTTGGTGACCATGCCGGCGCTCGCGGTCAGCGGCCCGAGCGCGGCCCACCGGTCGCCGATGCTCGTGTAGTCGCGCTCGACGACGACGAGGCGGGGCATCGTCACCCCGGGCCGGTGGTCGGCCGCCGGGACGCTGCCGTGCGGGGTCGCGAGCTCGTCCGGGGTGTCGTGCATGAGCGGGACGGCGACGAGGTCGCGGCGCACGCCCAGGCGCTGCCCGCCGACGCGCTGGACCTCGCGGGCGAGGGTCGCGAACACGTCGAAGTCGGTCCGGGTCTGCCACGGCGGGGCGATCGCCGGGTTGAACGAGTGCACGAACGGGTGCATGTCCGTCGTCGACAGGTCGTGCTTCTCGTACCAGGTGGCCGCGGGCAGCACCACGTCGGAGAACAGGGTCGTCGAGGTCATGCGGAAGTCGCTGGTGACCAGCAGGTCGAGCTTGCCCCGGGGGGCCTCGTCCCGCCACGTCATGGTGCGGGGCCGGCGGTCGGGTGCGGCCTCGGTCGCGCGGACCGCGCTGTCGGTGCCGAGCAGGTGCCGCAGGAAGTACTCGTTGCCCTTGCCCGAGGACCCGAGGATGTTGGCGCGCCACACGTTGAGCACGCGCGGGAAGTTGCGGGGGTCGTCGGGGTCCTGGCACGCCCAGCCCAGCCGCCCCGCCTCGAGCTCGGCGACGACGTGCGCGGCCGGTTCGACGCCTGCCGCGGCGGCCTCGTCGGCCAGGTCGAGGGGGTTGCGGTCGAAGGTGGGGTACGAGGGCATCCAGCCGCGCTGCGCGGACTCCACGAGGCAGTCGGCGGTCGTGCGGTCGGCGAAGGTGCCCCGGGCGAGGGGCGAGGCGAGCGCGTCGGCGGGCAGGCCGTCGTAGCGCCACTGGTCGGTGGCCAGGTACCAGAACGCGGTGCCGATCATCTGCCGCGGGGGCCGGGCCCAGTCCAGGCCGAACGCGTACTGCGCCCACCCGGTGACGGGCCGGCACTTCTCCTGCCCGACGTAGTGCGCCCAGCCGCCGCCGTTGACGCCCTGGCAGCCCGTCATGTGCACGAGCGCGAGGAACGTGCGGTAGATCGTGTCGGAGTGGAACCAGTGGTTGGTGCCGGCCCCCATGAGGATCATCGACCGCCCGCCGGAGTCCTCGGCGTTCTGCGCGAACTCGCGCCCGATCCGGGCCGCCGTGGACGCGGGCACCGAGGTGATCTCCTCCTGCCACGCGGGCGTCCCGGGGGTCGACGCGTCGTCGTACCCGGTGGGCCACGTGCCCGGCAGGCCGTCGCGCCCGACCCCGTACTGGGCCAGGAGCAGGTCGAACACCGTGGTGACGAGGTGCTCGCCGACGCGGTGCACGGGCACGCCGCGGCGCACCACGCCGGCGCCGCCCTCGTGCTCGTGCCCGGCGTCGGGCGCCACGTCGAAGCGGGGCAGGTCGACCGCCACGGCCTCGCCGTCCCACGCGCCGAGGTCCGCGACCGACAGCTGCGGCTCGACGTCGCCGAGCAGCAGGTTCCACGTGCCGGCCTTCGCCGGGTCGAACCGGTGCCCCAGGGTGCCGGGCGGGACCACGGGAGTGCCGTCCGCGTCGAGGACCACGGTCTGGAAGGCCGCGTCGCGGTCGGCCGACGGCGCGGGCAGCCGGTCGCCCGTGAGGAACTTGTCGGGGACGTACGCGTCACCGCGGGGCACGAGCCGGACCAGGTGCGGGGCGTCGGTGAAGCGGCGCAGGTAGTCCACGAAGCGGGGCGTGCGCCGCTCGACGAGGAACTCGCGCAGCACGACGTGCCCCATCGCCATGGCCAGCGCGCCGTCCGTGCCGGGGTGCGGGGCGAGCCACTCGTCGGCGAACTTGGTGTTGTCGGCGTAGTCGGGGCTGACCGTGACGACCTTCTGACCCCGGTACCGCGCCTCGGCCATGAAGTGCGCGTCCGGCGTGCGGGTCACGGGCACGTTCGAGCCCCACATGACCAGGTACGCCGCGTTCCACCAGTCGGCGGACTCCGGGACGTCGGTCTGGTCGCCGAACACCTGCGGGGAGGCCACGGGCAGGTCGGCGTACCAGTCGTAGAACGACAGCATCGTGCCGCCGAGCATGGAGACGAACCGCGCCCCCGCACCGTGGGAGACCATCGACATCGCCGGGATGGGCGAGAACCCCGCGACCCGGTCTGGTCCGTACTCCTCGATGGTGTGCACGTGCGCCGCCGCGACGATCTCCGCGGCCTCGTCCCACGACGCGCGCACCAGGCCACCCTTGCCGCGGGCGCGCTTGTACGCGGGGTCGGGGTCGGCGGTGACGGCCTTCCACGCCTCGACGGGGTCGCCCGTGCGGGCCTTCGCCTCGCGGTACGCGCGCAGCAGCGCGCCCCGCACGTAGGGGTAGCGGATGCGGGTGGGGGAGTACGTGTACCAGGAGAACGCCGCGCCGCGCGGGCAGCCCCGCGGCTCGTACTCCGGGGAGTCGGGGCCGACCGACGGGTAGTCGGTCTGCTGCGTCTCCCAGGTGATGATGCCGTCCTTGACGTACACCTTCCACGAGCACGAGCCGGTGCAGTTGACGCCGTGGGTGGAGCGCACCACCTTGTCGTGGCTCCACCGGTCGCGGTAGAACGCGTCGCCCTCGCGCCCGCCCTCGAGGAACAGGCTGCGCAGGTCGGGGGACACCTCGCCGCGGCGCAGGCGCGAGCCCAGCCGGACGAGGGCGTCGGCGTCGGACGTGCCGGGCCGGGGGCTGGTGGTGGTCATCGGACCTCCCGTGGGGCGGGTGCGGGACGACCCGGTCGGTGGCCGGGCGCCGGGGTGCGGGCTCAGCTGGGGCGCGGGGCGCCGGGGCGGGCGTACTGGGCCCAGGCCAGGACGGTGCAGCCGGCGAAGTACGCGGCCGCGCCGACGAAGAACGCCACGGGCGTCCACACCGACAGGGCCATGCCGACCAGGAAGGGCCCGAACGCGGCGATCGCGGACGTGAACCCGATGACGCCGCCGGCCTGGCGACGCGGGAAGATCATGGGCATCTGCTTGAAGGTGCCGGCGTTGCCGATGCCCGCGAACGTGAACAGCGCGAGCATCGCGACGAGGAACCACGTGAACTCCCCGACGTCCGACGGGGTGAGGAACAGCGCCGCGACGACGGTCGACACGGTCATGCCGACCCCGGCGACGAACGTCCACACCGCACCGCCGAACCGGTCGCACAGCGGACCCCAGGCGGCCCGGGTGATCGAGCCGAGGAGCGGGCCGAGGAACGCGTACCGCAGCGGGTCGGGCGCGTCGGCGAACCCGCCGTACACCTGGTTGACGAGCAGCCCGAGCTGGGCGGCGAACCCGGAGAACGCCCCGAACGTCATCGTGTAGATCGCGGTCATGTACCAGGTGTGGCGCTCGCGGAAGATGTCGAGCTGCTGGCGCAGGTTCGCGGTGACCGGCACGCGGCGCAGCAGGACCGCCGCCAGCACGATGCCCAGCACCACCCACGGGATGAGCACCAGCCCCGCGTTGTGCAGCCACAGGTCGCCGCCCTCGACGGTCTGCTGCGGGGTGAGCGCCGCGGTGCCGAGCAGCCCGAAGCCCACGACCCACGGCACGAGGAACTGGATGAGGCTGACCCCGAAGTTGCCGATGCCGGCCTGCAGGCCCAGGGCCGTCCCCGACATCGCCCGGGGGAAGAAGTAGCTGGTCGACGGCATGAACCCGGCGAACGCCCCGCCGCCGATCCCGCACGCCAGCGCGAGCAGCAGCAGCACCGGGTACGTCGTCGTGGTGTCCCGCACGGCGAGCGTCCACCCGACCATCGGCAGCAGCAGCAGCGTGGCGGAGCCGCCGACGAGCGTCTTCGTGCCGACGACGGGCGGCAGGAACATGAAGACCAGCCGCATGATGCCGCCCGCGAGCCCGGGCAGCGCCACGAGCCAGTACAGCTGCGCGGTGGTCAGGTCGAAGCCGACGGCGGTGAGCCGCGGGGCGATCGCGCTCACCAGGTACCAGACCGCGAACGCGAGGGTCAGGTTGTACGTGGTGACCCACAGCGTGCGCCACGCCAGGCGCTTGTCCCACGTCTGCGGGTTCTCAGGGTCCCAGTTCGACAGGTCCGGGGCCAGGGTGGTGCTCGTCATCGAACACTCCTTCGTGGTCGTGCGCGGCCGTCCGGCGGCCTCCTGCTCGTCACTGTGCCGGGGCGCCCGAGGCGGTGCGACTCGGACGACCGTGCAAAATCGACGGCCGGTCCCGGGGTCGGGACCGGCCGTCGCGGTCAGGCGTCGGTGCGGCGCGTGAGGCGCACGTGCCAGGCCTCCGGTCCCTCGGTGAGGTACTCGACGTCGACGGGCGCGCGCTCGGCGAGCTGGGCGAGCAGCGGCAGCGGCGCGTGCGGCGCCACGATCACGAGCGACCCGCCCGGGGCGATCGCGTCGAACGCGCCGAAGACCGTCGCGTGCCGGATCGCGTGCGGGATGGTGCGGACGTCGAGGACGGGGTCGGCCTCGTCGTGGCCGCCGCAGCCGCAGGTGTGGCCGGCAGGGGCGGGGGCGGCGGGCAGGATCTCGACGGGCTGGTTCATGGCTCTCCCTCGGTGGGTGCGCGCCGGGCGGCGTGCGGGGCGGTGGGCCGGCGGGACGCGCCGGACAGGTGGAGCGTGCAGCGGCGGGGGCCGACGAACGGCACGAGCCGGTCGGCGCGGACGGGACCGCCGACCTGCTCCAGGACGCCCTGCGCGAGCCCGAGGTGCACGCTGCACACCACCTCGGGCCGGGCGCGCGCCAGGTCGAGGAAGGGGCAGCGCCACAGGTCGAACGCGGTGCGGTCGGCGTCGAGGACGGGGTCGAAGCCCAGCCGGTCCAGGTGCGCCTCGAGCGCGAGCACCTGGTCGGCCTCACCCGCGGGCAGCTCGGGCAGGTCGTCGACCATCGCCCGGCCCGCGCGCCGGGCCGCGGACGCGACGTCGCCGACGCCGGTGCCGTAGCCGTCGAGCAGGACGCTGGTGAGCCGGGCGCGCGCCACGGACTCGGCCAGGTGCCGCGCGGCACCGGGGTCGGTGCGCACGTCGTCGCGGGTGGTGGCGCGGTAGACGCTGCGGGGGCGGCCGCGGGTCGTGCGGTGCTCGGTCTCGCGGACGACGAACCGCGCGTCGACGAGGCGCTGGAGGTGCTCGCGCACCGTGTTCTCGTGCAGGCCGGTGCGGGCCGCGAGCGCCGCGGTCGTGCTCGGCCCCTCGTCCTGGAGGACGTGCAGCAGCTCCACCCGGCTGGGTGCGGCGAGCACCCGGGCGGCAGGGGTGCGACGCACGCGGTCCGGGCCCACCGTCCCGGCGTCGAGGTCGTCCGGCGCGTCGTGGCCGGGCACGACGCGGTCGGGCAGGGCCCGGTCGGGCCCGAGGTCGTCGGGCAAGGCAGCCTCCCGTGGTGCGTCCGGGACCCAGGTCCCGCGCGTGGCATCCCCGTCATTAAATACCGTCGTGCCGTGGAAAAGACTGGGACCAGGGTCCCGCGGCACGTCGTGCTCCTCGCCCCCGCCGCGCTCGCGCTGCTCGCCGGGCTGGACGCCGCCCTCCTGCTGCTCGGGCTGCCCGCACCCGTCCGGGTCGACCGCTGGGCCGACGTGCACGGGCCGCTCATGGTGCTCGGCTTCGTCGGCACCCTCGTCGCGCTCGAGCGTGCCGTCGCCGTGCGCCGCCGGACGGCCCTCGCCGCGCCCGCGCTCCTCGGGCTCGGCGGACTCGCGCTGCTCATGCCCCTCCCGCTCGCGGTCGGTCAGGGGGCCCTCGTCGCGGGTGCGGCCGGGCTCGTCGCCGTCTACGGCGTCGTCTGGCGGCGCCAGGGCTCCGCCGCGCTCGCGGTGCAGGCGCTCGGTGCCGTGCACGGGCTCGCCGCCGCCCTGCTGTGGCTCGCGGGCTCCGCCGTGCCGCACCTCGTGCCCTGCCTCACCGGGTTCCTGGTGCTCACCGTCGCCGGCGAGCGCCTCGAGCTGCTGCGCGTCGCCGCCCCCGGGGAGCGCGTCGAGGACGCCGTCTGGGCGCTCGGCCTCGGCTGGACCCTCGCCGCCGCCCTCGCCCTCGCCGCGCCCACCGTCGGGTGGACCGCCCTGGGCGCGGTCGTGCTGGCGCTCGTCGCCGTGCTCGTGCGGCACGACGTGGCCCGGCGCACCGTCCGCGGCACCGGGCTGCCGCGGTTCATGGCCCTGGCCATGCTCACCGGATACGGCTGGCTCGCGGTGGCCGGCGCGCTGTGGCTGGTGGCCGGGCCCGTCCTGGCCGGCCCCGCCTACGACGCCACCCTGCACGCCGTCTTCCTCGGGTTCGTGATGTCCATGGTCATGGCCCACGCGCCGGTGATCCTGCCCGCCGTGCTGCGCCGCCCCCTGCCGTACCGGCCCGTCCTGCACGTGCCCCTCGCGCTGCTGCACCTGACCCTCGCGCTGCGGGTGCTGGTGGGGGACGCCCGGGGCCTCGACGTCGTCGTGCAGGTCGGCGGCGTCGGCAACGTCGTCGCCGTGCTCGCGTTCGTCGTGCTCGCGGCCGGCAGCGTCCTGCGCGGGCCCTCCGCCCCCCCGCCACCGGGCCGCGTGCCAGGCCGGACACCGGGCCGCGCACCGTCCGCGGCACCAGCGGCCGCCGCCACGACCGCCGTCGCCCTCACCCCGGGCGGGCCGCGATGAACCGGGCCTCGCGCCACCTGCGCGCCAACGCCCTCGTCCTGGCCTGGCTCGTCGCCGCGGCCGCCGCCACCCTCGTGCACCGCGCGCTCCCCGAGCCGGGCTGGCTGCTCGTGCACCTGCCGCTGCTCGGCGCGGTCAGCACCGCCGTCCTCGTGTGGAGCCAGCACTTCGCCGACACGCTGCTGCGCCACCCCGCGCCGCCCCGCGCGCTCGCCGTGCGCCTCGCGCTGCACACCGCCGGTGCGCTCGCGGTCGTCGTCGGCCACCTCACCGGCCGGCCCGCCGTGCTCGTGGCGGGTGCGCTCGCGGTGGCCGCCGCCGCCGCGGCCCAGGTCGTCGGGATCCGCCGGCAGCGACGCGGTGCCCTGCCGTCCCGGTTCGGGCACCTCGTGCGCGCCTACGTCGCCGCGGGCGCGCTGCTCGTGCCGGGCGTCGCGTGCGGCGTCGCGATGGCTGCCGCCGGCCCGGGCCCCGAGGCGTACGCCCGGTGGTACGTCGCCCACGTGGTGCTCACGCTGCTCGGCTGGGTGGGTGTCACGGTCGCCGGCACGCTCGTCGTGCTGTGGCCCACGATCCTGCACGCCCGCATCGACGACGTCGCCGAGCGCACCGCCGTGCTGTCCCTGCGGGTCCTCGTCGTCGGCGTGCTGGTCGCCGCGGCCGGCCCGGCGCTCGGCGTGCGGGCCGTGACCTGGGCCGGCCTCGGCGTCGTGCTCGTCGGGGTCGGGCTCGTCGGGCGGGTCCTCGTGCGGCAGGCGCGCACCGCGCCCCCGGTGACCTTCGCCGCGGGCAGCGTCGGGGCGGCCGTCGTCTGGTGGGGCGCCTCGGTGCTCGCGCTCGGCGTCGTCGTCGCGTCCGGCCCCACCTGGCAGGCCCTGGTCCCGCGGCTGACCGCGCTCGCCCCGGCCACGGTGGCCGGGTTCGCCGCCCAGGTGCTCGGCGGTGCGCTGGCGTACCTGCTGCCCGTGGTCCTCGGCGGCGGGCCGGCCGTCGCACGGGCCGTCGCGGCGGAGCTCGACCGTGCGGCCGTCGTCCGCGTCGTCCTGCTCAACGGTGCGCTCGCCGTCTTCGTGCTGCCCGCTCCCAGCCTCGTGCGCGTGGCCGCGTCCGTGCTCGCCCTGGTCACGGGCGGGTGGTTCCTCGTCCTCGTGGTCCGCGCGGTCCTCGTGGCGCGCCGGGCCGTCCCCGCCCCGGCCGTGCCGCCGACGCCCCCGCGCGGCGCCGCACCGGGCCCGGTCGTCCGCGCCGTGCAGCGGGCCCGGCGGCGCGGGGCCGCGAGCCTGGCCGCCGGCGTGCTGCTCGTCACGGTCGCCGTGGCCGCGGCCGGGGACCCCGTCGCGGCGGGTCTCACGCAGGTGACGGCCGCCACGGCGCGGTCCGCGGACGCCGCCGGCGTGGCCGCGACGGGGCGCACCACGACGGTCGAGGTCGAGGCGCACGAGATGCGCTTCGTGCCCGACCGCGTCGAGGTCCCCGCCGGCGACCGCCTCGTGCTGCGCGTGACGAACGTCGACGCGGGCGTGCACGACCTCGTCCTCGACAGCGGCGCCACCTCCGGCCGGCTGGCCCCCGGGCAGGTCGCCACGGTCGACGTCGGCGTCGTGGGCGCGGACCTGGCCGGCTGGTGCTCGGTGGCCGGGCACCAGCTCATGGGGATGACCCTCGACGTCGTCGCCGTCGGCGCGCCCGCGGCACCGGCGGCCGCCGACGACGAGGACGACGAGCAGGCCGGGCACGACGGGCACGAGGAGCAGGCCGGGCACGACGGGCGCGACGAGCAGGCCGGGCACGACGGGCACGGCGGCACCGGCGACGGCGTGCCCGCCGCCGACCTGCTCGACCTCATGGCCGCACCCGGTGCCGGGTTCGTCGCCCGCGACCCGGCGCTGCCGCCGGTGGACGGCTCGACCACGCACCGCGTCACGCTCCGCGTCACCGAGACGGTCCAGGAGGTCGCCCCCGGGGTCACGCGCACCGCCTGGACGTTCGGCGGCACGGCACCGGGACCCGTCCTGCACGGGCGCGTCGGCGACACGTTCGTCGTCACCCTCGTCAACGACGGCACGATCGGTCACTCGGTCGACCTCCACGCCGGCGCCCTCGCCCCCGACGACGTCATGCGCACCATCGCCCCGGGCGAACGCCTGACGTACACGTTCACGGCGACCCGCAGCGGCATCTGGATGTACCACTGCTCGACCATGCCGATGAGCCTGCACATCGCGAACGGCATGCTCGGCGCCGTGGTCGTCGACCCGCCGGGCCTGCCGCCGGTCGACCACGAGCTCGTCCTGGTCCAGCACGAGCTGTACCTGGGCGCCCAGGGCGGCCTCGCGGACGAGGCCGCGCTCGCGTCGGGCGAGCCGACGCTCGTCGCGTTCAACGGGTACGCGAACCAGTACCGCGACCGCCCGGTCGAGGTGTCCACCGGCGACCGGGTCC
This sequence comes from Cellulomonas sp. SLBN-39, assembly GCF_006715865.1. Taxonomy (NCBI): domain Bacteria; kingdom Bacillati; phylum Actinomycetota; class Actinomycetes; order Micrococcales; family Cellulomonadaceae; genus Cellulomonas; species Cellulomonas sp. SLBN-39. The sequence continues at coordinate 3,699,912 of NZ_VFOA01000001.1, read as the reverse complement.
GGGTCTGGGTGCTCGACGCCGGGCCGAACCGGTCCTCGTCGTTCCACGTCGTCGGCGCCCAGTTCGACACGGTCTACCGCGAGGGCGACTGGACCCTGCGCGACGGCGGGTCCACGGGCACCGGCGGCGCGCAGGTGCTCGCGCTGGGCGCGGCCGAGGGCGGCTTCGTCGAGCTGACGTTCCCCGAGGCCGGCACGTACCCGTTCGTCACGCACGTCATGGGCGACGCCGAGCGCGGGGCCCTGGGCCGGTTCCTCGTCACCGACCCCTGAGCGGCGCCCACCCGCCGCGGACCTCACAGCGCGTCCGCGGCGGGTGTGCGGGAAACGTTCGCGGGGGGTTACGCACGGTCGTCACCGGGCGAAACACGGGCTCCCTAGCGTCGGTGGCACGCCGGCACCACGCGGCGACGCCCCAGCAGGCCCGGGCCCACGGCCCACGGCCGGACGCCCCACCCGTGCGCGACCGCGCCCGGGACGCACGACGCCCGGAGGCTCCCGTGACGCAGACGACCTCGACCTCGGCAGACGCACCGCCCCCCAGCACCACCACGGACACCAGCATCGCGAACGCCACAGACACCACGAGCGCCACGAACGGGCTGACCGTCCGCCGCGGCCGGTGGATCGACGGGTGGGACCCGGAGAACGCCGCGCAGTGGGAGTCCGCGGGCCGTGCGACCGCCCGGCGCAACCTCGTGATGTCGATCTTCGCGGAGTTCCTCGGGTTCGCCGTGTGGGCGCTGTGGAGCATCGTCGTGCCGCAACTGCCCGCCGCCGGGTTCGACCTCACCGCCGACCAGATGTTCTGGCTCATCGCCGTGCCCAGCCTCGTCGGCGCCACGCTGCGCATCCCCTACACGTTCGCGGTGCCCGTGTTCGGCGGCCGCAACTGGACCGTGATCTCCGCGCTGCTGCTGCTGGCGCCCGCCGGTGCCCTGGCCTGGGCCGTGCAGCGCCCCGACCTGTCGTTCGGCGTGCTGGTCGCGATCGCGGCGCTCGCCGGCGTCGGCGGCGGCAACTTCGCGTCGTCGATGGCGAACATCTCGTTCTTCTACCCCGAGCGGGAGAAGGGCCGGGCCCTGGGCCTGAACGCCGCGGGCGGCAACATCGGCACCGCCGCCGTGCAGCTCGCCGTGCCGCTCGTCATCGTCGCGGGGGCCGGCCTGCAGCTCGAGCGCGCGGGGCTGATGTTCGTGCCGCTGGCCCTCGTCGCCGCCGTGCTCGCGTGGCGGTTCATGGACAACCTGTCGAACGCGAAGGCCGACCCCCGCTCCTACGGCGCCGCGGCACGGGCACGGCACACGTGGATCATCTCGTTCGTCTACATCGGCACGTTCGGCTCGTTCATCGGCTTCTCCGGGGCCTTCCCGACGCTGCTGAAGAACCAGTTCCCCGAGGTCACGCTGTCGATCGCGTTCCTCGGCGCCCTCGTCGGGTCCGTCGCCCGACCGGCCGGCGGCGCCCTGGCCGACCGGTTCGGCGGTGCGCGCGTCACCGTCGCCTCGTTCGCGGTCATGGCCGCCGGCACGGTCTCGGCGATCTTCGCGCTCCGGTCCGGCGCGTTCGGGCTCTTCTTCGGCTCGTTCCTCGTGCTCTTCATGGCGACGGGCGCCGGCAACGGCTCGGTCTACCGCATGATCCCCGCGGTGTTCCGGTTCGGTGCCACCGACGACGCGGACCGCGGGCGCCGCGCCAAGGCCGCGGCCGGGTGCATCGGCATCGCCGGTGCCGTCGGCGCGGTCGGCGGCTTCCTCATCCCGCGCGGGTTCGCCGTCTCCACGACCGCGACCGGCACCATCGAGTCCGCGCTCTGGGTGATCGTGGCCCTCTACGCGGTCATGGCGACCACCACGTGGGCCGTGTACGGCCGCCGCGGGTCGTCCTTCGGGACGACGGTCATCTGAGCCCGGTGGCCCGCGTGACCACGGCACCCCACGTGCGGCACGACCCGACCACGGAGGCACAGTGAGCGCCGTCACGGCCGCCCAGGACGAGCGCACGGGGACGACCCAGGTCGCCACCGTGTGCTCGTACTGCGGCGTGGGGTGCGGCATCGTCCTCGACGTCGAGACGGGCGACGCGGGTCCGCGGGTGCGCCGGGCCAGCGGCGACCGCTCCCACCCCTCGAACGCCGGCCGGCTGTGCACCAAGGGCGCGACCAGCGTCGACGTCATCACCGCCTCCGGCCGGCTCAGCACCGCTCTGGTCCGTCCTGAGCGCGGGGCCGAGCCCGTCGCGACGCCCGTCGACGACGCGGTCGCCACCGTCGCCCGCCGGCTGCGCGCGATCGTCGACGAGCACGGCCCCGACGCCGTCGCGCTGTACGTGTCCGGGCAGATGAGCATCGAGGCCCAGTACCTGGCCAACAAGCTCGCCAAGGGGTACCTGCGGACCAACCAGATCGAGTCGAACTCCCGCCTGTGCATGGCCAGCGCCGGCACCGGGTACAAGCTCTCGCTCGGCGCGGACGGGCCGCCCGGCTCCTACGAGGACCTCGACCACGCCGACGTGTTCCTCGTCATCGGCGCGAACATGGCCGACTGCCACCCGATCCTGTGGCTGCGGCTGCTGGACCGCGTCAAGGCCGGTGCGAAGCTCGTCGTCGTCGACCCGCGCCGCACCGCGACCGCCGACAAGGCCGACCTGTTCCTCCAGGTCCGGCCCGGGTCGGACCTGGCCCTGCTCAACGGGCTGCTGCACCTGCTCGTCGAGGCCGGCGCCGTCGACGAGGAGTTCGTCGCCGAGCACACGCGGGGCTGGGAGCAGATGCCCGGCTTCGTCGCGGACTACCCGCCCGACGTCGTCGAGGCGCTCACGGGCGTGCGGGCCGACGACCTGCGGGCCGCCGCCGCCCTCATCGCCGGGGCCGCGGGGCGCTGGGTGTCGTGCTGGACGATGGGCCTGAACCAGTCCACGCACGGCACCTGGAGCACCAACGCCCTGGTCAACCTGCACCTCGCGACGGGCTCGATCTGCCGGCGCGGCAGCGGCCCGTTCTCCCTGACCGGGCAGCCCAACGCCATGGGCGGACGCGAGATGGGCTACATGGGCCCCGGCCTGCCCGGCCAGCGCACCGTCCTGGACCCGCAGGACCGCGCCTTCGTCGAGGACCTGTGGCAGCTGCCCGCCGGCACCCTGCGGCCCGACGGCGTCGGCCGCGGCACCGTCGACATGTTCCGGCGCATGGCCGACGGGCAGATCAAGGCCTGCTGGATCATCTGCACCAACCCCGTCGCGTCGGTCGGCAACCGGCGGACCGTCATCGAGGGCCTCGAGCGGGCCGAGCTCGTGATCACCCAGGACGTCTTCGCCGAGACCGAGACCAACGCCTACGCCGACGTCGTGCTGCCCGCCGCGCTGTGGTCCGAGGCCGACGGCGTCATGGTCTCCAGCGAGCGCACCATGACCCTGGCGCGGCGGGTGCTCGACCCCCCGGGCCAGGCCCGCGCGGACTGGCAGCTCGTCGCCCAGGTCGCCACCGCCATGGGCTTCGAGGGCTTCGCGCACACCAGCGCGCAGGAGGTCTTCGAGGAGGTCCGCCGCACCACGAACCCCGGCACCGGGTACGACCTGCGCGGCGTCAGCCACGCCCGGCTGCGCGGCGGCCCCGTGCAGTGGCCCTGCGCCGGCGAGGACGCCCCCGCCCGCAACCCCGTGCGCTACCTCAACGACGGCGTGCACCAGCCCCTGCACGTGCGCCCCGACGGCACCCGGCCCCGCCTCGTGTTCCCCACGGCCGACGGGCGCGCGGTCTTCCACCCCCGCCCGCACGTCGAGCCCGCCGAGGCGCCCGACGAGGACTACCCGTTCGTGCTGACCACCGGCCGCGTGCAGCACCAGTGGCACACCCTCACCAAGACGGGCCGCGTGCCGGCCCTCAACCGGCTCAACCCCGGACCGTTCGTCGAGGTCGCCCCCGACGACGCCCGGCGCCTGGGGCTGGTCGACGGCGCCCGCGTCGAGGTCGCGTCCCGGCGCGGGCGCGCGGTCCTGCCCGTCGTCGTCACCGACCGCCTGCTCCCGGGCACCTGCTTCGCCCCGTTCCACTGGAACGACCTGTTCGGGGAGTACCTGTCGGTCAACGCGGTGACCAACGACGCCGTCGACCCGCTGTCGTTCCAGCCCGAGCTCAAGGCGTGCGCCGTGACCCTCACCCCCGTGCCGGTCGACCCGGACGCCGAGCGACCCGTCGCCGGCTCCGCCGGGCGCCACGGTGCCGTGCCCGTCGTCGACGGAGCGGCTGCGGACGACGCCTCGGCCGAGGGTGCCGCGACGATGCGCGCGCTGGGCGCGGCCCTCGGCCTCGACCAGGTCACCGCCCCGCCCCTGGGCGACGCGGAGCGCCGCTACCTCGCCGGGTTCCTCGCGGGCCTGGGCCGCGGCGCCCCCGGCACCCCCGTGCTGCCCGCGACGGCACCGCTGACCGGCGACCAGGCCCTGTGGGTCGACGGCGTCCTCGCGGGCATGTTCTCGCGCGCCCCGCGACGCCCTGACGCCGCACCGGCAGCCGCGGCACCGACGCGCGCGCTCGTCGTGCTGTGGGCCTCCCAGACCGGCACGGCCGAGGACGTCGCCGGCCGTGTCGCCGCACGGCTCGCGGCCACGGGGCGCACCCCCCAGGTCGTCGCCATGGACGACGCCCTCGACGCGCTCCCGCGCCGCGCCGACGTCGTCCTGGTCACCAGCACGTTCGGCGACGGCGACGCGCCCGACAACGGCACCGCGCTGTGGGAGCTGCTGGCCGACCCGCAGGCACCGACGTTCGAGGGTGCCCGCTACGCCGTCCTCGCGCTCGGCGACCCCGCGTACGACCGGTTCTGCGGGCACGGGCGGCGCCTCGACGGTCGCCTGGCCGAGCTCGGCGCGCACCGCCTCGTCGAGCGGCTCGAGCGCGAGCCCGGCGACGACGACGCCGTCGAGCGCTGGCTCGACGGCCTGGTCGCCGCGCTCGCACCCGACGTCGCGCCGACCGTGGCGCCCGCGCGCACGCAGCCCGTCGGGGCCGAGGCGCCGCCCCGTCCCGCGCCGACGCACGCGACCCGGGCCCACCCCGGCACCGCCGTCCTCGTCGGCAACCGCCGGCTCGGCGGCCCGGGCTCGGCCAAGGAGGTCCGCGAGCTCGTCCTCGACACCTCCGCGAGCGCGCTGCCCGTGACGTACGCGGCCGGCGACGCGCTCGCGGTGCGACCGGTCAACGCCGACGCGCTGGTGGCCGCGTGGTTGGACGCCACCGGGCTCGACGGCGGCACGCCGGTCGTCGTCGACGGCCTGGGGGAGCGGACGCTGGCCGCGGCCCTGCGCACCGACCTCGAGGCCGCGCGGCCCACGACCGACCTGCTGCGGTTCGTCGCCGAGCGCGCCGACCACGGCGACCTGCGCCGCCTGCTGCGCCCGGACAACCGCAACGACCTCGCCCGCTGGCTGTGGGGCCGGCAGGCCGTCGACGTGGTCGCCGAGGTCGGCGCGCGGGCGTCGGCGCAGGAGTGGGTGGACGTGCTGCGCCGCCTCCAGCCGCGCCAGTACTCGATCTCGTCGAGCCCGCTCGTGGACCCGCACCGCGTGCACCTGACGGTGTCGGTGGTGCGGTGGACCAGCCCGTCGGGCGCGGACCGGACGGGCGTGTGCTCGGCGTTCCTCGCGGACAGCGCGCCCGACGCGCAGGTCGCGGTGCACGTGCAGCCGAACGCGCACTTCCGCCCGCCGCAGGACCCGTCGGCGCCGGTCGTCATGGTCGGGCCCGGCACCGGCGTGGCGCCGTTCCTCGGGTTCCTCGCCGAGCGCCGCGCCCGCGGGCACACCGGCGACAACTGGCTGCTGTTCGGCGAGCAGCACGCCGCCACCGACCACTGGTACCGGGACGAGCTCGCGGCGTGGCACGCGGACGGGCTGCTCACCCGCCTGGACACGGCGTTCTCGCGCGACCAGCGGGCCAAGGTGTACGTGCAGGACCGCATGCGCGAGCACGGCCCGGCCCTGTGGGCGTGGCTGGAGCGCGGCGCGCACCTGTACGTGTGCGGCGACGCGACCCGCATGGCGGTCGACGTGGACGCGGCGCTGCGCGAGGTCGTGCAGGTGCACGGGGCGATGAGCGCGGACGACGCGGCGGCGTACGTCAAGGCGATGTCCGCCGACCAGCGCTACGCCCGTGACGTGTACTGACGGCCCCGCGTCACACGACGGTGACGTCCACCGCGTGGTACCCGGTGGCACCGTCGGGCACGACCTCGGCGGGCACACCCGTCTGCGGGCCGTCCGGGTCCAGGGCCCGCACGCGCAGCGTGTGCTCGCCCGGCTCGGCAGCCCAGACCAGGCGCCACTGCCGCCACGTGTCGACGCCGCCGTCCGCGGCCAGCTCGGCGTCGACCCACGGCCCGTCGTCGACGCGCACCTGCACACCGGTCACGCCGCGGTGCTGGGCCCAGGCCGTGCCGGCGACGACCACGTCGCCGGCAGGGACCTCGGCGAGGGCGCGCGGCACGTCGATGCGCGACTGGGTCTTCACCGGTCCGCGCGCCGACCAGCCCCGCTGCGTCCAGTACGCCTCCACCGCGTCGAAGCGCGTGACCTCCAGCTCGGTGACCCACTTGGTCGCGGACACGTACCCGTAGAGCCCGGGCACGACCATCCGCACGGGGAACCCGTGCTCGGCGGGCAGCGGCTGCCCGTCCATCGCGACGGCCAGCAGGGCGTCGCGGTCGTCGGTGAGCACCTCCAGCGGCGTGGACGCGGTGAACCCGTCGACGGACCGGGACAGCACCATGTCCGCGTCGCCCGTGGGGCGGGCCCGGGCGAGCACCTCGCGGACCGGCAGGCCGAGCCAGCGCTGGTTGCCCACGAGGTCGCCGCCGACGGGGTTGGACACGCACGCGAGCGTGACCCACGCCTCGACGAGGTCGGACCCGAGCAGCTCGTCCCAGGTCAGCACGACCTCCTCCTCGACGAGGCCGTGCACGCGCAGCGTCCACGTCGCGGGGTCGACGCGGGGCACGACGAGGGCGGTGTCGATGCGGTAGAAGTCCGTGACGGGCGTGGCCCAGGGCTCCGCGCCGGGGACCGCGAGGTCGACGTCGCCGAGCGGGGGAGCGGTCCGTGCGGGCGCGGGCAGCCGGACCGCCTCGCGCAGCGCCGCCGTGCCGCGGACGAGGGTGCTGCCGACGCGTCCCAGCGCGACCGCGAGGACGCCGCCGCCCGCAGCCAGCGCCGTGGCCTGCAGGAACCCGCGGCGCGACGCGCCGGCACGCGGCGGCACGCCGTCCGGGGCGGTGGCGCCGTCGGTCCCGCCCGCGCTGCCCGTCCCGCCGGCGTCGTCGGTGGACGGCAGACGGGCCAGCAGCGCGCGCAGCACCAGCAGCCCGGCCAGGGCCCCGGCCACGCTCGGCAGCGCGGCGAGCACGCCCGCGTCGGGCCGGCCCACCGCGGCGAGCCCGGCGACGGCGCCGAGCACGACCACGAGGACGGCGCCGGCGGGCCACCGCCACCACGCCAGCACCCCGGCGAGCGCCGCGAGCAGCGCGAGCACCAGCACCGACCCGGCCGTGAGCACGGCCTTGTCGGCGGTGCCGAACGTGGCGACCGCCCAGTCCTTGAGCCACGGGGGAGTGGCGTCGACGAACGCGGCGCCCACCGCGACGAGCGGGTCGGTCGAGGCCCCGGTGACCAGGGCGACGAGGGCGCCGGTGCCGGTGGTCACGGCACCGGCGGCCACGCCCGCGGCCGCGGCGGCCCCCGCGCCGGGGGCGAGCGGGCCGGGCCGTCGGGGGGTGCCGGGGGTGCTCACGGGCCCACGCTAGCCCGGCGCCGCGTGCAGGACGCGGTGGCTGTCGCCCGTGGGCGAGGCCTGGTGGCGGTGCGGTCGGGGGACCGAGGTCCCGCGACCTCACAGCCGTGCCCGCCGCGGTGTGCGCAAAGCGTTCCGGCGGGGTAACGGCCGCGTACCCCCGGACGAAACACGCTCTCCCTACCGTCGACGACGACGCCCTTCCCCCGTCCGACCCCCACGAGGGAGCCCCCCATGCACGCACGTCACCTGCTCGTCGTCGGCGGCGGCATGGTCGCCCAACGGCTCGTCGAGGCCCTGCGCGACCGCGACACGGCCGGCGCGTGGCGCGTCACCGTGCTCGCCGAGGAGCCGCGCCGCCCGTACGACCGGGTCGCGCTCACCAGCTTCTTCTCGGGCCGCTCGCCCGAGGAGCTCGCGCTCGGCGACCCGGCGCTGTGGGACGACCCGCTCGTCACGCTGGTCCGCGGCGACAAGGCTGTGGCGGTCGACCGGGCCGCCCGGTCCGTGACGACCGCGTCCGGCCGCACGTTCGGCTACGACCACCTCGTCCTGGCGACGGGCTCGTACGCGTGGGTGCCGCCCATGGAGGGTGCGGACCTGCCGGGCGTGTTCGTGTACCGCACGCTCGACGACGTCGCGGCGCTGCGCGGGTACGTGCACGACCTGCAGGCGGAGCGGTCCGGCCCGGTGCGCGGCGTGGTCCTCGGCGGCGGCCTGCTGGGCCTGGAGGCCGCCGGCGCGCTCGACGCGCTCGGGGCGCTCCCCACGGTGCTGCAGGTCGACACGCACCTGATGTCCGCGCAGGTGGACCTCGGCGGCGGCGAGGCGCTGCGCCGCCTGATCAACCGCATCGGGATCGGCGTGCGCACGCAGGCGATGACGACTCGCGTGCACGAGCACCGGCGCGGCGGGGTCGGCCGGGTCGAGCTCGCGGACGGCACGCGGATGGACGCCGAGGTCGTCGTCGTGGCCGCGGGCGTGCGGCCCCGCGACGAGCTGGCGCGCGACGCCGGCCTGACGATCGGCCCGCGCGGCGGTGTCGTCGTGGACGACACGTGCCTGACCGACGACCCGGACGTGTCCGCGGTCGGGGAGGTCGCGTGCATCCAGGGCGCCTGCATCGGCCTGGTCGCCCCCGGCTACACGATGGCGGAGATCACGGTCGACCGGCTGCTCGGGGGTGTCTCGGCGTTCCCCGGCGCCGACACGGCGACCAAGCTCAAGCTCGCGGGCGTCGACGTGGCGAGCTTCGGCGACGCGTTCGCCCGCACGCCCGGCGCGCTGGAGATCGTCTGGGCCGACCCGGTCGCGGGGGTCTACAAGAAGCTCGTGCTGTCCGACGACGCGCGCACCCTCCTCGGCGGTGTCCTCGTCGGCGACGCGAGCGCGTACGCGAGCCTGCGCCCCATGCTCGGCCGCGAGCTGCCCGGCGACCCGTCGGCGTTCCTGCTGCCCGAGGGCACCGGCGGCGCCCCCGACCTCGAGCTGCCCGACGACGCCGGGGTCTGCTCGTGCAACAACGTCTCGGCCGGGCAGATCCGGCACGCGGTGACCGACGAGGGCTGCCACGACCTCGGTGCCGTGAAGGCCTGCACGCGCGCCGGGACCAGCTGCGGCTCGTGCCTGCCGCTGGTCAAGAAGCTCATGGCGACCGAGCTGGAGAAGCTCGGCGTCACGGTGTCGACCGCCCTGTGCGAGCACTTCGCGCTCTCGCGGGCCCAGCTCTACGACGCCGTGCGCGTCGCGGGGGTCCGCACGTTCACCGAGGTCGTCGAGCGGTTCGGGACCCGGGCCGGGGGGCGCGGCTGCGACATCTGCAAGCCGGCCGTCGCCTCGATCCTGGCGACCACGGCGCCCGCGCACGTGCTGGACGGCGAGCGGGCCGCGATGCAGGACACCAACGACCACGTCATGGCGAACCTCCAGAAGGACGGCTCGTACTCGGTGGTACCCCGCATGGCCGGCGGCGAGGTCACCCCGGCCGGGCTCATCGCGATCGGCGAGGTCGCCCGCGACTTCGGGCTGTACACGAAGATCACCGGCGGGCAGCGGGTCGACATGTTCGGCGCCCGCATCGACCAGCTGCCGCTGATCTGGCGGCGCCTGGTCGACGCCGGGTTCGAGTCGGGCCACGCCTACGGCAAGTCGCTGCGCACCGTGAAGTCCTGCGTCGGGTCGACGTGGTGCCGGTTCGGGGTGCAGGACTCCGTCGCGCTGGCCGTGATGCTCGAGCTGCGGTACCGGGGCCTGCGCTCGCCGCACAAGATCAAGCTCGGGGTGTCGGGCTGCGCGCGCGAGTGCGCCGAGGCCCGCGGCAAGGACGTCGGCGTCATCGCCACCGACAAGGGCTGGAACGTCTACGTCGGCGGCAACGGCGGGTTCACGCCCCGGCACGCGAAGCTCCTCGCGGAGGACCTCGACACGCCGACCCTCGTGCGCACCATCGACCGCTTCCTCCTCTACTACGTGCGCACCGCCGACCGGCTGCAGCGCACCGCGCCGTGGATCGAGGAGGTCGAGGGCGGCCTGGACGGCGTGCGCGCCGTCGTCATGGACGACTCCCTCGGCATCGCCGCGGACCTCGACGCGCAGATGGCCCGGCACGTCGAGGACTACGAGGACGAGTGGCGCGCCACCCTCGACGACCCGGAGAAGCTGCGCCGGTTCGCGTCCTTCGTCAACGCCCCCGACACGCCCGACCCGTCGCTCGCGTACGTCGCCGAACGGGGGCAGGTCCGCCCAGCGACCGCCGCCGAGCGCGCCGCCGCCGAGCGCGGCGAACCCGTCCTCGTCGCCGGCTCGACCCTGGAGGTGCGGTCATGACGACCCTCGACGCCCCGCAGCGCACCCTGACCTGGGTGGCCGTGTGCCCCCTCGACGTGCTCGCCACCGAGCGCGGCGCGGCCGCCCTCGTGCCCGACGGGCCCGCGCTCGTGCAGGTCGCGGTCTTCCGCCTCGTGGACGGCCGCGTCCTGGCGGTGCAGCAGCACGACCCGTTCAGCGACGCGCACGTGCTGTCCCGCGGGATCGTCGGCTCGCGCGACGTCGACGGCGTCGAGGTCCCCACGGTGGCCTCGCCCATGTACAAGCAGGTGTTCGACCTGCGCACCGGCGTGTGCCTCGACGTCGCCGGCAAGCAGCCCGTGCCGGGCGCGTCGGCCGACCTGCGCACGTGGCCGGTGCGGGTCGTCGACGGGACGGTCGAGATCGGGACGGTGCCGACCGGCGTGGACGCGCACGGCGCGGGGTCGATGCGTGCGGGCGTCCCGGGCGACGGCGAGGTGCGCCCGTGACCGCGCTGCTGGGCGTCGAGCTCGCCGGCCGGCGCGTCGTCGTCGCCGGGGGAGGGCCGGTCGCCGCGCGCCGCGTCGAGGCGATGCTCGCCGAGGGCGCCGACGTCCTCGTCGTCGCACCGGCCGTGTGCGAGCAGATCGCCGACCTCGTCGCCGTCGGTGCGGTGCACTGGCGGGAGGCGGAGGTCCAGGCCGGCGACCTCGACGGGGCGTGGCTCGTGCACACCGCGACGGGGGACCGCGCCACCGACGAGTCCGTCCTCGCCTGGGCGCACGAGCGCCGCGTGTTCTGCGTCGACGCAGGCGGGCCGCGCCGGGCCGCCCGCGGGTCCGCCCGCACGCCCGCCCAGACCCGCGCCGGCGACGTCGTGCTCGGCGTCGTCTCGACCGGCGCGGCGGACCCGAACCGCTCGCGGCAGGTCCGTGACGCGGTCGCCGACTGGCTCCGCGGCGGCGGCGCCGACCTGCGTCGCCGCCGCCCGCCCGTGCCCGGCTCCGGCCGCGTCGTCCTCGTGGGCGGCGGCCCCGGCGACGTCGACCTGCTGACCGTCGCCGGCCGCCGGGCCCTCGCCGAGGCGGACGTCGTCGTCGCCGACCGCCTCGGCCCCACGCCGGTCCTCGACCAGCTCCCCGCCGACGTCGAGGTCGTCGACGTCGGCAAGAGCCCCGGGCACCACCCGGTGCCGCAGCACGAGATCAACCGGATCCTCGTCGAGCAGGCCCAGCGCGGTCGGGTCGTGGTGCGCCTCAAGGGCGGCGACCCGTTCGTGTACGGGCGCGGCGGCGAGGAGGTCCTCGCGTGCCGCGAGGCCGGGGTGCCGGTCAGCGTGCTGCCCGGGGTGTCCAGCGCGTTCGCCGCGCCGCTCGCGGCGGGCATCCCGCTCACCCACCGCGGCGTGGTCGGTGCCGTGCACGTGATGAACGGCACCGACGGGTGGTCGTCGGCGGCCCTGACCGGGCTGCGCGACGCCTCGTGCACCGTGGTCGTGCTCATGGGCGTGGGTGCGCTGCCCGGGCTCGCCGCGGACGCGCTCGCGGCCGGGGTGCCGGGCTCGACGCCCGTCGCGCTGGTCGAGCAGGCCACGTGCGACGCGCAGCGCGTCACGCGCGCGCCGCTGGACGACGTCGTGCGTGCCGCGGCCGAGCGCGGGGTCCGCGCACCGGCCGTGATCGTGCTCGGTGCCGTCGCCGCACCGGGCCTGCTGGACGCGGAGCCGGTGCCGGCCGTCACAATGGCGGGGTGAGCGCCGAGATGATCGACCAGACGCTCGCCGGCTGCGTCGTGCTCGTGACCGCCGACCGGCGTGCGGGCGAGCTGAGCGCCGCCCTGCAGCGGCGCGGCGCCACGATCCGGCACGCCCCGTCGCTGGGCATGATCCCGCACACCGACGACGTCGAGCTGATCGCCCAGACCCGCACCGTGCTCGCGCAGCCGCCCGAGATCGTCGTCGTGACCACGGGCATCGGCTTCCGCGGCTGGATCGAGGCCGCGGACGCGGCGGGCCTGGCGGACCGGCTCGTCGAGACCCTCCAGGGCACCCGGATCATCGCCCGCGGCCCCAAGGCCCGGGGCGCGATCCAGGCCGCGGGCCTGAGCGCCGACTGGGTCGCGGAGTCCGAGACGTCCGCGGAGATCGCCGAGGTCCTGCTCGACGAGGGCGTCGCCGGCCGCGACGTCGTCATCCAGCACCACGGCGCCGGCGCGGACGGGCTGGACGAGGCGTTCCGCGTCGCCGGCGCGCGCGTGCGCAACCTGGTCGTGTACCGGTGGGGGCCGCCGCCGGACCCCGAGCTGGTGGCCGCCTCGACCCGGGCGGTCGCCGACGGCGACGTCGACACCGTGGTGTTCACCTCGGCGCCGGGTGCGGCGGCGTGGGTCGCCGCCGCGCGGGACGCCGGGACGCTGGCGCAGATCGTCCGCCGGCACCGCGCGGGCGCCGTGGTGTTCGCCGCGGTCGGCCCGGTGACGGCACGCCCCCTGCAGGACGAGGGGATCGACCCGCTCCTGCCGGACCGTGGCCGTCTGGGCTCGCTCGTGCGCGCCGTCGTCACGCACTACGGCGGTCTGGAGGCCCTCGACACCGTCGCCGGGCCCCTCCGGGTGCACCGGGCCGCCGCGGTCCTCGACGGCCACGTCCTGCCGCTGTCGCGCACCGGCCTGGAGGTGCTGCGGGTGCTCGCCTCGGCACGCGGATCCGTCGTGCCCCGCGAGCGGGTCCTCGCGGCGCTGCCCGGCGACTCCGCCGACCCCCACGCCGCGGAGGTCGCGATCGCCCGCCTGCGCGAGGCCACGGGCTCGCGCGCCCTCGTCAAGACCGTCGTCAAGCGCGGCTACCGCCTCGAGCTCCAGGAGCAGACGTGACCGGCACCCCCCGCCCCGACGCCCCCGCGCCCGTGCTGGTCGGCTGCTCGCACGGCACCGACAGCCGGGCGGGCCGCGCGGCGATCGCGTCGATCCTCGTCGACGTGGCCCACGCCCGCCCCGACCTGGACGTGCGCGAGGCGTTCGTCGACGTGCAGCAGCCCGAGGTCGGCGACGTCGTCACGGACGCGCTGACCGCCGCGCCCGCCGTCGTGGTGCCGCTGCTGCTGTCCGTCGGGTTCCACACCAAGGTCGACGTCGCGGCCGCGGTCGACCGCCCCGGGGCGGCCGCCTCCGGGCCGCTCGGGCCCGACCCCCGCCTCGTGGAGATCCTCGCCGACCGGCTGGCCGCGGCGGGGATCGCCGCCGACGACGCGGTCGTCCTCGCGGCTGCGGGATCCAGCGACCCCGCCGCGGCCGACGCGGTGCGGGTCGTCGCCGACGGGCTCGCCGCCCGGCTGGGACGCGACGTCGTCGTCGGCTTCGGCGCCGGCGCGCACCCGCGCGTGCCCGCCGCGGTCGAGCAGGCCCGTGCCGGCGTGGTGCCCGGCGGGCGCGTCGTGGTCGCGTCGTACCTGCTCGCGCCCGGGTTCTTCCTCGACCGGGTGCTCGAGGCGGGGGCCGACGTCGTGACGGACGCCCTCGCGCCCGACCCGCGGCTCGCCCAGATCGTGCTGGACCGGTACGACGCGCACGCCGCCCGAGCCGCCGCGACCTGGACCCGGGACGAGGTCGCGGCGACGACCTGACGTCCCGGTCCGCGGACCCGGTCCGCGGACCCGGTCCCGACGGCGCGGTCCCGACGGCGCGGTCCCGACGTCGCCGGTCCCGGTCGGGCGCCGCCGACGGTGCCCGACCGGGGGTGTCGACGCGCGGCGGTCTGCCGCGGCACGTACCGTCACGCCCTGTGAGCGCCGCCCTGCGTCGTGTCCCGTGGTGGCTCGTCGCCCTCCTCGTCTCGTCCGTGCTCGTGGTCACCGGTGCGCTGCCCGGCGCCGACGCCCGGGACCTCGCGGAGCGCACCCTGCCCGTGCTGGCGTTCCTCGCGGCGCTGACCGTCGTCGCGGAGATGTGCGCCGGCGCCGGCCTGTTCGACGCCGCCGCGGGACTCGCGGCCCGGGCTGCGCGGGGCCGGCGTCCCGTGCTGTGGCTGCTGGTCGTCCTCGTCGCGACGGCCTCGACGGCGGTGCTCTCGCTCGACACCACCGCGGTGCTGGTCACGCCCGTCGTCGTCGCGCTGGCCCGCCGCACCGGCTCGCGACCCCTGCCGTTCGCCCTCGTCGTCCTGGCCCTGGCGAACACCGCCTCGCTGCTGCTGCCCGTCTCGAACCTGACGAACCTGCTCGCCGACCGCACCCTGCGCCGCCAGGGGGTGGACTTCCTCGCCCTGATGGCCGTGCCCGCGCTCGTCGCGGTCCTCGTCACGGTGCTGATCGTGGGCCTGCGCGACCGCGCGGCGATCGCGGGACGGTTCGACCTGGCCCCCGGCCCCGTCCCCGCCGACCGTGCGCTGCTGGTCCTCGCGGCGGTCGTCACCGCGGCGATGGCGGCCGCGTTCGTCGCGGGCGTCGAGCCGTTCCTCGCGGCGGGGGTCGCGGCGGTCGTCCTCGTGGTCGCGACCCGGCTGCGGCGGCGGCCCTGGCCGGTGCCGCCCGCCCAGCTCGTGCCCTGGCGCACCCTCCTCGTCGTCGCGGGCCTGTTCGTCGTCGTGGCGACCCTGCACGCGCAGGGCTCGGCCGCCCTGCTGCACGCCGCGGCCGGCGACGGCTCCGACGCCGGCGCGCTGCTGCGGCTCGCGGCCGTCGGCGTCGTCGCCGCGAACGCCGTCAACAACCTGCCCGCCTACCTCGCGCTGGAGCCCGTCGCCGGCGGCGACCCCCTGCGCGTCGCGACGCTGCTCGTCGCCACCGGCGCCGGCCCCCTCCTGACGCCCTGGGGGTCGCTCGCGACGGTCCTGTGGTGGCAGCGGTGCCGGCAGGTGCTCCTGCACGTGCCGGTCGGCGTCGTCGTCCGGCAGGGCCTGCTGCTGTGCGCGCCCGTGGTGCTCGCCGCCGTCACCGCGCTCGTCCTGACGGCCTGACGCACCACCGGAGGCGCAGCCCCCGTGCGGCGGACGGCCGTGCGCTCCGCTACCGTCTGGGCCGAGGACCCCGGCGTCAGCGCCGGGCGCACGGGAGGGACGGCGATGGACGGGACGGACGAGTCCGTCGAGGTCACCACGGCCCGGCTGCACGCCGAGCTGGTGCGGGCGACCGAGGTGCAGCACGTGGTGCAGGCGCTCGCGGACGCCTCGGCCACGGTGCTGCGCGCGGTCAACGAGACGAGCGTGACGCTGCGCCGCGGCCGGAACGCCACGACGGTCGCGGCGACCGGCGACCGCGCGCGCCGCTGCGACGAGGTCGAGTACGCCGCCGACGCCGGGCCGTGCCTGACGGCGGCGGACACGGGCGCGACCGTGCTCATCCCCGACCTGGCCGCCGAGCACCGGTGGCCGGCGTGGCGCGACGCGGCCGTCGACGCGGGCTTCGTCTGCGCGGGGGCCTTCCCCGTGCCCGTCGACGCGGACGTCTCCGTCGCGATCAACGTCTACAGCGAGACGCCCCGCTGGGACGCGGACGACGTGGAGCGCATCGAGCGGCTCACGGCCGACCTGGGCCGCGTCGTCGGCTACTCGCTGCGCCTGACGGAGCTGTCGCGCCGCACCGCGGACCTGCAGGCCGCCCTGGAGTCCCGCGGCGTCATCGACCAGGCCGTCGGCGTCGTCATGGCGCAGAACCGCTGCGGCGCCGACGACGCGCTCGACCTGCTGCGCCGCGCGTCCCAGACCCGCAACGTCAAGCTGCGCGACCTCGCGCGCGAGATCGTCGCCCAGGTCGGTGGCGAGGGGCGCGCCCCGACGTTCGTCGCCCGGTCGGGCTGACCGGCGACCCGCGCCGCTCGGGGTCGACCGTCCGGGCTCAGGACGGGTCCTGCCCGGGGCGGGCGGGAGCGACCTCCACGAGGAACGGCGCGACGTCCGCCGCGAGCGCCTCGGCCCGCGTGCCCCGCCCCTCCACGTGCGCCACGAGCCGGGCCGCGACCGCCCGCAGCCCCACGTTGCTGCGCATGGACGCCTCGCGCAGCACGGCGAACGCCGCCTCCACGCTGACCCCGTAGGCGGCCGCGACCACACCCTTGGCCTGCTCGATGGTCGCCCGCGACGCCGCCGACGCCGCGATCTGCTCCGTGGCGAGCCGGGCGCCCTCGGCCGCGACCGCCGAGGTGAGGTCCACGAGCACGGCCTCCACGCGGCCGTCGCCGAGCCCGCGGCACACGCCGACGACCGTGCGCTCGCGCCCGCCGGCGTCCCGCAGGCGGAAGCGGGTCTGCCGCGGTGTCGTGTCCTCGTCGGTCAGCGCGTCCCACCACCGCTGCCGGTCCTCGGCGTGGACGTGCGCGCGCATCAGCTCGGTCGTGGGCACGACGTCCCCGGGCGTGAACCCGTGCAGCGCGTAGCAGCCGTCGGACCACCACCACGTCCCCTGCGCGGGGCTTCCCGTCAGGCGGGGCGCCGGTGCGGTGCCGGCCCCGGCCGCCGCCCCACCGGTGCCCCGCGCGGGGGCGTCCCCGGCGGGCGGGGCGGCGGCGGTGGAGGACGCGCGCGCGGACCCGGGGGACGGGACGCGGCGCGGGGTCGGGCGGGGGGCGCGAGTGGTCGTGGACACGGCAGGGCTCCAGTCGGTGCGGACGAGCGGGGCCGTGTCCTGACCCGGGTCGACAACTTAGGCGAGCGCCCCGGCCGACGCAAACAGGGCCCTCACCAGCACCGGAGCACCACGGGTCCGGGCGCGACGACGCCCCGCGCACCGACGGTCACCGGTGCGCGGGGCGTGGTGGTTCAGCGCTGCGGCGCCGGGGCGCCCAGCAGGCCGTCGACCAGGTCGTGGGGCGTCCCGAACCGGTGGGCGGTCACGCTCACGGCCTGCTCGCGGACGAACGGCAGGATCTCCACACGGCCCGCCTCGGTCACCGGGTGGTGCCACACGGCCACGTCGGGCCGCCCGCCCGTGGCATGCGCGAGGGCGGGCGCGGCGTCCCCGTCGCCCCCGACGACCCGCACGCGCGCCCCGCCGTGCGCGTCGGCCGCTCCCGCCACGCGCACGGCGAACGCGTCGGCGTCCTCGACGTGCACGTCGGCCGTCCCCGGCACCGCGACCGGCAGGGGCGCGTCGGCGGAGACCACGACGGGCGTCCCCACGAGGGCCGCGGCGGCGAGCGCGCGCACCACGTCGACGGTCCGCGCACCCCCGGCGGCGCGGACCAGCACGGGGACCGGCAGCGGCAGGTGCCGCAGCACGTCCCGCTCGCACCGCAGCCCGCTGGGGTCCTGCGGGGCCAGCGGGCCCACCCACGCGAGGGCGTCGCTCGCGGCCGCCCGCCCCAGGGACGCCAGGTCGGCGGCGTCGAGCACGGCCGCGGCGGCGTCGAGGAGCGCGCGCACGTCCGGGTGCTCCACCGGCGCCCCCTGCGTCGCGGTGCCGGGCTCCCAGGAGCCCAGGCCCATCAGGTAGCTCGGCCCGCCCGCCTTGGACCCGGGACCCACCGCCGACCGCTTCCACCCGCCGAACGGCTGCCGGCGCACGATCGCGCCGGTCGTGCCGCGGTTCACGTACAGGTTGCCCGCCTCGACGGTGCCCAGCCAGGTCGCGATCTCGGCCCGGTCGAGCGAGTGCAGCCCCGCCGTGAGCCCGTACGCGACGTCGTTCTGCAGCGCGACCGCCTCCTGCAGGCTGGCGGCCGTCATGACCCCGAGCACGGGCCCGAAGTACTCCGTCAGGTGGGTGCGCGACCCCCGGGCCACCCCGGTCCGGATCCCCGGCGTCCACAGCCGCCCCTCCTCGTCCAGCCGCCGCGGGGCGAGGGCCCACCGCTCGCCGGCGTCCAGCCGGGTCAGCCCGTCGAGGAGCTTGCCCGCGGCGGGCTCGACCAACGGCCCCATCTGCGTGCGCGGGTCGTGCGCGGGGCCCACCACGAGGGACGCGGTCGCGTCGAGCAGCTGGTCGCGGAACCGCCGCGACCGCGCGACCGAGCCGACCAGGATCACCAGGGACGCCGCCGAGCACTTCTGGCCCGCGTGCCCGAACGCCGACTGCACGACGTCACGCACCGCCAGGTCGAGGTCCGCCGACGGGGTCACGACGATCGCGTTCTTGCCCGACGTCTCCGCCAGCAGCGGCAGGTCGGGCCGGAACGAGCGGAACAGCTCGGCCGTCTCGTACGCCCCGGTGAGCACCACCCGGTCCACGGCCGGGTGGGCGACCAGCTCCCGGCCGAGGCCCTGCTCGTCGACCTGGACGAGACGCAGCACGTCGCGCGGCACCCCGGCCTCCCACAGCACCTCCGCGAGCACCGCGCCGCACCGCTGCGCCGGCCCCGCGGGCTTGAGCACGACCGCGGAGCCCGCGGCCAGCGCCGCCAGCGTCGACCCCGCCGGGATCGCGACGGGGAAGTTCCACGGCGGTGTCACCAGCGTCAGCGCCGCGGGCACGAACCGTGCACCGTCGACGTCGGCCAGGCCCCGGGCGAGCTCGGCGTACCAGTGCGCGAAGTCGACCGCCTCGGACACCTCGGGGTCGCCCTGGTCGACGGTCTTGCCCGCCTCGGCCGCCATGACCTCCAGCAGCCGCCCCCGGTGCTTCTCGAGCGCCCGTCCCGCGCGGTCGAGCACGGCGGCCCGCTCCGACGCCGGACGGGCACCCCACGCCCGGCCCGCGGCCTGCGCGGACCGCAGCACGTCGTCCAGGGTCCCGGCGTCGTCCACGCGCGCCCGCTCGATCGTCGCCTGCCCGAGCGTCGACCCGGGCACCCGCGCCAGCACGTCCCGCACCCACGCGCGGTTCGCCGGCACCGACGGGTCCGTGTCCGGGGTGTTCTCGAACGCCCCGGGCGCCGCCGGCGGGGTCGCCGCGTACCGGTCCGCGACCCGGTGCGGCCCGGGCACGGCACCGTCCAGGGCGGCGAGCGAGGCCAGGAACCGGTCGCGCTCGCGGGCGAACAGCGCCTCGTCGCGGTCGAGGTCGAACACCGCGGACATGAAGTTCGCCGAGGACGCGCCCTCCTCGAGCCGGCGGATGAGGTAGGCGATCGCGACGTCGAACTCGCGGGGGTGCACGACGGGCGTGTAGAGCAGCAGCCCGCCGACCTCGCGCAGCACGGCCTCGGCCTGCCCCTGGGCCATGCCCAGCAGCATCTCCATCTCCACGGCGTGCCGCACGCCCCGCCGGCCGGCCAGCAGCCACGCGTACGCGACGTCGAAGAGGTTGTGCCCGGCCACGCCCAGGCGCACGTTGGCCACGCGCTCGGGGTGCAGCGCCCAGTCCAGCACGCGCTTGTAGCTCGTGTCGGTGTCCTGCTTGGTGCCCCAGGTGGCCAGCGGCCACCCGTGCAGCTCGGCCTCGACCTGCTCCATGGGCAGGTTCGCGCCCTTGACGAGGCGGACCTTGATGCCGGCCCCGCCGCGGGCCCGGCGCTCCGCCGCCCAGGACTGCAGGTGCTGCATCGCGGCGAGCGCGTCCGGCAGGTACGCCTGCAGGACGATCCCGGCCTCGAGCCGCTCGAGCTCGGGGCGGTCGAGCAGCCGCGTGAACACCGCGACCGTGAGGTCGAGGTCCTTGTACTCCTCCATGTCGAGGTTGACGAACTTCGGGGTGGGGGAGGACGCGGCGAGCGCGAAGAGGGGGGCGAGGTGCTCCACGACCTCGGCGACGGTCTCGTCGAACGACCACGCGCTGTGCGGGGCGTCGGTCGCGGAGACCTTGATCGACACGTAGTCGACGTCGTCGCGGGCCAGCAGGCGCCGCGTCCCGGCCAGACGCCGGTCGGCCTCCCGCCGGCCCAGCACGGCCTCGCCGAGCAGGTTGACGTTGAGGCGCACGCCGTCGCGCCGCACGCGGGCGATCGCCCGGCCCAGGGCGCGGTCGCTCGCGTCGACGACGAGGTGGCCGACCATCTCGCGCAGCACGCGCCGGGCGACGGGCACGACGACGTCGGGCAGGGCGGGTGCCACGGCACCGCCGACGCGCAGCGCGGCCCGCAGGGGGGCGGGCAGGAACGCGGGGGAGCGGCGGGACAGCTCGCGCAGGGTGCGGGCGGCGACGCGTCGGTCCTCGGGGCGCACGACGCCGTCGACGAACCCGACGACGAAGGGGAGCCCCTCGGGGTCCTTGAGCGCGGCGGCGAGCTGGGCGGCCGAGGGGTCGACGGGGTGGGCGGCGGCCTCGTGCAGCCAGCGCCGCACGAGGGCGACGGCCTCCTGCGCGAGCGCGGGGTCGGTGGCGTCGGCGCCGGCGGGGGTGTGCAGGGTGCTGGGGGACGTCATGGTGCCTCGCTCTGACCTGGGCGGACGCGGCCCGGTGCCGCGTGCGGCCATTCTGCGGCGGGTCGAGCCGTCAGGAACAGCGACTGTTTGCGCATAGTGTTCGTCACCTGAGCTGATGAGTCGGAGGTCCGCCGTGCTCGACGTGCGTCGTCTGGTCATCCTGCGCGAGCTCGCGGTGCGCGGCACCCTGGCGGCCGTCGCCCAGGCGCTGAGCTACAGCCCGTCGGCCGTCTCGCAGCAGCTGAGCCAGCTCGAGCGCGAGACGGGCATGGTGCTGCTGCGCAAGGCGGGCCGGGGCGTGCAGCTGACGCCGCAGGCGGAGGTGCTGGTCGCGGCGACCGACGAGCTGCTCGCGACGATCGAGCGGGCCGAGGCCGAGCTGGCCGCGTCCCTCACGGAGGTCCGCGGGACGGTCCGGGTCGCGGTGTTCCAGTCGGTGGCGCTCGCGCTGATGCCCGCGGCCCTGCGCCTGATGGCCGAGACGCACCCCCAGGTCCGCGTCGAGATGGTCCAGCGCGAGCCCGAGCAGGCCCTGCACGAGACGTGGGCGCGGGACTTCGACATGGTGGTCGCGGAGCAGTACCCCGCGCACGCCGCGCCGTGGTGGCCGGGCCTGGACCGGCGCGACCTGACGTCGGACGTGATCCGGCTGACCCTGCCGCCGGTCGGCGTGGCGCCCTGGCGCGTGCGGGACCTGGCGGGCGCCGCGCAGGTGCCCTGGGTGATGGAGCCGCGCGGCACGGCGTCGCGGCACTTCGCCGAGCAGCTGTGCCGGACGGCGGGGTTCGAGCCCGACGTGCGTCACGAGAGCGCGGACCTGCAGACGCAGATCCGCCTGGTCGAGTCGGGCAACGCGGTCGCGCTGCTGCCGGACCTGGTCTGGCGGGGCCGCACCACGACGTGCCGGCTCGTCGACCTGCCGGGCAGACCGTGCCGGACGGTGTTCACCGCCCAGCGCACGTCGGGCCTCGGGTCGCCGGCGGCGCGCGCGCTGCGCGAGATCCTGGAGCAGGTCGCCGGGTGCTGACCTGCGGGTCCACAGGTGGCGGCGGTCGGGGTTGACACCCGGCCGCACGGCGCGGGATGTTCTACAACGTTGCACCTACAACGTTGAAGAGAGAGTGAGCGATCCCGTGGACGTCAACCCGATCGTGCTGCAGCGCGCCGACCCCTGGGTGCTCCGGCACGAGGGCCGGTACTGGTTCACCGCGTCCCACCCGGACTACGACCGCATCGTCCTGCGCGTCGCCGACCGGCTCGAGGACCTCCAGGCCGCGCCGGAGACGACCATCTGGCAGCCGCCGGCCGCCGGCCCGACCTCCCGCCTGGTCTGGGCGCCGGAGCTGCACCGCGTCGACGGCCGCTGGTACGTCTACTTCGCCGCCGCGCCCGACGAGGAGGGCCGCGCCGACGCGCCCGGGGCCGCGCCCACGTTCAACCACCGTGTCTTCGTCCTGGAGAACGCCTCGCCCGACCCCCTGACGGGCACCTGGGTCGAGCGCGGGCAGGTCGACACCGGCTGGGAGTCCTTCGCCCTCGACGCCACGAGCGTCGTCCTCGACGGCCGCCAGTACCTCGTGTGGGCCCAGCAGGACGTGACGATCCGCGGGCACTCCAACCTCTACATCGCCCCCATGGCGAACCCCTGGACCCTCGCCGGGCCCGCGGTCCTGCTCAGCCGCCCCGAGCACGACTGGGAGGTCAAGGGCTTCTGGGTCAACGAGGGCCCCGCGGTGCTCGTGCGCGACGGCCGGGTCTTCCTCACGTACTCCGGGGCCGCGACGGGCGTGGACTACGCGATGGGCCTGCTCACGGCCTCCGCCGACGCCGACCTGCTCGACCCCGCGTCCTGGACCAAGCACCCCGACCCGGTCGTGGTGTCCTCGCCCGAGAACGGCCAGTACGGCCCCGGCCACAACTCGTTCACGCAGACCCCCGACGGTCGGGTCGTGCTCGTCTACCACGCACGCACCTACACCGAGATCGTCGGCGACCCCCTGCGCGACCCCAACCGGCACGCCCGCGCCCAGGTCCTGCCCTTCGACGCCGACGGCAACCCCGTCTGGGGCCCACCCGTGCCCGACACCCGCCCCACCCCGACCTCGACGCAGGTGCTCGCCCCCGACGGCAGCCCCGCCGCCGCACCCCTGCCGGCGTGACCGACGTCACGGGCCGGGGAGTGCTGCACCCGGCCCGTGACGCGCTGCGGAGTGCCGGCTGTCACCGGGTCCCGGCCGCCGGAGCCCCGGCGGGAGCCCGGCGCCGCACCGTGGTGATCGGCGAGGGGTCGCGCGGGCCGCGTGCCTCGGCGGGCGGGCAGCAGAAAGCCCGTCCCGGAATACTCCGGAACGGGCTCTGTCATGCATTCGAGCTGGTGGGCGATACTGGGATCGAACCAGTGACCTCTTCCGTGTCAGGGAAGCGCGCTACCGCTGCGCCAATCGCCCATGCGGTGGTGAAAGCCGAGGTGGAGACGGGATTCGAACCCGTGTGGACGGCTTTGCAGGCCGCTGCCTAGCCACTCGGCCACTCCACCGGTGAGACCGGAGTCCTCAACGGCTCAGGAGCCGACCAGGAAATCCTCCGAGCGGACGACGGGATTCGAACCCGCGACCCTCACCTTGGCAAGGTGATGCTCTACCACTGAGCCACGTCCGCACTGCCACTTCCTGCCGTTTCACCGGCGTTCCGTGGTGCGTCGAAGACTCTAGACCACGATCTCGGGAAGAGTCCAACCGGACCCCGGCAGAGGGGTGACGCGGGCGCTGCGCGGTACCTCGCGGAGCCCTGCTGATGGTCTCTGCCCAGGTCAGCGGGTCGCCTCCGGCGTCTGCGGCGACGGTCGCGTCGCGCCGCTGCCGCGGGACGGCGCGGGAGGCGCACCCGAGCGGCTCGGTAGGTTGGGGCCGTGCCCGAGCCTGCTTCCGCCTTCCGTCCCCGTCCGGGCGGGGACGGTGCCGTCGCCCCGGGGGAGGCCTGGTTCGCGGGCGTGCACGCGCGCGGCGTCGTCGAGCACGTGGAGGTGCGGGCGGACCCCGATCGGCTGGGGCCCGGCTGGTGGGCCCTCGTGGGCACGTTCGAGGGGCAGGTGGACGCATGGCGGTTCGCCGACGTGCGGAGCGCTCCCGACCTCCCCGGCGCGTCGGCGGCGGGGGAGTGGCGCGGGCCCGCGCCGGAGTCGTGGGCCACGTCCCTGGACGGGCCCGCCTACGTCGACGCGGTCCACGCGGTCCGTGCGCGCATCCGCGCCGGCGACGTCTACCAGGCCAACCTCTGCCGTGTGCTGGCCGCGCCGCTGCCGGGGGACCCGGACGCGCGGGCCCTCGGTGCCCGGCTCGCCGACGGCAACCCCGCGCCCTACGGCGGGGGCGTGCACGTGCCGGCCGGCGGGCCCGTGCCGGCCTGCTGGGTCGTCACGGCGTCGCCCGAGCTGTTCCTGCGCGTCCAGGACGGCGTGGTCACGTCGGCGCCGATCAAGGGCACCGCCCGCACGCCCGCCGGGCTCAGCGCCAAGGACCGCGCCGAGAACGTCATGATCACCGACCTCGTCCGCAACGACCTGCAGCAGGTGTGCCGTCCCGGGACCGTGCGCGTCGAGCACCTGCTCGCCGTCGAGCAGCACCCCGGCCTGGTGCACCTCGTCTCGACCGTGGCGGGCGACCTCCTCGACCCGCGTCGCCCGGCCGGGACCCTGCTGGCCGACCTGCTGGACGCGACGTACCCGCCCGGGTCGGTCTCCGGCGCGCCCAAGAGCTCGGCCCTGCGGCTGCTGACCGCGCTCGAGCCCGTGCCGCGCGGCCCCTACTGCGGCCTCGTCGGCTGGGCCCGCGTCGACGAGGACGGCACCCTGCGCGCCGAGCTCGCCGTGGCCATCCGCACGTTCTGGTGGTCCGACGGCGTGCTCCGGTTCGGCACGGGTGCCGGGATCACCTGGGGCAGCGACGCCGAGCAGGAGTGGGACGAGACCGAGCTCAAGGCCTCCCGTCTCGTCGCCCTGGCCTCGACCGGGGCACCCCCGCCCGGGGTGGCAGGATGACCGCGTGGTGACGACGATCTGGGCCGGCGGCCGGCTGCGAGGACCTGACGAGCCCGTCCTGACGGCGGTCGACCACGGGCTCACCGTCGGCGACGGGGTCTTCGAGACCTGCGCCGTCGTCGGCGGTCGTGCGTTCGCCCTGACCCGGCACCTCGCCCGGCTGCAGGCGTCCGCGCGCGGTCTGGGCCTGCCGCCGCTGCCGCTCGACGAGGTCCGCGAGGGCGTCGACGCGGTGCTAGCGGCGGCCGGGTCCGACGCGGGACGCCTGCGGATCACCGTGACCGGCGGCCCCGGGCCGATGGGCTCGGGCCGGTTCGCCCCCGCCGAGCAGCGCCCCACCGTCGTGGTCGTGGCCGCCCCGGCGTCCGGGCTGCGCACGTCGCGCGCCGTCCGCGTGCCGTGGGTCCGCAACGAGCGGTCGCCCCTGGCCGGGCTCAAGACCACGTCCTACGGCGAGAACGTCGTCGCGCTCGGCCGGGCGACGGCCGCGGGCGCCGACGAGGCGCTCCTCGCCGACACCCGGGGGCGCCTGAGCGAGGGCACCGGGTCCAACGTCTTCGTCGAGACGGGGGGAGAGCTCCTCACGCCGTCGCTCGAGACGGGCTGCCTCGCGGGCATCACGCGGGCCCTCGTGCTCGAGTGGTCCGCGCAGGAGGGCCTGCCCGTGCGCGAGGCGGCGCCGACCGAGCTGCCCTGGTCGGTCCTCGACGAGGTCGTCGCGGGGCGCGCCGGGCTCGCCCTGACCGGGTCCATCCGCAACGTCACGCCCGTGGTCGAGCTCGACGGCACGCCCGTCGCGGCGGGGGAGCTGTCGCAGCAGGTCCGCGCGCTGGTCGAGGCGCGGATGGCGGACGACCTCGACCCCTGACGCCTCGCGGCGGGCCCGGCGCCGTCCGCGGACGGCGCCGGGACGCACGACAGCCGGCCACGCACGAGGTGCGGGCCGGCCGGGGTCGTGGTGCGGTGGCGTCAGGCGGTGAGCAGCGCCGCGATGAGGGCGGAGATCTCGCCCTCCATGCGGTCGGACTCGGCCCCCACGGGCACGAGCGACTCGGTCGCCGTCAGGAACCGCACGAACGGCTCGGTCGGGGCGGCCAGGAGGGCGCTGCCCTCCACGCCGCTCAGCGACACGAGCGTGTAGTCGGGGTCGTCGTCTCGCCAGACCTGCACGTCGCCGGTGCCGGCGGGGGCGTCGGCCGTGGCGTGCACGCCCTGCGCGAGGAGCTCGCGCCCGAGCAGCC
Source organism: Cellulomonas sp. SLBN-39 (assembly GCF_006715865.1). Taxonomy (NCBI): domain Bacteria; kingdom Bacillati; phylum Actinomycetota; class Actinomycetes; order Micrococcales; family Cellulomonadaceae; genus Cellulomonas; species Cellulomonas sp. SLBN-39. The sequence continues at coordinate 3,673,841 of NZ_VFOA01000001.1, read as the reverse complement.
AGGTCGACATCGTGTGGGCACCGGTGAAGACGGCACGGACCGTGTACGGGTCGCTCGTCCGGAAGGACAGCTCGGCGGAGACGGGGATGACGCTCGCGTCGGACCCGATGAGCTGCATGGCGACGACCTCGACGACGTCGTACGACGAGTCTGTCATCGGGTCCTCCTGTCATGTGCTGCGAGCGCGGCTGCTCGTGCCGGACCATCATGGCAGGCCAGCGGCCGGTTAGGACCTGCCAGCAGGTGGAGTTCACCCGCCCGGACGCAAGGGCCCGGGGACTGAAACGTTTGCGACGACGGTGTCCGTGCTGGTGCGAGCCTTGCGCTTCACCCGGACGTGTGCAAGAGCCGTTCGGCTGTCCCGCGCCCGGCGTGTCGTCCGGACGGGTGGCGCCGCCCCCGACCGACGGCCCGCCGGCCACCCGTCGGCCCGTCGGCGCGCCGTCCGGCGCCCGGTTCGGAAGTCGTCCCGACTTGGGCTAGCATCGTCTGCGCACGCCGCCCACGGGTGGTGCGCGACGGGCGATTGGCTCAGTGGTAGAGCGCCTCGTTCACACCGAGGAGGTCACTGGTTCGAACCCAGTATCGCCCACCGTCGCAGGACACGACAGCCCCGGCCCCGCCGGGGCTGTCGTGCGTTCCCCCTCGTTCCGTGCTCGCCCGCTGCCCCTGCCTGGCCCGTGGAAGACTCCTGACGTGGACTTCTTCTCGGCCTACGCCCACGGGTTCGCGCGCGTCGCCGCGTGCACCGTCCCGGTCACCGTCGCGGACCCCGCGGCCAACGTCGCCGCCGTGCTCGACGCGGCGCGGGCCTGCCACGACGACGCCGTGGCCGTCGCGGTCTTCCCCGAGCTGTGCCTGTCCGGGTACGCCCTCGACGACCTCTTCCTGCAGGACGTGCTGCTCGACGCCGTCGAGGACGCCCTGCGCACCCTGGTGGACGCGTCCGTGGACCTGATGCCCGTGCTCGTGGTCGGCGCACCCCTGCGGCACGGCAGCCGCCTGCTCAACGCCGCCGTCGTGGTCCACCGGGGTCGCGTGCTCGGCGTCGCGCCCAAGTCCCACCTCCCCACCTACCGGGAGTTCTACGAGCGGCGCTGGTTCGCCCCCGGCGACGAGGTGCGCGGCACGACCACCGTCGCGGGGCAGCGGGTCCCCGTCGGCCCCGACCTGCTCTTCGAGGCCGAGGACGTGCCGGGCCTCGTGCTGCACGTCGAGGTGTGCGAGGACATGTGGGTGCCCGTGCCGCCGAGCGCCACGGCCGCGCTCGCCGGCGCGACGGTCCTGGTGAACCTCTCGAGCAGCCCGGTGACGGTGGCCCGCGCCGAGGACCGCCGGCTGCTCGTGCGGTCGGCGTCGGCCCGGTGCCAGGCCGCCTACGTGTACGCGGCGGCCGGGCAGGGGGAGTCGACGACCGACCTGTCCTGGGACGGGCAGACCATGGTCTACGAGCTCGGCGACCTGCTGGCCGAGACGGAGCGGTTCCCCGACGGGCCGCGCACCGCGGTCGCGGACGTCGACCTGGACCGGCTGCGGTCCGAGCGCATGCGCACGGGCACGTTCGACGACAACCGGCGGGCGAGCGGCCTCGCGCCCGCGGGCACGGACCTGCGGCGGGTGACCTTCGCGCTCGCCCCGCCCGCGGGGGACGTCGGGCTGCGGCGCACCGTCGACCGGTTCCCCTTCGTGCCCGACGACCCGCAGCGTCTCGCGCTCGACTGCTACGAGGCCTACAACATCCAGGTCTCGGGGCTCGAGCAGCGGCTGCGGGCCGTCGGCGACGCCAAGGTCGTCATCGGCGTCTCGGGCGGGCTGGACTCCACGCACGCGCTGATCGTCGCGGCGCGGGCGATGGACCGGCTCGGGCGCCCGCGCAGCGACGTGCTCGCGTTCACGATGCCCGGCTTCGCCACGAGCGAGACGACCCGCAGCAGCGCCTGGGCCCTCATGCGGGCGCTCGGCACGACCGCCGAGGAGATCGACATCCGTCCGGCGGCGCGTCAGGTGCTCGCGGACCTCGGGCACCCCGCGGGCACCGGTGCCGAGGTCTACGACGTCACCTTCGAGAACGTGCAGGCCGGGCTGCGGACCGACTACCTGTTCCGGGCCGCGAACCAGCGCGGCGGGATCGTGCTGGGCACCGGCGACCTCTCCGAGCTCGCGCTGGGCTGGTGCACGTACGGCGTCGGCGACCAGATGTCGCACTACGCGGTCAACGCGGGCGTGCCCAAGACGCTCATCCAGCACCTCATCCGCTGGGTGATCGCCGAGGACCACTTCGGCGCCGAGACGAACGAGGTGCTGGGCCGGGTGCTGGACCAGGAGATCTCGCCCGAGCTCGTGCCGGCCCGCGAGGGCGAGCCGCTGCAGCGCACGGAGGACGTGGTCGGGCCGTACGCGCTGCAGGACTTCACGCTCTACCAGGTGCTGCGGCACGGCACGCGTCCGCGCAAGGTCGCGTTCCTGGCCTGGCACGCGTGGCGAGACGCGCAGGCCGGCGCGTGGCCGCCCGGCTTCCCCGTGGACGCCCGCGCCGCCTACGACCTGCCGACGGTCCGGCGGTGGCTCGAGGTGTTCGTGCGCCGGTTCTTCGCCAGCCAGTTCAAGCGGTCGGCGCTGCCGAACGGGCCGAAGGTCAGCGCGGGCGGCACGATGTCGCCGCGCGGGGACTGGCGGATGCCCTCCGACGCGAGCGCGGCCGCCTGGCTCGCCGACGTCGCGCACGTCCCCGACGGGCCCCGCTGACGCGGTGCGGTGCGCCGCCGCCGCCGTCGCGCCGTGCCACCGGCGCGGCGATCCGTGCGGACGGGGACGGCCGGGTCGGTAGCATCGACCACGCCCGGCTCGGCGACCGCCGACACCGCCGCGACCTGTGCGGCGCGGGCGCACCACGAGGAGCCACGCACGTGCCCGAGAGCATCGCCCTGACCGTCGACGGAGTCGCGACCCAGGTGGAGGCGGGCACCACGGGGACGACGCTGTTCGCCGACCGCCGTGACGTCGTCGTCGTCCGCGTCGACGGGGAGCTGAAGGACCTCGCGGTGGAGCTGCCCGCCGGGTCCGTCGTGGAGGCCGTCACGATCGGCTCGCCCGACGGGCTCGCCGTGCTGCGGCACTCCGCCGCCCACGTCCTGGCGCAGGCCGTGCAGGAGGTCAACCCGTCGGCGCGCCTGGGCATCGGCCCGCCGATCACCGACGGCTTCTACTACGACTTCGACGTCGAGACCCCGTTCACCCCCGAGGACCTCAAGGCCGTCGAGAAGGTCATGGGGCGCATCGTCAAGGAGGGGCAGACCTTCCGGCGGTGGGAGGTCACCGAGGCCCAGGCGCGCGAGGAGCTCGCCGCCGAGCCCTACAAGCTCGAGCTGATCGGCCTGAAGGGCGACGCCGGCAGCACCGACGGCGCGTCCGTCGAGGTCGGCCTCGGCGGGCTGTCGATCTACCAGAACGTGCGCGGCGCCGGACGCGAGTCCGAGGCCGTCGTGTGGCAGGACCTGTGCCGCGGCCCGCACCTGCCCAGCACCCGCCTCATCGGCAACGGCTTCCAGCTGACCCGGTCCGCCGCGGCGTACTGGCGCGGCTCGGAGAAGAACCCGCAGCTGCAGCGCGTCTACGGCACCGCGTGGCCGACCAAGGACGAGCTCAAGGCGTACCTCGACCGGATCGCCGAGGCGGAGCGGCGCGACCACCGCAAGCTGGGCAACGAGCTCGACCTGTTCTCGTTCCCCGAGGAGATCGGGTCGGGCCTGGCGGTGTTCCACCCCAAGGGCGGGATCATCCGCATGGAGATGGAGGAGTACTCGCGCCGCCGGCACGTGCAGGCGGGCTACTCGTTCGTCAACAGCCCGCACATCACCAAGGAGCAGCTCTTCCAGATCTCCGGGCACCTGGACTGGTACGCCGACGGCATGTACCCGCCCATGCAGCTCGACGAGGAGCGCGACGCCGAGGGCCACGTGCGCCGGGCCGGGCAGAACTACTACCTCAAGCCCATGAACTGCCCGATGCACAACCTGATCTTCGCCGCGCGCGGCCGCTCGTACCGCGAGCTGCCGCTGCGGCTCTTCGAGTTCGGCACGGTCTACCGGTACGAGAAGTCGGGCGTCGTGCACGGCATGACCCGCGCCCGCGGCTTCACCCAGGACGACGCGCACATCTACTGCACCCGCGAGCAGATGAAGGACGAGCTGACCAGCCTGCTCACCTTCGTCCTCGACCTGCTCAAGGACTACGGCCTCGACGACTTCTACCTCGAGCTGTCGACGAAGAACCCCGAGAAGTCCGTCGGCTCGGACGAGGTGTGGCAGGAGGCCACCGACACGCTGCGCGAGGTCGCCGAGGCCTCGGGCCTCGACCTCGTGCCCGACCCGGGCGGCGCCGCGTTCTACGGCCCGAAGATCTCCGTCCAGGCGAAGGACGCGATCGGGCGGACCTGGCAGATGTCGACGATCCAGCTCGACTTCAACCTGCCCGAGCGGTTCGAGCTCGAGTACACGGCCCCCGACGGCAGCCGGCAGCGGCCGGTCATGATCCACCGGGCGCTGTTCGGCTCGATCGAGCGGTTCTTCGCGGTGCTGACCGAGCACTACGCCGGGGCGTTCCCCGCCTGGCTCGCGCCCGTGCAGGTGCTGGCCGTGCCCGTCGCCGAGCCGTTCGAGCCGTACCTCGACGACGTCGTGCAGCGCCTGCGCGCCCTGGGGATCCGCGCCGAGGTCGACCGGTCCGACGACCGGTTCGGCAAGAAGATCCGCAACGCCAGCACGCAGAAGATCCCGTTCGTGCTCATCGCGGGCGGCGAGGACGCCGAGGCGGGAGCCGTCTCGTTCCGGTACCGCGACGGCCGCCAGGACAACGGCGTGCCCGTCGACGAGGCGGTCGAGCGGATCGTCGCCGCGGTGCGCGACCGCGTGCAGGTCTGACCCCCGTGGTCGACCACGCCGACCCCGGCGACGCCGTGCCCCGCACGCACGGCCTCGCCGGGGACCCCGACGGCTACGAGCGGCTGTGGACGCCGCACCGCATGGCGTACATCGGCGGGCAGGACAAGCCGGCCGACGACGCCCCCGGCGACGGCTGCCCCTTCTGCCGCGTCCCGGGCCTGCCGGACGACGAGGGGCTCGTCGTCGCGCGCGGAGCCGTCGCGTTCGTCGTGCTCAACCTGTACCCGTACAACGCCGGGCACCTGATGGTCTGCCCCTACCGGCACGTCGCGGACTACACGGACCTCACCCCCGAGGAGGTCGTCGAGGTCGCCGCCCTGACCCGCACCGCCATGCGCACCCTGCGGGCCGTGCACGCGCCGCAGGGGTTCAACCTCGGCATGAACCAGGGGCAGGTCGCCGGCGCGGGCATCCAGGCGCACCTGCACCAGCACGTCGTGCCGCGGTGGGGCGGGGACGCGAACTTCCTGCCGATCGTCGCGAGCACCCGTGCCCTGCCGGAGGTCCTCGGCGACACCCGTGCGCGCCTGGCCGCGGCGTGGCCCGCCGACGGGGGGACGACGTGCTGAACCGCTTCCGCGGGCTCGCGCAGAAGGTCTGGGCGCCCCTGGCCGACGCCCTGCTGCGTGCCGGCGTCTCCCCGGACGTCGTGACCGTCGTCGGCACGCTCGTCGTGGTCGTCACGGCCCTGTGGGCGTTCCCGACCGGGCACCTGCTGCTCGGCGCGGTCCTCATCGGCGTCTTCACGCTCACCGACTCCCTCGACGGGGTGATGGCGCGCCGCTCGGGCCGCACCGGGCCGTGGGGGGCGTTCCTCGACTCGACCCTCGACCGGTTCGGCGACGCCGCGATCTTCTCGGGGCTGGTCGTCTGGTACGTCGGCGGCGGGGACGACCGCACCGCCGCGCTGCTCGCGCTCGCCTGCCTCGTGCTCGGCTCGGTCGTGCCCTACGCCCGGGCGCGGGCCGAAGGGCTCGGCATGACCGCCAGCGGCGGGATCGCCGAGCGCGCCGACCGGCTCCTCGTCGTGCTCGTCGCGACCGCGGTGGTCGGCGCCGGGGCCCCCACGGTCGTCATGTCCGTCGTGCTCGCGCTGCTCGCGGTGGCGTCCGCCGTGACCGTCGTCCAGCGCATGGCCACGGTCCGCCGTCAGGTGCAGGAGAACGCATGAGCGTGGACGTCGCCCGCCTCTACCACCTGGCCTGGAAGGTCGGTCACCGCGTGCCCGGCCCCGTCGTCCGTGCCCTGACGACCGTCGCGGCCGACGTGACGTGGGCGCGCCGCACGTCCGGGGTCCGCCGCCTCGAGGCGAACCTCGCCCGGGTGCGCCCCGAGCTCGACGCCCGCGCCCTGCGCCGCCTCTCCCGCGCCGGCATGCGGTCGTACCTGCGCTACTTCGGCGAGACGTTCACCCTGCGCCGGCTCAGCCGCGACCAGGTCGACGCCCGGGTGCGGGTCGAGGGCCGCGAGCACGTCCAGCCGCACCTCGACGCGGGCCGGCAGGTCCTGATGGTCCTCGGCCACACGGGCAACTGGGACCTCGCCGGGGCGTGGGCCACGCGTGCCCTCGCGCCGGTGACGACCGTGGCCGAGCGGCTGCGCCCCGAGGAGCTCTTCCAGGAGTTCGTCGCGTTCCGCGAGAGCCTCGGCCTGACGATCATCCCGCTCACCGGCGGCGGCGACGTCTACCGCCAGCTCGTGCGGGTCGCGCGCACCGGGCCCGGCCTGCTGCCGCTGCTGGCCGACCGCGACCTGACGGCCAAGGGGGTCGAGGTCGACCTGTTCGGCCGGCGCGCCCGGGTCGCCGCCGGGCCCGCGGCGCTGGCCATCGGCGTCGGTGCGCCGCTCGTCGCCACGGGGATCCGGTACGAGCGCCTGCGCGGCCCGCGCCGCCGCGCCGCCGGCGGCCCCTGGGGCATCGTGCTGACCTTCTCCCCGGTCGTCCCCGTGCCCGACGACCTGCCGCGCGCGGAGCGGCTCGTCGCGGTCACCCAGGCCTGGGTCGACGTGGTCGCCGCGCAGGTGCACGCCGCGCCGCAGGACTGGCACATGCTCCAGCGCGTCTTCGTCGAGGACCTCGACCCCGCCCGCGACGCCACCGTGCGGTCCGCGCCGGACGCCGGGGGCCCCGGCGCCGACGTCCCGGTCGGAGGTCCGGCGTGAGCGGCCGGCCGCTGCGCGTCGGGCTGGTCTGCCCGTACTCGTTCGACGTGCCCGGTGGCGTGCAGTTCCACGTCCGTGACCTCGCCGAGGCGCTCATCGACCGCGGCCACACCGTCTCGGTGCTCGCCCCGGCCGCCGACGAGACACCCGTCCCGGACTACCTCGTGCCCGCCGGACGGGCCGTGCCCGTCCACTACAACGGGTCCGTCGCGCGCCTGACGTTCGGCCCCGTCACCGCCCGGCGCGTGCGCCGCTGGCTCGCGCAGGGCGAGTTCGACGTCCTGCACCTGCACGAGCCCGTCACGCCGAGCCTGAGCATGCTCGCGCTGTGGATCGCCGACGGCCCCGTCGTGGCGACCTTCCACACCTCGCTGCTGCGCTCGCGCTCGCTCCAGGTCGCGTACCCGCTGGTGCGCCAGTCGCTGGAGAAGATCTCCCTGCGGGTCGCGGTCTCCGAGGACGCCCGGCGCACGCTCGTCGAGCACCTCGGCGGCGACGCCGTCGTCATCCCGAACGGCGTGTGGGTCGACACGTTCGACCGCGCCGAGCCGGACCCCCGCTGGACGGGCACGCCGCAGGCGCCGACCGTCGCGTTCCTCGGCCGCTACGACGAGGGCCGCAAGGGCCTGCCGGTGCTGCTGCGGGCCGTCGGCCACGTGCTCGACGCCCTGCCCGGCGCCCGCTTCCTCGTGGCCGGCCGGGGGGAGACGGGCCAGGAGCAGGCCCGCGAGATCCTCGGCGACCGCGCGTCCTCGGTCGAGTTCCTCGGCGGGGTCAGCGAGGAGGACAAGGCCCGGCTGCTGTCGTCCGTCGACGTCTACTGCGCCCCCCAGACCGGGGGGGAGAGCTTCGGGATCGTCCTCGTCGAGGCCATGGCCGCGGGTGCGGCGGTCGTCGCGAGCGACCTGGGTGCCTTCACCCGCGTCCTCGACGACGGCGAGGCGGGCGTGCTGTTCCGCACCGGCGACGGCGACGACCTGGGCGCGACGCTCGTGCGCGTGCTGGGCGACCCGCAGGTCCGCGAGCGGGTGCGCACCCGGGCCCGGCGCGTCGTCGGCCGCTACGACTGGTCCGCCGTCACCGACCAGGTGCTGGCCGTGTACGAGATGGCCGTGGCCGGCCGCGACGCACCCGTGGGGGAGGACCCGTCGTCGCTGCGCGGGGCCCGCCTGCTGGAGCTGCGCCGGGCCCGCAGCGGCGTGAGCGGGGCTGTGAACGCATGACGTGGTCCGAGCTGGCCGTCGTCGTGGTGCTCGTCGTCGGTCTCCTGCTGTGGCTGGTGTGGGTCCGGGCCTCGCGCCTGGACCGCCTGCACCGCAAGGTCGGCGCGTCGCGGGCCGTCGTGGAGACCCAGCTGGTCCGGCGCGCGACCGTCGCGGCCGAGCTCGCCACCAGCGGTCTGCTCGACCCCGTGAGCTCGGTCGTCGTCGGCGAGGCGGCCTGGGCGGCGCTCGCGGCGTCCGGCACCGGCCGGGACGTGCCCCGCGGCCCGCTGCCCGACGGGCTCCTGGCCCTGCTCGACGGCGACGGCGACGGCATCCCCGACGTGGTGCCCGGCGCCGCCGTGCCGGGCCGTCGCGGTGCCGTCGAGAGCGAGCTGTCCGCTGCCCTGCGCGAGGTGCTCGACGACGCCGACGAGGTGGACGCGCTGGCCGCCGAGCCCGCCGGCGACGCGCTCCTCGCCGCGCTGGGGGCCGCCTGGTACCGCGTGCAGCTCGCGCGCCGGTTCCACAACGAGGCCGTCGCGCAGACCCAGCGGGTGCGCCACGGGGCGGTCGTGCGGCTGCTCCGGCTCGCCGGGCACGCGGCCGAGCCCGAGACCCTCGAGATGGACGACGCCTGGCCCGCCGCGCTGCCGCGACCCGGCGAGCAGCCCGCCGTGGGGCGCCCGGCCCGCTGACGTCGCACCGCGTGGACGCCGCACCGGTGCCACGGTGGCGACGAACTAGGATGAGCCCGGTCCGGACCACGGCGGTCGTCGACGGCTCGCGCCGGGCGGCGGCCGGGCGGGACGGACGTCCCGAACCCCGGATCCGAAGAGGCCCGCAGTGACCGAGAACACCCAGACCCCCGCCGCCGGCGAGGTGGGCACCGCGCGTGTCAAGCGCGGCATGGCCGAGATGCTCAAGGGCGGCGTCATCATGGACGTCGTCACGCCCGAGCAGGCGAAGATCGCCGAGGACGCCGGCGCGGTGGCCGTCATGGCGCTCGAGCGCGTGCCCGCGGACATCCGTGCGCAGGGCGGCGTCGCCCGCATGTCGGACCCGGACCTCGTCGACGGGATCATCGAGGCCGTGTCGATCCCCGTCATGGCGAAGGCCCGCATCGGGCACTTCGTCGAGGCGCAGGTGCTGCAGAGCCTCGGCGTCGACTACATCGACGAGTCCGAGGTGCTCACGCCCGCGGACTACGCCCACCACATCGACAAGTGGGTCTTCACCGTGCCGTTCGTCTGCGGGGCGACCAACCTGGGCGAGGCCCTGCGCCGCATCACCGAGGGCGCGGCCATGATCCGCTCCAAGGGCGAGGCCGGCACGGGCGACGTGTCGAACGCCACGACGCACATGCGCACGCTGCGGGACGAGATCCGGCGGCTGACGTCGCTGCCCGAGGACGAGCTCTACCTCGCGGCCAAGGAGCTGCAGGCCCCGTACGAGCTGGTCAAGGAGGTCGCCACGGCCGGCAAGCTGCCCGTGGTCCTCTTCACCGCCGGCGGGATCGCGACGCCCGCCGACGCCGCGATGATGATGCAGCTCGGCGCCGAGGGCGTGTTCGTCGGCTCGGGCATCTTCAAGTCCGGCAACCCCGCGGAGCGCGCGGCCGCGATCGTCAAGGCCACGACGTTCTTCGACGACCCGGACGTCATCGCCACGGCCTCGCGCGGTCTGGGCGAGGCCATGGTGGGCATCAACGTCGACGACGTCCCCGTGCCGCACCGCCTGGCCGAGCGCGGCTGGTGACCGTACCCGGGTCCACGGACGTGCCCGCCACCCCCGTCGCGCGCTCCAGCGCCGACGGGGGTGGGCCCGTCCACGCGTTCGGGCCCGAGTGGCAGCCCGGCGAGGACGGGGTGCTGTTCCGCCGCGCCGCCCGCGTGATCCTGCTCGACGAGGACGACCGGGTGCTGCTCGTGCGCGGGCACGACGCCGACCAGCCCGAGCGGTCGTGGTGGTTCACGGTCGGCGGCGGCCTCGACGCGGGGGAGGACTCGCGGCAGGCCGCGGTCCGCGAGGTCCGCGAGGAGACCGGCATCGTGATCGGCCTGGACGCGCTCGTCGGCCCGGTGTACACCCGCTCGGCCGAGTTCGACTTCGTCTCCCGCACGTGCCGCCAGGACGAGGAGCTGTTCGTGGCCCGGGTCCGGCGCGACGAGGTCGCGGACCTCAGCCGCGACGGGTGGACGAGCGTCGAGCACGACGTCATCGACGAGATGGCCTGGTGGGACCTCGACGCGCTCGCGGCCGTCGAGATCGAGGTCTTCCCGGCCGGGCTGGCCGACCTCGTGCGCGACGTGCTCGTGTGGGACGGCCAGGTGCGGCACCTCGGGCTCGCGCGCGAGTGAGGGTCGGTGCGCGCGCGGGGCGACCGACGTCACCCGCCGGACGTACTGGTCGGTAACCTTCGCGTGACCTGACGGCGCTACGGTCGGGGCATGCCCCGCGTCGCCACCACGTCCCCCGCCGCCCGGATCCCGCGCAGCGGCATCCGCACGCTCATGGAGCTCGCGCTGCACGACCCCGAGGCGATCCACCTCGAGATCGGCGAGCCCGACCTCGCGCCGCCGGCCCACGTGGTGGACGCCACGGCCGCCGCCGCGCGCGCCGGCCGGACGGGGTACACCTCGAGCCTGGGCCTGACCGAGCTGCGCGCGGCCGCCGCCGACCGCGTCGCGCAGCGGTACGGGCGCCCCACGTCGGCCGACGAGATCGTCGTCACCCACGGGGCGATGCACGGGCTCGCCATGGCGATGGCCACCATGCTCGCCCCGGGCGACGAGCTGCTCGTGCCCGACCCGGCGTTCCCCAACTGGGAGATGGCCGCCGTCGCCGCCGGCGTGGTTCCCCGCCGCTACGCCACGCACGCCCGGGACGGCTTCGTGCCCGACCCGGCGGAGGTCGAGGCCCGCATCACGCCGCGCACCCGCGCGATGATCATCTGCTCCCCGAACAACCCCACCGGGGCCGTGTACCCGCCGCACGTGCTCGAGGCGCTCGTCGAGGTGGCCCGCCGCCACGACCTGTGGGTGCTGTCCGACGAGTGCTACGAGTCGATCACCTTCGACGCCCCGCACGTCTCGCCCACGGCGTACGACACCGACGGTCGGGTCGTGGCGTTCTACTCCCTGTCGAAGTCGTACGCGATGACCGGGTGGCGCGCCGGCTGGGCCGTCGTGCCCGACCCCGAGGTCGTCGAGATGATGGGGCACCTCGCCGAGGCCACCGTCGCGTGCCCGTCCACGACCGGCCAGGTCGGCGCCCTCGCCGCGATCACCGGGCCCCAGGACGTGGTCGACGCCGCGGTCGCCTCCTACCGCGACCGGCGCGACGCCGCGCTCGCCCTGCTCGAGCGGCGCGGCGTGTCCCACGTGCGCCCGGCCGGCGCGTTCTACCTCATGGTCGACGTCGGCGAGCCCGACACCGACGCGTTCGCGCTGCGCCTGCTCGAGCACCGGCACGTCGCCGTGGCGCCGGGCTCGACGTTCGGCGACGCCGCCGCCGGCATGGTCCGTGTCTCGCTGGCCGCACCCCGGGCCGACCTCCTCGAGGGCCTCGACCGGCTCGCCGACGAGGTCCTCGCCCGCCGGGCCGGCGCCGCGGCCGGCAGCGGGGCGGGCCTGGCGGCGGCCCGGTGACCGCGACGCCCGCGCCCGCGGCACGCGCCTAGGATCGACGCCCGTGACACCCACCATCGGAGTCCTGGCCCTGCAGGGCGACGTGCGCGAGCACCTCGCCGCGCTCACCGCCGCGGGTGTGCGCGCCGTCGGCGTGCGGCGCACGAGCGAGCTCGACGCCGTCGACGCGCTCGTGCTCCCCGGCGGGGAGTCGACGACCATCGACAAGCTCCTGCGTGCGTTCGACCTGTTCGGGCCGCTGCAGGCCCGGCTGCGCGCAGGCATGCCCGCCTACGGCTCGTGCGCGGGCATGATCCTGCTGGCCGACCGCATCATCGGCGGCATCGAGGGCCAGCAGACCCTCGGTGGCGTCGACATCACCGTGCGCCGCAACGCCTTCGGCCGCCAGGTCGACTCGTTCGAGACCGACCTGCGCATCGACGGGGTCGACGGGCCCGACCCGGTGCACGCGGTCTTCATCCGCGCACCGTGGGTCGAGGAGGTCGGTCCGGCGGCCCAGGTCGTCGGGCGCGTCGCGGACGGGCCCGCCGCCGGTAGGATCGTCGCGGTGCGCCAGGGGGCGTCGCTCGTCACGTCCTTCCACCCGGAGGTGACCGGCGACACGCGGGTGCACCGACTGTTCGTGCAGATCGTCCGCGACACCCTGTGAGGTCGCGGCACCCCGCCGCCCGGTCCGCGTCGACGCCGAGCCGGGCACGCGGGGAGCGCGCTGCAGGGTCCGTCCGCGTCAGGCGAAGGGGTATCGAGGCATGTCGGGTCACTCCAAGTGGGCCACCACGAAGCACAAGAAGGCCGTCATCGACGCGAAGCGCGGCAAGCTCTTCGCCAAGCTGATCAAGAACATCGAGGTCGCGGCCCGCACGGGCGGCGGTGACCCCGCGGGCAACCCGACGCTGTTCGACGCCATCCAGAAGGCCAAGAAGTCGTCGGTGCCCAACGACAACATCGACCGCGCCGTCAAGCGCGGCTCCGGCGCCGAGGCCGGCGGTGCGGACTACCAGTCGATCACCTACGAGGGCTACGGCCCCGGCGGCGTCGCGGTGCTCGTCGAGTGCCTCACCGACAACCGCAACCGTGCCGCGTCGGACGTGCGCGTCGCGTTCACGCGCAACGGCGGCCAGATGGCCGACCCCGGCTCGGTCGCGTACATCTTCAGCCGCAAGGGTGTCGTCGTCGTCCCCAAGGAGGGCACCGACGAGGACGCCGTCATGGAGGCCGTCCTCGAGGCCGGCGGCGAGGAGGTCAACGACCTCGGCGAGCAGTTCGAGGTCCTCTCCGAGGCGACCGACCTCGTGCCCGTGCGCACCTCCCTGCAGGACGCCGGCATCGACTACGACTCCGCCGACGTCGTGTGGTGGCCGTCCACGCAGATCGAGGTGGACGCCGACGGCGCCCGCAAGATCCTCCGGCTGATCGACGCGCTCGAGGACTCGGACGACGTGCAGAACGTCTACGCGAACTTCGACGCCTCCGACGAGGTCATGGCCGAGCTCGACGAGGACTGAGCCGGCACGCACGCCGCGCACGGGCGCCCGGGTCCTGCACCCGGGCGCCCGTGCTGCGTCCCGGACCGCCCGTCGCGCACCGGCGCGGCGCACCGGCCCGGCCGCGGGGCCTGCGACGATGGGTCCGTGCGCGTCCTCGGAGTCGACCCCGGCCTGACCCGTTGCGGCCTGGGGGTCGTCGACGGCCTCCCGGGCCGCCGCCTGCGCATCGTCGCCGTCGGGGTGGCGACCTCCGAGCCGTCCCTCGACGTGGACCAGCGGCTGCTGCGCATCGAGCGGGGCATCGAGGAGTACCTCGAGGAGCACGCCCCCGACGCGCTCGCGGTCGAGCGGGTGTTCGCCCAGCACAACGTCAGCACCGTCATGGGCACCGCGCAGGTCGCCGGCCTGGCGATGGTCGCGGCCGCGCGGCGCCGGATCCCCGTCGCCATGCACACGCCGAGCGAGGTCAAGGCCGCGGTCACCGGCAGCGGCCGCGCCGGCAAGGCCCAGGTGCAGACCATGGTGCAGCGGCTGCTGGCGCTCGACGAGCTCCCGCGCCCCGCCGACGCCGCCGACGCCCTGGCGCTGGCGATCTGCCACCTGTGGCGGCCCGCGGGCTCGGTCGGAGCGCCGCAGCGGCCGCCCGGTGCGCTGACTCCGGCCCAGCAGGCCTGGGCGGGCGCCGAGCAGGCGGCGCGCGCGCGGCGCTGAGCGCGTGTCCTTCGTACACGTGTTCGCCCGCGTGTGGCACAGTGGTCGCCGCGCCCGCACCGGCGGGCCGACGGTGACGGGAGGGGCGGTGCGGTGATCGCGTCCGTGCACGGGACGGTCCTGACGGTGCGGCTGGACTGCGCGGTCGTCGAGGTCGGCGGGGTCGGCATGCTCGTGCACGCCACGCCCACGACGCTCGCCGGCCTGCGGGTGGGGCAGCCCGGGCGGCTGCACACGTCGCTCGTCGTCCGGGAGGACGCGCTGACGCTGTTCGGGTTCGCGGACACCGACGAGCGCGACGTCTTCGAGACCGTGCAGACCGTCTCCGGCGTCGGCCCCCGCCTGGCCCTGGCGATGCTCGCGGTGCACACCCCGGACGGGCTGCGCCGTGCGGTCGCCGACGAGGACCTCGCGGCGCTGGTGCGCGTGCCGGGCATCGGGCGCAAGGGCGCCCAGCGCATCGTGCTGGAGCTGGGCGACCGGCTCGGCCCCCCCGAAGGCGTCGCCGTCGGGTCCGGCCCGGCCGCCCCGGCGCCCGACCACCGCGCGGACGTCGTCGAGGCGCTCGTCGGCCTGGGCTGGCAGCAGCGCGCCGCGCAGGACGCCGTCGAGGGCGTGCTCTCCGGCGCCGCGGAGACCGCCGGCCCCCTGGGCGCGCAGGACGTCCCCGGTGTCCTGCGGGCGGCGCTGCGCGCGCTCGGCGGTGCCCGTGGCTGAGCAAGCCGGCGAGGACGGCACGGACGTCGACGTCTCGCTCGTGCGCCCCGGGGCCGACGACCTCGAGCGCGCCGCGGAGGCCGCGCTGCGGCCGCGACGGCTGGACGAGTTCGTCGGGCAGCGCGTCGTGCGCGACCAGCTCTCGCTCGTCCTGGAGGCGGCGCTGGGCCGCGGGCGGGCGCCCGACCACGTGCTGCTGTCGGGCCCGCCCGGGCTGGGCAAGACGACGCTCGCCATGATCATCGCCGCCGAGCTCGGGGCGTCGCTGCGGGTCACGAGCGGCCCGGCCATCCAGCACGCGGGGGATCTCGCGGCGGTGCTGTCCTCCCTGGAGGAGGGCGAGGTGCTCTTCCTCGACGAGATCCACCGCCTCGCGCGCCCGGCCGAGGAGCTGCTGTACGTGGCGATGGAGGACTTCCGCGTCGACGTCGTCGTCGGCAAGGGGGCCGGCGCCAGCGCGATCCCGCTGTCGCTGCCCCCGTTCACGGTCGTCGGGGCCACCACCCGGGCAGGGTTGCTGCCCGCGCCCCTGCGCGACCGCTTCGGCTTCACCGGGCACCTCGACTTCTACTCCGACGACGAGCTCGAGCGGGTGCTCGTGCGTTCCGCCGGGCTGCTCGGCGCGCCGCTGGAGGCGGCCGCGGCGGCGGAGATCGCGTCGCGCTCGCGCGGGACGCCCCGCATCGCCAACCGGCTGCTGCGCCGCGTGCGGGACTGGGCGCAGGTGCGCGGCGACGGCCGGATGTCGCTCGACGCGGCCCGCGCCGCGCTGGAGGTGTACGAGGTCGACGCGCGCGGTCTGGACCGGCTCGACCGGTCCGTGCTCGACGCCCTGTGCCGGCGGTTCGGCGGCGGGCCCGTGGGCCTGACGACGCTCGCCGTCGCCGTGGGGGAGGAGCCCGAGACCGTCGAGACCGTCGCCGAGCCGTTCCTCGTCCGCGAGGGCCTCGTGGGGCGCACGCCGCGGGGTCGGGTGGCGCTGCCGGCGGCGTGGGAGCACCTCGGGCTCGTGCCGCCGTCGGCCGGCGGGACGCTGTTCACCTGACGCGTCGCGCGGTGCGCGGGGGCGTCCGCCGGGGTCGGACGCTCCGGTGCGGCACGTCTGCGGCCGCCCGACCTGCGCGATCGGGAACCCGCCCCGAGCCCGGGACGTTGGAGCGGCGGGCCGCGGCGCCTAGACTGCGGCGGACGTTCCTGACGAATCCGGAGACACATCCCTCATGACGGGCGACTACACGCTCTTTCTTTTCGTCGCTGCCGCGTTCGCGCTGCTGTGGTTCATGTCGAGCCGCAGCCGCAAGCAGCAGCGCGCGGCCATGGAGTTCCGCGACAACCTCCAGGCCGGTGACGAGGTCATGACCAGCTCCGGCATGTACGGCACCGTCACGGACGTCGAGGGCGACGTCATCACCCTCGAGTCCACGCCCGGGAGCTCGACCCGCTGGCTGCGCGCGGCCATCGCGCGCAAGGTCGAGCCCGTCGTCGTCGACGACGCGACCGACGACGAGGTCGGTCCGAAGGACGCGGACGTCGACGACGTCCAGGTCCCCGACGACCTGTCGTCGCTGCCCCCGGAGCCGCCCGCGGCGCCACGGGACGACGAGCCCGGCAGCAAGCCCCAGGACCCCGGCACGAAGTAGCAGCGGTCCGGCTCGCCGGACCTCGATCCCCACCGCCCTCCCGGCGGTGCGCGCACGAGAGAAGACTCCGTTGGCCCCACCTCCCCGCCGTCGTGAACGGCCGGTCCGCACCCTGGTGACCCTGCTGCTGGTGGTCGTGGCGATCTTCGCCTCGATCGCGGCCGGGACCCGCTGGGGCGACGCGTCCTTCACCCCGAACCTCGCGCTCGACCTCGAGGGCGGCACGCAGATCATCCTGCGGCCCGTCCCCGAGGCCGAGGGGAACGTCACCGAGGACACCATCGCGCAGGCGATCGACGTGATCCGCCAGCGCGTGGACGCCTCGGGCGTCGCGGAGGCGGAGATCTCCAGCCAGGGCGGCCAGAACATCGTGGTCGCGCTGCCGGGGACGCCCTCGGAGGAGACGCTCGAGCTGGTGCGGACGTCGGCGCAGATGGAGCTCCGGCCCGTCCTCGCCGTCGCCGCACCGACGCCGGTCGTCACCGACGAGTCCACCGAGCAGCCCACGGACGACGCGACCGCCGCCCCGGAGGCGACGGAGGAGGCCGCGGCACCCGCGGACGACGCCACGGCGGAGGCCGACCCGGCCGCGACGGACGAGGCTGCCACCGAGGACGCGGCGGCCGAGGAGGAGCTCTCCGACGAGCCCACCAAGGACGCGCCCGACAACGCCAGCGATCTCGAGTACTACCTGACGCCCGCGGTGCAGGCCGAGCTCGACGCGTTCGACTGCACGCTCCCGGAGAACCTCACAGGCGGCACGCCGGGTGCGGCGGACGAGGCCGTCGTCACCTGCGACCAGACGGGCACGACGAAGTTCCTGCTCGGCCCCGTCGAGATCGAGGGCACCGACATCGCCAGCGCGAGCTCCGGCCTGCGCCAGCTCGCGAGCGGCGGCACGTCGAACGAGTGGGTCGTCAACCTCGAGTTCACGTCCGCCGGCACGCCGAAGTTCACCGAGGTCACCACGCGGCTCGCCGCCGCGACCGCACCGCTGAACCAGTTCGCGGCCGTGCTCGACGGGCTGGTCATCTCGGCGCCGTCGGTGAACGAGGTCATCCCCAACGGGCAGGCCGAGATCTCCGGCAGCTTCACGCAGGACTCGGCGGCCGCTCTGGCCAACCAGCTGAACTTCGGCTCGCTGCCGATCAGCTTCGACGTCCAGTCCGAGCAGCAGATCTCCGCGACGCTCGGCTCGGAGCAGCTGCGCAACGGCCTCATCGCCGGCCTCATCGGCCTCGCGCTGGTCGCGCTGTACTCGCTCTTCCAGTACCGGGCGCTCGGCCTGGTGACGATCGCCTCGCTCGTCGTCGCCGCCGTCGTCACGTACGGGGTCATCACCCTGCTGTCCTGGACGCAGGGGTACCGGCTCTCGCTGCCCGGTGTCGCCGGACTCATCGTCGCGGTCGGCATCACCGCCGACTCGTTCATCGTGTACTTCGAGCGCATCCGTGACGAGCTGCGCGACGGGCGGACCCTGCCCGCGGCCGTCGAGCGGGCCTGGGTGCGTGCGCGACGGACGATCATCGCCTCGGACGCGATCAACTTCCTCGCCGCCGTGGTCCTGTACTTCCTCGCGGTCGGCGGCGTGCGCGGGTTCGCGTTCACCCTCGGCCTGACGACGGTCATCGACCTGCTGGTCGTGCTGCTGTTCACGCACCCGGTGATGGTGCTGCTCGCCAAGACCCGGTTCTTCGGCGACGGGCACCCGGCGTCCGGGCTGGACCCCCGGCGCCTCGGCGTCGACTCCGCCCGGTACGTCGGACGCGGGCGCGTCGTCGCCCCCGGCGAGAAGGCCGCCCGCACGGGCCGCCGCCCCGAGCCGGTCGCAGCCGGCACCGCGGGTCTGACCATCGCCGAGCGGCGGGCCGCCGAGCGCGCCGCGCAGCCGCCGGCGCCGACCGACGCACCCACCACGGGGCGCCCCGAGGGGAGCGAGCACTGATGGCCACCGGATTCGCCCAGTGGGGCAACGACCTGTACACCGGTCGGCGCTCGTACGAGATGGTCGGGCGCCGACGCGTCTGGTTCACGATCTCGACCGCCATGGTGCTGGTCTCCCTCGTGCTGCTGTGGAAGCCGGGCCTGAACCCCGGCATCGAGTTCCGCGGTGGCTCGGAGTTCGTCGTGTCGGGCGTCGCCGAGCTCGACCAGGAGCTCGCGACGGAGACGGTCACGTCGGTCAGCGCCGAGGAGACGCCCCGCGTCACCTCGCTCGGCCAGTCGTCGCTGCGCGTGCAGACCGCCGAGCTCACCAACGCCGAGGTCGACGCGGTCTCCGAGGCGCTCGCCGAGGCGTTCGCGGTCCCGGCCGACCAGGTGACCAGCACGTACATCGGCCCCACCTGGGGCCAGGACGTGTCGCAGAAGGCCCTGACCGGCCTCGTGGTCTTCCTCCTGCTCGTGACCGTGGTCATGACGCTGTACTTCCGCAACTGGCGGATGGCCGCGGCGGCCCTGCTCGCGCTCTTCCACGACCTCGTCATCACCGTCGGGCTGTACGCCGGGATCGGCTGGGAGGTCACGCCCGCCACGGTGATCGGGTTCCTGACGATCCTCGGCTACTCGCTGTACGACACGGTCGTCGTGTTCGACAAGGTCCGCGAGAACACCGCCGGGACGCTCGACCAGACGCGGTTCACCTACTCCGAGCAGGCGAACCTCGCGGTCAACCAGACGCTGGTGCGCTCCATCAACACGTCGGTCGTCGCGCTGCTGCCGGTGGCGTCGATCCTGGTCATCGGGGCGTTCATCCTGGGTGCCGGCACGCTGCGGGACATCGCGCTCGCGCTGTTCGTCGGCATGCTCGTCGGCACGTTCTCCTCGATCTTCCTCGCGACGCCCTTCGAGGTGGCGCTGCGGGAGCGGGAGACGGCGATCAAGGAGCACACCGCCAAGGTCCTGGCGGGCCGGGCGGCCCGGTCCCAGGACGGCACGGCCGAGCCCGTGGTGGCCGGGGCCCCGGCGGTCGGAGCCCAGCGGCCGGGGACGCACCTGGGGCACGACGCGCAGCCGCGCCGGAAGCGGCGGTGAGCGCCGTGGGCACCGCCGGGCGCGAGGCGCTGGCCCGGCGGGTCGACGACCTGCTGCGCACGGTGCCGGACTTCCCCAGCCCGGGGATCCAGTTCCGCGACATCATGCCGCTCCTCGCGGACGCCGCCGCGTTCGCCGAGGTCGTCGCCCACCTGGCGCAGGCCGCCCGCGAGGAGCACGGGGGCATCGACCTCGTGGCCGGCATGGAGGCGCGGGGCTTCCTCCTCGCCGCCCCGGTGGCGACGACGCTCGGTGCCGGGCTCGTGCCCGTGCGCAAGTCCGGCAAGCTGCCCGGACCGGTCGAGCAGGTCAGCTACGCCCTCGAGTACGGCGAGGCCTCGGTCGAGGTGCAGCCCTTCACGATCCGGCCCGGCGCGCGCGTCCTCGTCATCGACGACGTGCTCGCCACCGGCGGGACGGCTGCCGCGACGGTCGACCTCCTCGAGCGCTGCGGCGCGCAGGTCGTGGGACTGAGCTTCCTCGTGGAGCTCTCGGCCCTCGACGGCCGCTCGCTGCTCGACGGTCGCTCGGTCGACGCGCTGCTCGCGCTCGGCTGAGCCCGCAGGACGGATCCGGTCCGGTGCGCCCCGCGCGCCGGGCCGGACCTGCGCCCGGGTGCGGTCGCACCGGACGTAGACTCGGTCGACCAGGTCCACGCGGAGGACCGGGCGACCGACGGCGGGCGCACGGACCGCCCCTCGCGCGTGGCAGGACCCACCGGGAGGGGGCGGCATGAGCGACGACGTGCAGGCCACGGGAGCGCCTGCCGCCCTCGGCGAGAGCACCGACGCGGCGGTCGACCCCGCGACCGGCTCCACGGGGCGGGTCCGTGCGCGTCTCGCGCGTCTCTCCGGCCGGTCGGCACCGGCGTACCCGGCGCTCGAGCCGGTGCTGCAGGCGGTGCGCACGAACCACCCGAAGGCCGAGCTCGGCCCGATCGAGCAGGCGTACGTCGTCGCCGAGAAGGCGCACCGCGGCCAGCTGCGCAAGAGCGGCGACCCGTACATCACCCACCCCGTCGCCGTCGCGACGATCCTCGCCGAGCTCGGGATGACCCCGTCGACCCTCGTCGCCGCGCTCCTGCACGACACGGTCGAGGACACCGACTACTCCCTCGAGCAGCTGCGCAAGGAGTTCGGGCCCGAGGTCGCGATGCTCGTCGACGGCGTCACCAAGCTCGACAAGGTGACGTACGGGGACGCCGCCCAGGCCGAGACCGTCCGCAAGATGGTCGTGGCGATGTCACGCGACATCCGCGTGCTCGTCATCAAGCTCGCCGACCGGCTCCACAACGCCCGGACCTGGAAGTTCGTCGCCGCGTCCTCGGCGGAGAAGAAGGCCCGCGAGACCCTCGAGATCTACGCCCCGCTCGCGCACCGCCTGGGCATGAACACGATCAAGTGGGAGCTCGAGGACCTGTCGTTCGCGACGCTGTACCCCAAGGTCTACGACGAGATCGTGCACCTGGTGGCCGAGCGGGCCCCCGCCCGCGAGGAGTACCTGGCGACCGTGCGCGACCAGGTCGGCACGGACCTGCGGACCGCCAAGATCCGTGCCACCGTCACCGGCCGGCCCAAGCACTACTACTCGATCTACCAGAAGATGATCGTGCGCGGCCGCGACTTCGCGGACATCTACGACCTCGTGGGCGTGCGCGTCCTGGTCGACACGGTGCGCGACTGCTACGCGGCGCTCGGCGCGCTGCACGCGCGGTGGAACCCGGTCCCCGGCCGGTTCAAGGACTACATCGCGATGCCGAAGTTCAACCTCTACCAGTCGTTGCACACGACCGTGATCGGCCCGGGCGGCAAGCCCGTCGAGATCCAGATCCGCACGCACGACATGCACCGCCGCGCCGAGTACGGCGTCGCCGCGCACTGGAAGTACAAGGAGAGCGCGAAGGACGGCACGCCCGACGCCGCCGGCAACGACATGACGTGGCTGCGTCAGCTCGTCGACTGGCAGCGCGAGACCGCCGACCCGACCGAGTTCCTCGACTCCCTGCGGTTCGAGATCGCCGGGTCCGAGGTGTACGTGTTCACCCCCAAGGGCGACGTCATGGCGCTGCCGTCGGGCTCGACCCCGGTGGACTTCGCGTACGCCGTCCACACCGAGGTCGGCCACCGCACCATGGGCGCCCGGGTCAACGGGCGGCTCGTGCCGCTGGACTCCCGGCTCGAGAACGGCGACGTCGTCGAGGTGTTCACCTCGCGCTCCGAGACCGCCGGCCCCAGCCGCGACTGGCTCGGGTTCGTCACGAGCCCCCGCGCCCGCAACAAGATCCGCCAGTGGTTCTCCAAGGAGCGCCGCGAGGAGGCCGTCGAGCACGGCAAGGACGCCATCGCCAAGGCGATGCGCAAGCAGAACCTGCCGATCCAGCGGCTCATGTCCCACGAGGCGCTCATCGCCCTCGCGCACGAGATGCGCTACGCCGACGTGTCCGCCCTGTACGCGGCCGTCGGCGAGGGTCAGGTCTCCGCGGCGAACGTCGTGCAGCGGCTCGTGCACTCCCTCGGCGGGGAGCCCGCGGCCGAGGAGGACATCGCCGAGACCACCCGCCCGGGGACCTCGACCCGGCGTGTGCGCACCGGCGACCCCGGTGTCGTCGTCAAGGGCGTCGACGACGTGTGGGTCAAGCTCGCCAAGTGCTGCACCCCGGTGCCCGGCGACGACATCGTCGGGTTCGTCACCCGCGGCGCCGGCGTCTCGGTGCACCGGTCGGACTGCATCAACGTCGAGCAGCTGCGCCGCGAGCCCGAGCGCCTCGTCGACGTCGAGTGGTCCCACACGAGCTCGCAGATGTTCCTCGTGCAGATCCAGGTCGAGGCGCTCGACCGGGCGCGTCTGCTGTCGGACGTGACCCGCGTGCTGTCCGACCACCACGTGAACATCCTGTCGGCGTCCGTGTCGACGTCCCGCGACCGGGTGGCGCTGTCACGGTTCGTGTTCGAGATGGCCGAGCCGTCGCACCTGGCGTCCGTGCTGGCCGCCGCGCGCAAGGTCGAGGGCGTCTTCGACGTCTACCGCATCACGGGGGCGAAGGCGTCGGAGGAGCCCGTCATCCGCGCCTGACGACCGCAGCCCTGCCGGGTCGGTCGCAGGCCCGTCAGGAGCCGCGCCGCGCGGACGACCCCGCGGTGCCCGCCGAACCTGCCGAGCTCGGCCAGCGCCGCGTCCGCGTCCAGGCCGGCGTCGACGAGCGCCCGCAGGGCCGGCACGGCCGTGGCGTCCGGCACCCAGCGGGCCACGTCGACGCCCGTGCGCAGGACCGTGGTCACCCGCACGCCGCCGACCACGAGGACGTCGCGGTCGTCGAGCACGGCTTCGGCGGCCCGGCGGCGCCGGTGCGGGTCCGTCCGGCGCCCGCCGGACGGGACGAGCACGTCGACGTGGTCTGGCGGGTGCAGGCCGGTGTGCACCCAGGCGGCGGCGAGGCGTCCGACGGTGCCGCGGGCCGGGACCAGCGGGGCGAGGGCGAGGGCCCGACGCTCGGCGTCCGACGGGGCCCCGGCCGTCGCGGACGCGTCGCCCCACAGCGGTGCCAGCAGACCGTCGAGGTGCAGGCCCGCCCAGGCGAGCGACGACAGGGCGTCCCGGTGGACGACGTCGGGCAGGACGACGGGCACGGGGCGCAGCGCGCGCATCGCGGCCACCGGCCCCGGACGGTCGGCGGGCGGGGGCGGTCGCGTCGGGGTCGTGCCGTGCCGCGTGGCTGCGGGCGTCGCGTGCATCCGCCGAGCATGACGCACGCGGGGCACGGGTGCGGGCGGCCCTGTGGACGACGCCGCTCACCGGGCGACCGCCCGCTGAGGTACTCAGGAGCAGCGCGGGCCGCAGACGACGACGGTCGCTGCACCTCCTCCGCGGAGGGGGTGCAGCGACCGTGCCGTGCCCGGGGTGGTGATCAGCCGCGGGCGTCCTGCGCGGCGCGCTGGACCTGCTCCAGCCACGCCCGACGGGCGTCGAGCGCGGCGCGCGCCTCGGTGATCCGCCGCTGGTCGCCCTTCGCCTCCGCGGCCGCGAGGTCCGCCTCGAGCCCGGCGATGGCCTGCTCGAGCTGGGCGGCAGCACCCTCGGCACGGGCCCGGGTCTCCGGGTTGGTGCGGCGCCACTGCGCGGTGTCGGCGTCACGGACGGCCGCCTCGACCGCACGCAGGCGCGCCTCGACGCGCTGCAGGTCGCCGCGCGGCACGCGACCGGCGGCCTCCCAGCGGTCCTGCAGCGTGCGCAGGGCACGCTTGGCCGCGTTGAGGTCCGTCACGGGCAGCAGCGCCTCGGCCTCGGCGAGCAGCGCCTCCTTGACCTCGAGGTTCGCGCGGTACTCGACGTCGACGGCCGCGTTGGCGGCGTCACGGGCGGCGAAGAACGCGTCCTGCGCCGCCCGGAAGCGGGCCCACAGCGCGTCGTCGACCTGCCGGCTGGCGCGCCCGGCGTTCTTCCACTGCGCCATGAGGTCGCGGAACACGCCGGACGTCGCACCCCAGTCGGTGCTGTCGACGAGCCGCTCCGCCTGCGCGACGAGGTCCTCCTTGACCTGCTTGGCCTCGGCGTTGCGGGTCTCCAGCTCGGCGAAGAAGTGCCGGCGCTCACGGTCGAAGGTCGTCCGCGCGTGGCTGAACCGCTTCCACAGCGACTCCTCGGTGGGGCGGTCGATGCGCGGGCCGGAGCGCTGCGCGTCCTTCCACTGCTCGAGGAGCTGGCGCAGCTGCTCGCCCGCCGGCCGCCACTGGATGCGCCCCGGGTCGGTGCCGGCGATCTTCTCCGCCTGCTCCACGATCTGGGTGCGGGCCTCGACCGCGGCCGCCCGTGCGGCGGCGCGCTCGGCCTCGGCCTGGGCGCGCCGCTCCGCGGCCCGCTCGCGCAGGCCGTCGAGCCGGGCGCGCAGCGCGTCGAGGTCGCCCACGGCCGCCGGGGCCTCGAGCTCCTCGGTGAGCCGGGTCAGGGTCTGGTCGATCTCCTTGACCGCGAGGTCGGTGGCCTGGAGCCGGGCCTCGAAGAGCACGACCTTGGCCTGCAGGTCGAGGAAGCGGCGCACGTACAGGCCCACGGCCTCCTCGGCGCTCGCCCCGGGGAACTGCCCGACGACGCGCTCGCCCGCGGCCTCGCGCACGTGCACGGTGCCGTCCTCGTCGACCCGGCCGAACGTGGCCGCGTGCGCGGCCTCGGCGGCGTCGACGGGGGGTGCGACCGGTGCCACGGGTGCGGCGGCCGGGGCCGGGGCGTGGGCCGCCGGCCGGGGGAGCGGGCGAGGCACCGGACGCACGGTGGAAGGCGTCGGCCGCGGCCCGGGCACCGCGGGGGCGGCCGGAGCCTCGTCGGCACCGTCAACGGTGACCTCGGCCTCGGGCTCGGCAGCGGTCTCCGGCTCCGCGGCACCGTCGGTCGGCACGACGTCCTCGGACGCGGGGGAGTCGTCGTCGGCGACCCCCGCGGCCGTGGCCTCGGTGCCGGCCTCGGTCTCGGTGCCGGCCGCGGTCCCGGTGGTGTCCGCGGGCTCGGTCTCGTCCGGCGTCTCGGGCGCCGCCTCCTGCACGTCGGCGTCGGCACCCGCCGCGGGTGCGTCCTGGCCGGCGGCGTCGTCAGCCGTCGGCGCGTCGGACGCGACCTCGGGAGGAAGGCCGCCGGACGGCACGGCGTCGTCGCTCGACGGCGTCGGGGTCTGCTCGGTCACTGGATCTCCACTCCCTCGATGATGACGTCGGTGACCGGGCGGACGCCGTCCGCCCCGGTCCCCGCGTCAGCGATGGCCTGCACCACGTCCAGGCCGGACGTGATGCGGCCGAACACGGTGTACCCCCCCGCCGCGTCGGACGGGATCTGCGACTCCTCGTAGACGAGGAAGAACTGGCTGCCCATCGACTCGCCGTCGCCGCCCACCCGGGCCATGGCGATGGTGCCGGCGGGGTAGACGTCGTCCGCGGGGGCGTTCTCGATCGGGCCCCACGCGTACCCCGGCCCGCCGCTCCCGGTGGCCGTCGGGTCGCCGCACTGCAGCACGTAGATGCCGCTCGTCACGAGGCGGTGGCACTGCGTGCCGTCGAAGTACCCCTCCTGCGCGAGCGTGACGAAGTTCGCGACCGCCTGCGGGGCGGCGGCGCCGTCGAGCTCGACCTCGACGTCCCCGGCCGTGGTCGTCAGCGTGCCCGACCAGGTGCGGTCCTCGGCGAGCGCGGCCTCGGGCAGGACGCCGCCGTTGCCGGTGCGCGCCGGCAACGCCGTCGTCGAGGGCGCCGGCGTGGAGGTGGCGGCGGGCGTGGCGGCGTCGTCGGCCCCGTCGTCCCGGGTCAGCGCCACGGCCGCGACCACGCCGGTGCCGAGCACGAGGGCGCCGACCACGACGCCGGCGACGACCTGCTGGCGCCGACGCTGCGTCCGCGCCGCGGCCTGGCGCGCCACCCACTTCTCGTGACGCCGGCGCTCGTACTCACGATCGCGCTTGCTGGACACCGTTCTCCTCGCATGGTCGACCCAGGGCACGCCCCGCGTGCCTGCGACAGTCTA
This sequence comes from Cellulomonas sp. SLBN-39, assembly GCF_006715865.1. Lineage (NCBI taxonomy): Bacteria > Bacillati > Actinomycetota > Actinomycetes > Micrococcales > Cellulomonadaceae > Cellulomonas > Cellulomonas sp. SLBN-39. Next base: position 3,647,797 of record NZ_VFOA01000001.1, on the reverse strand, counting down.
GGCAGGGCGGAGGTGCCGCCGACCACACGCCCGCCGCGGGAGGGGCGGCGCGTCGTCCCTGGCGCGGCGGGCCCGGGCCCGGTGCGGGTGCCCGGGCGGCCCGCGTACCGTGCGTCGGGTGCAGATCCACACCGTCGTCGCCCCCGTCTTCGCCACCCGGTGCAGCGTGCTGGTCGCGCCCGACGGTGCGTGCGTGGTCGTCGACGCCGGTGCCGGAGCGGCCGGCCCCGTCCTGCTGCTGGTCGAGGAGCACGCGTGGCGCCCGCAGGCCGTGCTGGCCACGCACGGCCACGCCGACCACGTGTGGGACGCGGCCGCGTTGTGCGACGCGTGGGGCGTGCCGCTCGTGCTGCACGCCCGGGACGCGTACCGCCTCGACGACCCGTTCGGCACGCTGGGCGTCCTGGACCCCCGCGACCCGACGGGCCCGCTCACGGCGGCCCTGGCTGCGGCCGGTGCCGACGTCGGGTCGTGGACCGTGCCCGCGCGCGTCGAGCCGTTCGGCGGCGACGAGCCGTCGGGGCGCACGGCGGACGTCGACCTCGACCTCGGCGGGGTGCGGCTGCGCGCCCGGCACGCCCCGGGGCACACCGAGGGGTCGACGCTCTACCTGCTCGACGGCGTGCCTGCGGCAGCCGGGGCGCCCGTCGTGCTGTCCGGCGACGTCCTGTTCGCCGGCGGCGTCGGCCGCACCGACCTGCCGGGCGGCGACGCCGCGACGATGGCGCGGACGCTGGCGCAGGTCGTGGCCGTGCTGCCGCCCGACGCGCCGGTGCTGCCCGGCCACGGGCCGGCCACCGACGTGCGCACCGAGCTCGCGACCAACCCCTGGCTGCCGGGCTGACGGCGCTCGCGACCGGTGCCACCCGGGCCGGCGCCGCGACCGCTGCGCGGCTCGTGCGGGGCTGGTGCGAGGTTCAGTTGAGCACGCCGATCCCCACGTTGAGGCTGGTCGCGAAAGCGACCCACGTCATGTACGGGCCCAGGAGCCACGACGCGAGCCGGTCGTGGCGCCAGAACGCCACGGCGGTCGCCACGAGGACCGCCTCGAGCGCGACGATCACGACCAGCGCGACCCACACCAGGCGCCCGGAGAAGAAGATCGGCGTCCACGCCGCGTTCAGGCTGAGCTGGGCGACCCACAGCAGCAGGGCCGGGCGCGCGTGCGCGAAGCCGCCGATGCGCCACACGCGCCACGCCGCGACGGCCATCAGCACGTAGAGCACCGTCCAGGCGGGCCCGAACACCCAGTTCGGCGGGTTCCACGGGACCTTCTGCGCGTCGACGTACCACCCGTCGACGGCGTCCTGCGTGGACAGACCGCCCACGGCACCCACGGCGAGGCACGCGACGACGAGCGTCGTGAGCACGAGCGCGGAGCAGGCCCCGCGGGGCGGGGCGGGGCGGGCGTCGGCGGCGGTTCCGGCGGTGGTCGTCATGCCCCGACCCTGCGCCGCGGGCGGCGGACCGGCAACCGGGCGCCTACGGTGGCCACGTGACGCGGACCACGCCCCACCTGCCCGGACCGCCCGACCCCGCGGCGGGGCGGTACGTCGGCCACATCGCGGGGGTCGGCACGGCGTCGGGCACCCGGCTGGTCGTCGGACGGTGGGCGTCCTCGCCGCTCGGCGCGTTCGCCGACGTCATGGTCGAGCGCGGCGACGGGACCCGGCTCCTGCTCGCGCCGCGCGACGACGTCGCCGCCGTGGTGGGACGCGCGTACCGGTTCGACGACGTGCGGGTCGTGCCGGTCCACGTGCACGCCGACCGGCGGGCGCGCACGTGGACCGTGCTGGCGGGGCCGCTCGCGGTCACCCTCGTCGTCGGACCCCGCACGGCCACCGGGCACCTGCTCGGCCTGCTGCCCCGGCCGCTCGCCGCGTCCACCCTGCTCGCCACCGTCGCGGACCCGGTCGCCCGCGTGCTGCTGCCCGGCGTGCGGACGCACGGCACCGCGGGCGGCGGTCTGCGCGAGTGGTACGGCGCGAGCGACCAGCACACCGTGGTGGACGTCGACGCCCGGTGGGACGGCGAGCCCCTCGGCCCGCTGGCCGACGTGGAGCCGCCCGTGCGGTTCGGCTTCTCCTCGGCCCCGCCACGTCCGTCGGTGACCCGCGTGACGACGACGCTGGCACCGGTGCGGGCCGGGCGGCGGGCGGTGCGGGGGAGCGCGACCGGCACGGGCGACGCCCACTAGGATCGACCGGGCGTCCGACCGGGCGCCGACCGCCCGACCGAAGGACCGCGTCCCGTGCTCCGCACCCACACCGCCGGCTCGCTGCGAGCCGAGCACATCGGCACCACCGTCACCCTCACGGGCTGGGTGGACCGGCGCCGCGATCACGGCGGGGTGGCGTTCGTCGACCTGCGGGACGCGTCGGGCATCGCCCAGGTCGTCATCCGTGACGAGGCGGTCGCGCACGGGCTGCGCGCCGAGTACGTGCTCCAGGTCACCGGCGAGGTCGGCCGACGCCCCGACGGCAACGAGAACACGAACCTCGCGACCGGCGAGGTCGAGGTCGTCGCGCACGAGGTCGTCGTGCTCAACGAGTCCGCGCCGCTGCCGTTCCCCGTCTCGACGTCGCTCGACGAGCAGGTCGGCGAGGAGGCGCGCCTGCGCCACCGCTACCTCGACCTGCGCCGGCCCGCGCCCTCGCACGCGCTGCGGCTGCGGGCCAAGGCGAACCAGGCCGCCCGCCGCGTGCTCGACGCGCAGGGCTTCGTCGAGGTCGAGACCCCGACGCTGACGCGCTCGACGCCCGAGGGCGCCCGCGACTTCGTCGTCCCCGCGCGCCTGGCCCCGGGCAGCTGGTACGCGCTGCCGCAGTCCCCGCAGCTGTTCAAGCAGCTGCTCATGGTCGGCGGCCTCGAGCGGTACTACCAGATCGCCCGCTGCTACCGCGACGAGGACTTCCGCGCCGACCGCCAGCCCGAGTTCACCCAGCTCGACGTCGAGGCCAGCTTCGTCGACCAGGACGACGTCATCGCGCTCGCGGAGGAGGTGCTCGTCGCGCTGTGGGACCTCATCGGGTACACCGTGCCGACGCCGGTGCCGCGGATGACGTACGCCGACGCCATGGAGCGCTTCGGCACCGACAAGCCCGACCTGCGCTTCGGCCTCGAGCTGACCGACCTGACCGCGTACTTCGCGAGCACGCCGTTCCGCGTGTTCCAGGCGCCGTACGTCGGCGCGGTCGTCCAGCCGGGCGGCGCGGCGACCCCGCGGCGCGGGTTCGACGCCTGGCAGGAGTGGGCCAAGCAGCGCGGCGCCAAGGGCCTGGCGTACGTGACGGTCGGCGAGGACGGCGAGCTCGGCGGTCCCGTCGCGAAGAACATCACCGAGGACGAGCGGGCCGGGCTCGCGGCCGCCACCGGTGCCTCGCCCGGCGACGCGATCTTCTTCGCCGCGGGCAAGCCGTCGGAGGCGCGTGCGCTGCTCGGCGCCGCCCGCCTGGAGATCGGCCGGCGGGGCGGGCTCGTCGACGAGGACGCGTGGTCGTTCGTGTGGGTGGTCGACGCCCCCCTGTTCAAGCCCACCGGGGAGGACGACGACGTCGCCGTCGGCGGCGGCGCCTGGACCGCCGTGCACCACGCGTTCACGTCGCCCACGCCCGAGTGGGTCGACCGGTTCGAGGAGAGCCCCGGCGAGGCCCTGGCGTACGCGTACGACATCGTCTGCAACGGCAACGAGATCGGCGGCGGCTCGATCCGTATCCACCGCCGCGACGTGCAGCAGCGCGTCTTCGAGGTCATGGGCATCGGCGCGGAGGAGGCCCAGGAGAAGTTCGGCTTCCTCCTCGACGCCTTCGCGTTCGGCGCCCCGCCGCACGGCGGGATCGCGTTCGGCTGGGACCGGATCGTCGCGCTGCTCACCCGTTCGGAGTCGATCCGCGAGGTCATCGCCTTCCCGAAGTCGGGCGGCGGCTACGACCCGCTCACGGGTGCGCCCGCCCCGATCTCCGTGGAGCAGCGCCGCGAGACCGGCGTCGACGCCCGCCCCAAGACCGCAGCCGCAGCCGCGGCGCCGGCGCCCGACCAGGGTGCCGACGCGGACCGGTGAGCACGGGCACGACCCCCGCCGCCGCGTCGGACCGGCTGGTCCGGCGCGGCGGCGACCTCCTCGCGCGGCTGCCGCAGCGGTGGCGCACGGACCGGTGGCTCCTCGACGACCGTGACCGGTGGCCGGACGCGTACGTGCTCGGTGACGACGACGCCCTGCTGGTCGTGGGCACCGGCCCGCGCGGCACGACGCTGACCGGTCGCGGGGACCCCGCCCGCGTCGGCCTCCTCGTCGGCACCTGCCTGCCGGGCACCCCTGGTCCCGGCACGGCGGTCGGTGGCGAGGTCGCGCTCGCGGGCGTGCGGTCCGCCGTACGGTCGGGCGTCGGGTGGGTGACCGTCCCGCGGGGCACCGACCTCGACCCGTGGGCCGACGCCCTCGGCGTCGCACCGTTCTCGACCTGGGACCGCTTGTCCACGTCGTCCGCGCCGCCGGTCGTCCCCGGCGAGGACGACGTGGTCGCGCTCGGGGCGGACGCCCACGGCGACGTCGTCGCGTGCCTCGCCGTGGCGAACCCCGGCACGAGCGCACGGCCCGGCGGCGCCGACGACGCCGCGTGGTGGGGCGTGCGTCGCGACGGACGTCTCGTGGGCGTCGTCGGTGCGGCGCACCGGCCCGGCGCACCGGGCGGGCGCGGGTCGTGGCACCTGCACGGTCTCGGCGTGCTGCCCACCGAGCGCGGTCGCGGTCTCGGGGCGGCGCTCACCGCCCGCGCCGTGCGGGACGCGCTCGGAGCCGGTGCGGACTGGGTGTCGCTCGGCATGTACGCCGACAACGCCACCGCCCGGCGCCTGTACGAACGCCTCGGGCTGGTCACGGACGCGCGGAACGCGTCGTGGGCGCCGCACGGCGTCACGCAGGTGCCCACGCACGTGGCGGCACCGCGGGCCACCTGACCGTACCGGCCGGCCCCGGCCCGTCCGCCCGGGGTCAGCGCAGGCGGACGAGCGGGTCGCGCAGGCGTGCCAGCCAGGCCGCGCCCCACCAGCTCTGCCCGGCCAGGACGGTCGTCACGCCCGGCAGCAGGAGGAGGCGGACCACGATCGCGTCCAGGAGCACGGCGGCGGCGAGCGCCACGCCGATCTCCTGCAGGACCACCAGGTCGGCGAGCACGAGGCCGCCCAGGAGCGCGACCAGCACCCCGGACAGCGCGGTGAGCAGCACCCACGACCGGCGGCGGGCCACGCGGACCGCGACATCGGTCCGCCGGCCCGCCTCGTGCAGCTCGGCGACCCGGGCGAGCAGGGCCGTGCTGCCGCCCGCCGAGAGCCCGAACGCCACCGGCACGGCGATCGCGAGCGCCGAGGTCTCGACGCCCCCGGTGGCCGCCGGGCCGAGCAGCGCGTCGAGGCGACCCGTCTGGAAGACGACGACGAGCGCGCCGGCGCCGACGAGCGCGACCAGCGCGCTGGTGGTCAGGGCGGCCACCGACAGCGCGACCGAGCCCGTGGCGAGCAGCAGCAGCGCGAGCGTGACGACGACGACCGCCACCGCGGCCAGCGGCGCTCGTGCCTTCAGCTGCGCGGTCACGTCGGTCTGCTCGGCGGCCTGCCCGACCACCCAGATCTCGAACGGCGCGTCGAGCGCCCGGACGTCGCGGACCACCCGTTGGGCGACGGCACCGCCGGGGTCGGTCGCGGCCGGCCTGACCCCGACGACCACGTAGGAGCCCATCGTGGTGGGGGCGTCCACGGAGGCCACCGCGTCGAGCGCGGCGACCTGCTCGGCCCAGGCCTGCGCCTGCTCGAGGTCCGTCTCGGCGACCACGGCCACCGCGGGCGACGACGCCGCGGGGTAGCCCGCGGCGAGGGCCTCGAGGAATGCCCGCTGCGCGGCGGCGGCCGGCAGCAGCTCGGTGCCGGACACGCGCAGGTCCACCCGGGAGGCCGGCGCCACCAGCACGCCCAGCAGGAGCATGCAGGCCGCCACCACCCACCACGGTCGGCCGCGCACCTGCGACCGGACGGCGGTCACCCGCGGGTCGCGGGCACGCTGCACGGCGCGCGCACGCAGCGTGCGCACCCCGGGCAACGGGCCGAGCAGGCCGGGCTGCACCAGGCGGCGACCCACCATGGCCAGCACGGCGGGGACCAGCGTCAGGGCGGCGACGGCCGCGACGACCACCACGAGCACGAGCACGGCGCCGGCCGCGGCCAGCACCTGCGGGCCGAGCAGGAGCAGGCCGCCCACCGCGGCAGCGAGCACGGCCGCCGAGCACGCGACGGTCCACCCGGCGGTGGCGGTGGTCCGCTCGACGGCCTCGGCGACCGCCCCGTCCCCCCGGCGTCGCCGCGCCCCCGCGCCGTCGTCCTCGTCGACCAGGTCGTGCAGCTCGTCGAGGAACCGGTGCACGACCAGCAGGCCGTAGCCGAGCCCGAGCCCGAGCGCGAGCACCGCGGCCACGTTCACGACGGACGCGTCGACGTCCGTGACCGCGGCGACCACCCACAGGGCCGCGAGGCCCACCGCCAGCGTGACCGCCGCGGCCGCGAACGGGACCGCCGCCGCGAGCACGCCGCCGACCACGAGCAGCACCAGCACGGCGGCGACGGGCAGGGTGAGCAGGGCCCCGGTGCTCAGGTCGCGTGCGACCCCGACCGTCAGCTCCTCCTGGACGAGGTGGTCGGCGCCCACGATCCCGGTGGCGCCCGGCGCGACGGCCGCGAGGTCCTGGGGCAGCGACGTCAGCCGGGCCGTGACGGCGTCCAGCGCCGCCTCCTGGGCGCCCTCGCCGAGGTCGGGCGCGAGCTCGACGACCACGAGGAACCCCTGCCCGTCGAGGGCCAGGAGCGGTGCGGCGGCCGGGTTCGCGATGCCGTCGGGCAGCCCGAGCGGGTCGTACACGCCGACGACCCCGTCGATCGCGGCCAGCGCCGTCCGGGCCGGGTCGAGCGCGTCGTCGAGCCCCTCGACGGTCGGGTCGACGCCCTGCACCACGAGCGTGACGCTCGGTCCCGACGTGCGCGCGTCCGCCAGGACCTGCGCACCCTGCGCGGACTGCGAGCCCGGCGCGACGGGCGTGGCCGTCGTCACCCGGCCGAGGACACCGTCGCCGACGACGCCCCCCGCCAGCGCGACCCCCAGGACGGCCAGGACGAGCCACGCGACGACGACGATGCGCGGGTGGAGGGCCACGGTGCGGCCCAGGCGTGCGAACACGCGCGCCATCGTCGCAGGTCGCCGGGCGTGCGCGCACATCTGCACCCGTCGGTGCAGCCGGCGCGGCGTGGCGTCCCGGCCCGCCCGGTCGTCGCCGCCCGGGGCCGGGGACCGTCGCACGGCGCGCGTAGGCTCGCCGCCATGGACCTGTTCGACGCGGTGAGCACCTCCGCGCACGGCGTCCCCGCACCGGGCGCCGGCGCCCCGCTCGCGGTCCGCATGCGCCCCCGCACGCTCGCGGAGGTCGCGGGGCAGGGGCACCTGCTCGTGCCCGGCTCGCCGCTGCGCCGGCTCGTCGAGCCGACCGACGACGCCACGCGCCGGGCGGCGCCGTCCTCGGTCGTGCTGTGGGGCCCGCCGGGCACGGGGAAGACGACCCTGGCGTACCTGGTGGCGAGCACGTCCGGGCGCCGGTTCGTCGAGCTGTCGGCCGTGACGGCAGGGGTCAAGGACGTGCGTGCCGTCATCGACGACGCCCGCCGCCGGCTCGCGGGCGACGGCACCGAGACCGTGCTCTTCGTCGACGAGGTGCACCGCTTCACCAAGGCGCAGCAGGACGCGCTGCTGCCCTCGGTGGAGAACCGGTGGGTCACCCTCGTGGCGGCCACCACGGAGAACCCCTCGTTCTCCGTGAACTCCCCGCTGCTGTCCCGCTCCCTGCTGCTGACGCTCCAGCCGCTGACGACCGACGACGTGCGCACCCTCGTGCAGCGGGCGGTGGCCGACGAGCGCGGCCTGGCCGGGTCCGTGGTGCTCACCGAGGACGCGACCGACCACCTGCTGCGCCTGGCGGGCGGCGACGCCCGCAAGTCCCTGACGATCCTCGAGGCCGCGGCCGGCGCCGCGCTGGGGGACCGACAGGTCGCCGTCGGCGACGCCCCGGCCGACCCGGCGCCCGCGGTCGTCGACCTGCCGACGGTCGAACGGGCCGTGGACGTCGCCGCCGTCCGCTACGACCGGGACGGCGACCAGCACTACGACGTCGTCAGCGCCTTCATCAAGTCGGTCCGCGGCTCCGACGTCGACGCCGCGCTGCACTACCTGGCGCGGATGGTCGCGGCGGGGGAGGACCCCCGGTTCATCGCCCGCCGCATCGTCATCTCCGCGGCCGAGGACGTGGGGATGGCCGACCCGAGCGCCCTGCAGACCGCGGTCGCCGCGGCGCAGGCGGTCGCGCTCATCGGCATGCCCGAGGCGCGGATCATCCTCGCCGAGGCCGTCGTCCACCTGGCGACCGCGCCGAAGTCCAACGCCGCCTACCTCGGCATCGACCGCGCGCTCGCGGACGTGCGGGCCGGGCGCCTGGGCCCGGTGCCCGCGCACCTGCGCGACGCGCACTACGCGGGGGCGAAGCAGCTCGGCCACGGGGCCGGCTACCGGTACGCGCACGACGAGCCGCACGGCGTCGCCCCGCAGCAGCACCTGCCGGACGAGCTGGCGGGCACGCGCTACTACGAGCCGACGGACCGCGGGTACGAGCGTTCGGTCGGCGAGCGACTCCACCGGATCCGCGCGATCCTCGACGAGGCCTGACCTGCGCGCCCCGGATTTCCGCTCGTGCGGGCGGCCGGGTAGCATCGCAGGGTTGCCGGTGCTCGCGCGCCGGCGTCACCCCTGGGGCCTCAGCCCGTACCCGTGTTCCGTGCCGGGTGCACCATGGTCGGCCCCACGCCTGCCGGAACCTCTTTCCGTCCGGACCTCGTCCGGTGCGCGGGTGTGATCGTCACGAGACACGACAGGAAGTACCGCTGTGAGCAGTGTGACCCGTTCGCGCCGCCAGGTCCGCCTGAGCCGCGCCCTCGGCCTGGCCCTGACGCCCAAGGCCGTCAAGCACTTCGAGAAGCGCCCCTACCCGCCCGGCGAGCACGGCCGCGCCCGTCGTCGCACCGAGTCGGACTACGCCGTCCGTCTGCGCGAGAAGCAGCGTCTGCGCGCCCAGTACGCGCTGCGCGAGAAGCAGCTCGCGAAGGCGTACGAGAACGCCCGCAAGGCCCCGGGCCTGACCGGTGAGGCCCTCGTCGAGGACCTCGAGACGCGTCTGGACGCCCTGGTGCTCCGCGCCGGCTTCGCCCGCACGATCCTGCAGGCCCGCCAGGTCGTCGTGCACCGTCACGTGCTCGTCGACGGCAAGATCGTGGACCGTCCGTCCTTCCGCGTGTCGGAGGGCCAGACGCTCCAGATCAAGCCGAAGAGCCAGACGACGGTGCCCTTCCAGGTCGCCGCTGCCGGTGCGCACCGCGACGTGCTGCCCACGCTCCCGGGCTACCTGGACGTGCAGCTCGAGAAGCTGAGCGCCACCCTCGTGCGCCGCCCGAAGCGTGCCGAGGTCCCGGTGACGTGCGAGGTCCAGCTGGTCGTCGAGTACTACGCCCGCTGACGCACCCCTCCTCGACGCCCCGCCGTGCCCCGCGCACGGCGGGGCGTCGTCGTCCCGGGGCAGCCACGGGGCGCGCGAGGCAGGGCACGGTGCGCGCGGTGCGCCGCCGCACCCGGTCCGCGCGCGCGGGTAGGGTTGCCGGGGCGCAGCGCGGCTGCGCACGAGTCGAGCGGGGGAAGGAGCCGGGATGTCGGTGGGAGACGTCGCGGGACTCATCGCGGCGATCGCGTTCGTGCTGCTCGTGGGGCTGCTCGCGGTGCCGCTGCTCAAGCTCGGCGGCGTGCTGGACGAGGCGCGCGCGTCGGTCAAGGCGCTGACGGACCACTCGGTGCCGGTGCTCGACGAGACCGCCCAGCTGGTGGCCTCCTCGGCCGGCCAGCTCGAGAAGGTCGACACGCTGACCACGGCGGCGGCGCAGGTCGGCGAGAACGTCTCGGCGCTCACCTCGCTGGTGACCGCCACGGTCGGCGGCCCCCTCATCAAGGTCGCGGCCTTCTCCTACGGCGTGCGGCGGGCCGTCGACGGCCTGCGCCGGGGCAGCCGGCCGTGAGGCGGGTCTTCTGGATCGGCGTCGGCGTCGCCCTGACGGTCGTGGTCGTGCGGCAGGGCCGCCGGCTCGTCGAGACGTACGCACCGCCCGGGGCGACCGAGGCCGTCACCGGTGCCGTCCGGCTGGCCCGGGCCGCAGACGCCGCCCGCACGGACTTCCGGCAGGGCGTCGCCGAGCGCGAGGCCGAGCTGCTGGCCGCGCTCGTCGGCGACGTCGACGTCGACGAGCTGCGGGCCCAGGCCCCACGCCGCCGCGACGAGCTGCGCGCGACCTTCGGCGGTGCCCGTGCGGGCGAGGACGACCTCGCCGCCGACCTGGCCGCCCGCGGCTGGCGCGACGCCCCCACGCAGGACCCCGACGACGACGACCGGGCACCGTTCTTCTGAGCCCGACCGGCCGCACCGCGGCCCGCCCGACGCGCACCGCGCGCCGGCGCCCCCAGAACCGAGCACCGCCGCCCGCGGCGACGAGAACCACGAGGACGACATGCGTACCGCCGAGATCCGCCAGCGCTGGCTCGACTACTTCGCGACCAAGGACCACGAGATCGTGCCGTCCGTGCCGCTGATCTCGCCGGACCCGTCGATCCTGTTCACGATCGCCGGCATGGTGCCCTTCATCCCGTACATCCTCGGGACGCAGGACGCGCCCTGGCCGCGGGCCGCGAACGTGCAGAAGTGCATCCGCACGAACGACATCGAGAACGTGGGTCGCACGACCCGGCACGGCACGTTCTTCCAGATGATGGGCAACTTCTCCTTCGGGGACTACTTCAAGGAGGGGGCGATCGAGCTGGCGTGGGAGCTGCTCACGTCCCCCCAGGACGCGGGCGGCTTCGGGCTCGACCCCGACCGCCTCTGGGTGACGACGTGGGACCAGGACGCGGAGGCGCTCGACGCCCTGCTGCGGGTCGGCGTGGACCGTCGGCACGTCGTGCGGCTGCCCCGGCAGGAGAACTTCTGGGACACCGGCCAGCCCGGCCCCGCGGGCCCCTGCGCGGAGTGGCACTACGACCGGGGCCCGGAGTTCGGGCCCGAGGCCGAGGGCGGCACGGTCGACCCCGGCGGCGACCGGTACCTGGAGATCTGGAACCTCGTGTTCGACCAGTTCGTGCGCGGCGAGGGCCGGGGCAAGGACTACCCGCTGCTGGGCGAGCTCGAGCAGAAGGCCATCGACACCGGCGCGGGCCTCGAGCGCATCGCGTACCTGCTGCAGGGCAAGAACAACCTGTACGAGACGGACGAGGTCTTCCCCGTCATCGCCCAGGCGCAGGAGATCACGGGCCGCCGCTACGGCGCCGTCGCCGAGGACGACGTGCGCCTGCGCGTCGTGGGCGACCACGTGCGTTCCAGCCTCATGCTCATCGGCGACGGTGTGACGCCGTCGAACGAGGGGCGCGGCTACGTGCTGCGCCGCCTCGTGCGCCGCACGGTCCGCTCCATGCGCCTGCTGGGCGTCGAGGAGCCGGTGATGCCGCACCTGCTGCCCGTGAGCCGTGACGCGATGGCGGTGTCGTACCCCGAGGTCGCGCGCGACTTCGAGCGCATCGCCCAGGTCGCGTACGGCGAGGAGGAGGCGTTCCTGCGGACCCTGACCGCCGGCACGACGATCTTCGAGGGCGCGGTGGCGAAGGCGAAGGCCACGCCGGCGCCCGTGCTGACCGGCGAGCAGGCGTTCGCGCTGCACGACACGTACGGCTTCCCGATCGACCTGACGCTCGAGATGGCGTCGGAGCACGGGGTCGACGTCGACGAGCAGGCGTTCCGCACGCTCATGCAGGCGCAGCGCGACCGGGCGCGCGCCGACGCGCTGGCCAAGAAGACCGGCCACGCGGACACGTCCGCGTACCAGCAGCTGCACCAGGCGCTCAGCGCGGAGCAGGGCGCGCCGGTGAGGTTCGCCGGCTACACCGACGCCACCACGCGCAGCCGGGTCGTCGGCCTGCTCGTCGACGGCGTGCCGCAGCCCGCGGCGACGGCTCCGGCCGACGTGCAGGTCGTGCTCGACGTCACGCCGTTCTACGCGGAGGCGGGCGGTCAGCTCGCCGACGAGGGCACGATCTCGCTCGACGCGGGCGGCCTCGTCCAGGTCGACGACGTGCAGGCGCCGATCAAGGGGCTGTCCGTGCACCACGGGCGCCTGGTGGACGGCACGATCACCCTGGGTGACGCGGGCACCGCGCAGATCGACGTGCAGCGCCGCCGGGCGATCGCCCGCGCGCACACCGCGACGCACATGGTGCACAAGGCGCTGCACGAGGAGATCGGCTCGACCGCGACGCAGGCGGGCTCGGAGAACGCGCCGAGCCGGCTGCGGTTCGACTTCCGCTCCGGCGCGGCCGTCCCCGCGGGATCGCTCGCGCAGATCGAGGGGCGCGTCAACGAGCGACTGCAGGACGACCTCGACGTGACCGAGGCCGTCATGCCGATCGACGAGGCGCGCGCGCTCGGCGCGATGGCGCTGTTCGGCGAGAAGTACGGCAACGAGGTCCGCGTGGTGTCGATCGGCGGCGACTGGTCGCGCGAGCTGTGCGCGGGCACGCACGTGCGGCGCTCGGGCGAGCTCGGGCTCGTCACGCTGCTGGGGGAGTCGTCGATCGGGTCGGGCGTGCGCCGCGTCGACGCGCTCGTCGGTGCGGGTGCGTACGGGTACCAGGCCAAGGAGCGCGCGCTCGTCGGGCAGCTCTCGGGGCTGCTCGGCGCGCGTCCGGACGACCTCGCCGAGCGCGTGTCCTCGCTGATGCAGCGGCTGCGTGAGTCGGAGAAGGAGCTGGCCCAGCTGCGTCAGGGGCAGGTGCTCGCCGCGGCGGGCCGGCTCGCGGCGTCGCCGGAGCAGGTGGGGGCCACGCTCGTCGTCGCGCACGACGCCGGGGACGTGGCGGGCGCCGACGACCTGCGCACCCTCGCGCTGGACGTGCGCGGGCGCCTCGGGGACGGTGCACCGTCCGTCGTGGCCGTGGGTGGGACCTCCAAGGGCCGCCCGCTCGTCGTCGTCGCGACGAACGCGCCGGCCCGTGAGGCGGGCCTGCGGGCCGGTGCTCTCGTGCGCACCGCGTCGGGCGTGCTCGGCGGTGGCGGTGGCGGCAAGGACGACGTGGCGCAGGGCGGCGGGCAGGACCCCGCGCGCCTGGCCGACGCGTTGTCCGCGGTCGTGGCGGCGGTGCGCGGCTGACGTGGCACGCCGCTCCGACGACGCACCCGTGACCCGGGGCGCCCGCCTCGCGGTCGACGTCGGCAGCGTCCGCGTCGGTGTCGCGGCGAGCGACCCCGACGGGATGCTCGCCACGCCGGTCGCGACGGTCCGACGCGCCGCGGGGACGGTCCACGCGACGTCTCCGGACGTCGTCCGGATCGCGGACGAGGTGCGTGAGCGTGGTGCGCAGGTCGTGTATGTCGGACTTCCCCGACACCTCTCAGGTGCCGAAGGCTCGTCGGCGGGCGCTGCGCGCGCGTACGCTGTCGCCCTGGCGCAGGCCGCGGCCCCCACGGGGGTCCGTCTGGTCGATGAGCGGATGAGCACCGTGTCCGCGCATCACGCGCTCCAGGCGTCCGGCCGATCCGGACGCCGCCACCGTGAGGTCGTCGACCAGGCGGCCGCGGTGGTGATCCTGCAGTACGCGCTGGACGCCGAGCGGGCGACAGGCCGTCGCCCCGGGGAACGGGTCGACGTGGACCTGGACCCACGGAGCCCGGCGTCGGGGGAGGCTGCAGGCGACGGCACGACGACCGTGGAGTGACGACCAGGTGAGCAACCACACGGAATGGTGGGCCCCGGCTCAGGCCGAGGGCGGCGCCGCCGACCTCTTCGGCGACCGCACGCCCGCGGGCGCGCCCCCGGAGGAGCCCCGACGCCGCTCGCGCGCCTCGTCGCGCCGGCGCCAGGAGAAGGTCAAGAAGCAGCGTCGCCGCCGCTCCTACGCCATCCTCGCGGTCGCGCTCGTCATGGTCGCCGGTGCCGGCTACGTGGTGTTCTCCCTGTTCGGCGGCGCGCTCGGCGGCCTCTTCGGCGGTGGTTCCAGCTCGGCTGCCGCGGTGACCGACTACACCGGTCCCGGCCGGCCGGGCGGCGAGCCCGTCGTGATCCCCGCCGGTGCGACCGGCGCGGACATGGCCACGGCCCTCGTCGACGCGGGCGTCGTGGCCAGCGAGGGCGCGTTCCTCGACGCGTTCGAGGCGAACCCCGACGCTGCGTCCATCCAGCCCGGCACGTACAAGCTGCTGCTGGAGATGAAGGCCAGCGAGGCGGTGGTGGCGCTCCTCGACCCGAAGAGCCGGGCGACGATGAACGTGACGATCCCCGAGGGCTACACCGCCGAGCAGATCTACCAGCGCATCAACGAGGTCACCCTCATCTCGGTCGAGGACCTCAAGGCCGCCGCCGCCGACCCCGCGGCGATCGGCCTGCCCGCGGAGGCGGGCGGCAACCCCGAGGGGTGGTTGTTCCCCTCGACCTACCCCGTCGAGCCCGACGCCAGCGCGGCCAGCGTGCTGAAGCAGATGACGACGAAGACGGTCGAGCTCCTCACCGCCAAGGGCATCGCCCAGGACCAGTGGCAGACGGTGCTGATCAAGGCCTCGCTCATCGAGCGCGAGGCACGCCACGACGAGGACCGCCCCAAGATGGCGCGGGCGATCCAGAACCGGATCGACCAGGACATGCGGCTCCAGATCGACGCGTCGCTCGCGTACGGGCTGGGGATCTCGGGGACGGAGTTGACCACGGACATGCTCGACACGTCCGACAGCCCTTACAACCTCAACCTCCGTGTCGGGCTGCCGCCCACCCCCATCGCTTCGCCTGGCGAGAAGTCGATCGACGCGGTGCTCAACCCCGCTGACGGTTCGTGGCTGTTCTGGATGACGGTCAACCTCGACACCGGCGAGACCCGCTTCGCCACGACCAACGACGAACACGAAGAGAATCGGGCCCTGTACCGGCAGTGGGTAGCCGAGAACTCGTGACGCGCGTCCTGATGCGCGCTGCGGTCATCGGTCACCCGGTGGCGCACTCGTTGTCGCCCGTGCTGCACCGGGCCGCGTACGCCGCCCTGGGTATCGACGACGTCTGGCGGTATGACGCCGCCGACGTCACAGAGGGGCAGCTGCCGGGGTTCGTCGCCGGGCTCGACGGGACGTGGGCGGGGCTGAGCGTCACCATGCCGCTCAAGCAGGCGGTCCGCCCCCTGCTGCACCACGTCGAGCCTCTGGCCGACGTGGTCGGCGCGGTCAACACGGTGCTGATCCAGGGCTCCGGCGCGGGACGCGTCCTCACGGGCGCGAACACCGATGTGCACGGGCTCGTCGCGGCCCTCGGCGAGGGCGGCGTCACCGGAGGGCTGCGCAGCGCGGCGGTGCTCGGCGCCGGCGCCACCGCCGCCTCGACCCTCGCCGCGCTCGCCCAGCTCGGCTGCACCACCCCGACGGTGCACGTGCGCTCCGTCGCGCGGGCCGCCGGCCTCCTGCGTGCCGCGCACCGCATGGGCGTGAGCCCGGTGCTGCGCCCCCTCGACGAGGCGCCGGCGGCGCTCCGGTCGGCGGGTGCGGTGGTCTCGACGTTGCCCGCGCACGCCGCCGACGGTCTCGCGGCCGCACTCGGCGGCTCGGTGGCGGGCGTGCTCCTCGACGTCGTCTACGACCCGCGCCCCACCGCCCTGTCGCAGGCGTGGGCCGCCGCGGGCGGCACGGTGGTCGGCGGGGAGCGGATGCTGCTGCACCAGGCCGTCGAGCAGGTCCGCCTGATGACCGGGCACCCCGCACCGGTGGAGCGGATGGGGCGGGCCCTCGAGGACGCGCTCGTCAGCGCGGCCTGACCTGCTGTCGCGCACCTCCTGACACGGTTCTCCAGGGCGACGGACCGGCTCACCTCCGTGCTCGGTCCCAGGGGGACGGCGGAACCGGGACGGCGCGGGCGAGGCGGACGAACCGGGTGCGCCGACCGGTGGACGTGTCACCCGTGTGGTCGTCACCACGGGTGGACCTGGTCAGGTGTCCTCATGGGCGCCTGCCACCGTGCCGATGGCCTCGAACGGGAGCGTGGACACTCGCGCGCCCGGCGAGGACGGGGAGGCGCGCACGGTGAAGCAGCTCGGGGAGATCCTGCTCGACGAGGGGTTCGTGACGGAGTCGCAGCTGCTGGCTGCGATGGACGAGCAGTTGACGCGGGGCAGCTCCCTGGGGCGCACGCTCGTCGAGCTGGGCGTCCTGTCGGAGGGCCAGCTGGTCCAGGCGCTCGCGCAGCAGGTCGGCATGCAGTTCGTCGACCTCGACGACTACCCCGTGGAGCGCGCCGCGGTGGCCATGGTGCCGGGGGCGCTGTGCCGGCGGTACACGGTCCTGCCCGTCGGGTTCTCCGACGGCGCGATCCTGCTGGCCACGGCCGACCCGGGCAACGTCGTCGCGGTCGACGACGTGCGGTCCATCTCGGGCCGGGCCGTCGTGCCCGTGATCGCGGCGTACGACAACCTGCTGCGGGCCATCGACCGGTACGTGCGCGCGGACGGCGAGATGGAGGACCTCTCGTCGGCGTTCGAGGACGAGCAGACCGAGCCCGAGGCGGACCTGTCGCGCCTGGGGGAGTTCGTCGACGACGACGCGCCCATCGTGCGGTACGTGAACCTGCTGGTGACGCAGGCGATCACCGACCGGGCGTCGGACATCCACATCGAGCCGACCGAGCACGACCTGCGGGTGCGGTACCGGATCGACGGGGTGCTGCACGAGACGCAGCGCTCGCCCAAGAACATCCAGGGCGGCGTGATCAGCCGCGTGAAGATCATGAGCGACATCGACATCGCGGAGAAGCGCAAGCCGCAGGACGGCCGCATGTCCGTGGTGCACAACGGTCGCAAGATCGACCTGCGCGTGGCGACCCTGCCGACGGTGTGGGGCGAGAAGATCGTCATGCGCATCCTCGACAACTCCACCGCGAGCCTGGACCTGCGGGACCTGTCGTTCCTCGACCACAACTACACGACGTACCGCGAGGCGTACACCAAGCCCTACGGGATGATCCTCGTCACCGGCCCCACGGGTTCGGGCAAGTCCACGACGCTGTACGCGACGCTGAACGCCGTGTCCAAGCCCGAGATCAACGTCATCACCGTCGAGGACCCGGTCGAGTACCGGCTGCCCGGGATCAACCAGGTGCAGGTCAACCCCAAGGCGGGCCTGACGTTCGCCGGGGCGCTGCGCTCCATCCTGCGGTCCGACCCCGACGTGGTGCTGCTCGGTGAGATCCGTGACCACGAGACCGCGCAGATCGCCGTCGAGGCGGCCCTGACCGGTCACCTCGTGCTCTCCACGCTGCACACCAACGACGCCCCGTCGGCCGTGACCCGTCTGACGGAGATGGGCATCGAGCCGTTCCTCGTCGGCTCGGCCCTCGACGCGGTGGTCGCCCAGCGGCTCGCGCGGCGCCTGTGCGGCAAGTGCAAGGAGCCGTACACCCCGACCCCGCACGAGCTCGAGGCCGCCCGGTTCCCGTGGATGCCCGGCGAGCCCGTGCCCGAGCTGTTCCGCCCCGCGGGCTGCGCCACGTGCTCGCGGACCGGCTACCGCGGGCGGCTCGCGCTGCACGAGGTCATGCGGGTCACCGAGGAGATCGAGCGGCACGCCGTCGCGCACTCCTCGGCCGCGGACATCAGCGCCACCGCCGTCAAGCAGGGCATGATCACGCTCCGCGAGGACGGCTGGTACAAGGTCGCCGCGGGGGACACGTCGATCGAGGAGATCCTGCGCGTCGTCGCCTGACGACGCGCCCGACGGCACGGTCGCACCCGGACACCCGCTCAAGTACCGGGCCGGTGCGGCCGATGAGATGACGAGCCCCGGCAGGGGTCGGCCCGCAGCCCGGTGCCGACCGCCGGGACGACGACGTGGAGGGACGACGTGACCGACTCCTACCCGAGCGGGGAGCCGAGGCGGCCGCTGCCGCCGTACCGGCCCGCGGGGCCCCAGGCGGGCCCCGCGCCGCAGGCGGTGTACGCGCCCATCCCGTCGCAGGGGGGTGCCCCGTCGGCACCCCTGCACGCCGTGCCGGCACCCGTACCCGCCTACGCGACGGCCCCGGGCCACACGCAGGGTCCAGCACCCGTGCACGCGCAGGGCGGTGCACCCGTGCCCGCGCAGGGCGCGTGGGGCTCGATGACCCCCGGTGTGCCGACCTCCGTACCGCCCGCCCCGCCCGAGGGGCTGCCGCCGTACGTGCCGCCGGCCGCGGTGCCCGCCGGGCAGGTTCCGCCGCCCGCGCACACGTCCGTGCCCGTGCCCGCGTCGATGCGCGTCGCCGCACCGCCGCCGGGTGCGCCGGCACCGCAGACCCGGGCCGCCGGCCGTGCCGCCGCCCGCGCGGGCGTGGGGCAGGACCGGCGCGATGACGACATCGACGTCGACCAGGTGCTGCGCGAGCTCGTCCGCCTCGGCGGCTCGGACGCGCACCTGACCACGGGCTCGGTGCCGATGGCCCGGGTCAGCGGGTCGCTCAAGGCGCTCGACGGGTTCGCCGTCGTCGAGGGCGACGCGCTGCGCCGCTCGCTCTACGCGATCCTGTCGCAGAAGCAGCGGGAGCGGTTCGAGGAGCACCTCGAGCTCGACCTGTCGTACTCGGTGCGCAACCTGGCCCGGTTCCGCGTGAACCTCTACCAGCAGCGCGAGGCGATCGGCGCCGCGTTCCGTGTCATCCCCTACGAGATCAAGCCGCTCGAGGAGCTGGGCGTCCCGCCGGTCGTCGGGTCCTTCGCCAACCTGCCGCGCGGCCTGGTGCTCGTCACCGGGCCCACCGGCTCCGGCAAGTCGACGACGCTGGCGGCGGTGATCGACCTCGCGAACCGCACCCGCGAGGACCACATCATGACCGTCGAGGACCCCATCGAGTTCCTCCACAACCACAAGAAGTGCCTGGTCAACCAGCGGGAGATCGGGCAGGACACCCACTCGTTCGCCAACGCGCTCAAGCACGTGCTGCGCCAGGACCCCGACATCATCCTCGTCGGCGAGATGCGCGACCTGGAGACGATCTCGGTCGCGCTGACCGCCGCCGAGACCGGGCACCTGGTGTTCGCGACCCTGCACACGCAGGACGCCGCGCAGACCATCGACCGCATCATCGACGTGTTCCCGCCGTCGCAGCAGGCCCAGGTGCGCACCCAGCTCGCCGGTGCCCTGCAGGGCGTGGTGTCCCAGACGCTGTGCAAGCGCGCGGACTCGCCGGGCCGTGCGGTCGCGACCGAGGTGCTGGTGGCGACGCCGGGCATCCGCAACCTCATCCGCGAGGGCAAGACCCACCAGATCTACTCGGCCATGCAGGCCGGTGCCCAGCAGGGCATGCACACCCTCGACCAGCACCTGGCCGAGCTCGTGAAGTCCGGCCGCGTGAGCTACGAGGTCGGCCTGGAGAAGTGCCACCACGTCGAGGACTACAACCGGCTCACCGGGCGCTCGGGCTCCGCCCCGCAGGGTGGGGCCGGCGGCTACGGAGGACCGGGGTACTGATGGCGGCGACGAAGACGTTCGAGTACGCGGTCCGGGACCGCAACGGCAAGATCGTCAAGGGGCGCGTCGAGGCCCCCAACGAGGCGGCCGTCGCGAACCGGTTGCGCGAGATGGGCCTCGCGGCGGTCTCGATCAACCAGGTCAGCACGTCGGGGCTGAACACCGAGATCTCCATCCCGGGCATCAGCGACCGGGTCACGATCAAGGACCTCGCGATCCTGTCGCGCCAGCTCGCGACGATGATCAGCTCGGGCCTCTCGCTGATCCGCGCCCTGGCGATCCTCGCCGAGCAGACGGAGTCCAAGCCCCTGGCGAAGGTCGTGGCGCAGGTGCGCAACGACGTCGAGACGGGGCAGGCGTTCTCCGCGGCGCTGGCCAAGCACCACCAGGAGTTCCCGCCGCTGATGATCAACATGGTCAAGGCGGGCGAGGTCGGCGGGTTCCTCGACGAGGTGCTGATCTCCGTCGCCGCGAACTTCGAGGCCGAGGTCAAGCTGCGCGGCAAGGTGAAGTCCGCGATGACCTACCCGGTCGTGGTGTTCGTCATCGCGATCCTCGCGGTCGTCGGCATGCTGCTGTTCATCGTGCCGATCTTCTCGGAGATGTTCGCGTCCCTCGGCGGCGAGCTGCCCCCGGCGACGGCGTTCCTCGTGTGGCTCTCGGGAGTCGTCAAGTGGACGGCGATCCCGACCGCCGTGGCGCTCGCGGTCTTCGCGGTCTGGTGGGGCAAGCACAAGAACGACCGTGCCGTGCGCGAGAAGGTCGACCCGGTCAAGCTCAAGGTGCCGGTGTTCGGCAAGCTCTTCCAGAAGATCGCCATCTCGCGGTTCACCCGCAACTTCGGGTCGATGATCCACGCCGGTGTCCCGCTGCTGCAGGCCCTGGAGATCGTGGGGGAGACCAGCGGCAACATCGTCATCGAGCGCGCCACCCGCCAGGTGCAGGAGTCCGTGCGGTCCGGCAACTCGCTGTCCGGACCGCTGTCCGACCACCCGATCTTCCCGCCGATGGTGGTGCAGATGATGGCCGTCGGCGAGGACACCGGGGCGCTGGACACGATGCTGTCCAAGGTCGCGGACTTCTACGACCAGGAGGTCGAGGCGACGACCGAGCAGCTCACCAGCCTCATCGAGCCGCTCATGATCGTGGTCCTCGGCTCGGTCATCGGCGGCATGATCATCGCGATGTACCTGCCGATCTTCACCATCTTCGAGTACATCCAGTAGGCCCCGGTGACTACTGACCACCCCGCCGCCGGCGGGGCCGCGCGCGAGCGCGGTTTCACCCTGACCGAGCTGCTCGTCGTCGTGATCATCATCGGCGTGCTCGCGGCGATCGCCGTGCCCGTGCTCATCGCGCAGCGGACCTCGGCGATCGAGGCGTCCGTGCAGTCCGACCTGCGCAACCTCCTCGTCGCTGTCACGGCGGCGCGCGAGGGCGACGCCGCGATGGACGCCGACCAGGTGCGGGCCGACGTGCGCGTCACGCCCGGCAACAGCCTCGACGTGGTCGTGGAGGCGGGCGTGTACTGCCTGCGTGGTGCGAGCGACCGCGGCGGGCGCACGTACGTGCTCGACGCCGACGGGCTGCGCCCCCAGGGCGGCGGCGAGTGCGGGGGAGCGGCTGTCCTCACGCTGCCCTGACATCGGCGCCGTCGACCCCGACAGGGGGCGACGGCCCTCGCGCGCATCGACCACCGACGCCCCGTGGAGCACCTCCACGGGGCGTCGTGGTGCGTGCCCCACGGACGCCCGCCGCCCGTCCGTGTCGGCGTTCGGGGCACGGTGTGGGCCGGTCGGGTGATTGGCGGGTGGAGCGGGCCCGGTCCCCTCAAGTGGGCGGCGGTTCTGGACGACGGACCGGGTGGAGCGGCTCCCTGGGGCCGACCGCTGACACCACTTTCACCGACACCGAAGTGAGGCCGAGCATGATCGCTCGCATCCGTAAGGCCATGGACGAGAAGGAGCAGGGCTTCACGCTCGTCGAGCTCCTCGTCGTCGTCATCATCATCGGCATCCTCGCCGCGATCGCCATCCCGGTCTTCCTGAACCAGCGTCAGGGCGCCGTGGACGCGGGCATCAAGTCCGACCTGCGCACCATCGCGACCACGGTCGAGACGGCGTTCATCAACGACCAGGAGTACCCGGCCAGCGCCAGCAGCGCTGCGGGCGACGGCGAGATCACGATCAACGGCGAGGCCGTCGCGCTCTCGCACGACGACACGGTGATCGTCTACACGAACAACAACGACGGCACCTACCAGATCACGGGCCGCAACACCGCGGCGGGTACCGACACCGAGTTCGTCTACCTGTCCGACGAGGGTGGTCTGCAGTGATCTGACGCTGCACCCGGGCGCCGGGGGACGCACTCGCGTCCCCCGGCGCCCGACCATCTCCCGGCCGACGAAGAGGAAGTAGTGCCCATGCGCCCCGGTGCCGAGAACCGCCCCGCCGACGACGGGTTCACGCTCGTCGAGGTGATCGTCGCGCTCGCGCTGATGTCGCTCGTCGCGTCCGCGGCGCTGTACTTCTTCCTCTCCGGCACCCGCACCATCACCCACCAGCAGCGCACGCAGAACGCGGTCGTCGTGGCCAACGACGCCATGGAGGCCGCGTACGGCGTCGTCGCGCAGCCCGTGGACGACGTCAGCGGCCTGCTCGTCGGGCGCAGCGAGGCCGCGGTGCAGTCCGCGTGGACCACCGGCGCCGCCGCGGGCGTCGAGGGCATCGCGCTGACGTACCCCGCGTGGGACCCGGCCGGCACCGGCAACGGCACGCTGCCGATCACGTCCCAGCAGACGCTGAACAACGTCGACTACGACGTGCTGACTCTCGTCGGCCACTGCTACCGCCCCACGTCGACGAACGCGGAGTGCGCGACGGTCCCGGGCAACCTCACGGACCCGGCGACCGTGCCCGCCGGGTACACGCGCATGCTGCGGGTCATGGTCCTCATCAGCTGGGACTCGGTGCAGAGCCCCTGCGGCGACACCGCCTGCTCGTACCAGGTGACCTCGCTGATCGACCCGAACACCGACCTGGAGTGGAACAACACCACGCGCCCGATCGCGGTCGACGACGTCGCCGTGGTCGAGGTCGGCCAGGCCGTCACTGTCGACGTGGTGCGCAACGACGTCATCGGCGTCGTCGTGTCGAACCCCGTCCGCAACGTCACGGTCACCGGCGGCACCGGCACCGCGACGCTCCAGTCCGACGGGCAGGTGCGGTTCCAGGCGCCGACCAACGCCTCCGGGATCATGACGTTCACGTACATGCTCAAGGACGCCGCGGGGCGTGAGTCCAACACCGCGACCGTGCGGGTGTCGGTGATGCCGCGCGCGGTGGACGACACCGCGACGACGAACCGTGGGACCGCCGTGACCATCCCGGTGACCACCAACGACCAGGGCAGCCCCGCGAGCGTGCAGATCATCACCCCGCCGGCGTTCGGCACCGTGACGGTCTCGGGCACGAGCGTGGTCTTCGACCCCCAGGGCCAGATGGGCTCGCCGAGCTTCGAGTACCAGTTCACCGACGGGTCGGGGCTGGTCAGCACGACCGCGCGGGTCCGCCTGACCGTGACCGCGTACGCCGCACCCCTGGCGGTCGACCTCACGGTGGGCATCGCCGCGACGGCAGCGGGCACGACGGCGCCGATCGACTGGGTCACCCTGACGGGCAACCCCGGCGACTACATCATCGAGGTGATGTCGAGCGACATCACCCAGGGCAAGCTCAAGGTCAACGGCAACGACTACAACGCCACCACCAACCGTCGCGGCACGCAGCTCGCGTACGCGCAGCAGGGCAACGTGCTCGGCTACTGGACGGTGCAGTACCGCGTCTGGACGCCGGACGGGTCGGTGTCCTCCGACATCAAGACGATGCGGATCATCCTCGTGCCGACGCCCGTGAACGACTCCGTCCAGGTGAAGACGGGCACGACCAACAACGCGATCAACGTCGGGTCGAACGACGCGCCGAACAACTTCAACGGCACCGTGCAGTTCCGCCCTGCGGCGACGAGCACCCTGGCCGCCAACTGCGGGAGCCTGCCCACCACGCAGCCCGACCTGCAGAACGGCATCTTCCGGTACAACGCGCCGACGCTGCCGAACGGGACGAACAGCCGGACCTGCACGTTCACCTACGTCATCCAGGGCACCGGCCAGCACACGAACCTCGTCTCGACGCCGGCGACCGTGACGATCCGGGTGGGCCGGTGAGCCCGGCGGCCCGGCTGCGGGCCCGGCTGCACGGCACGCGCCCCGACGCCGGGATGACGCTCGTCGAGCTCATCGTCTCGATCGGGATCTTCACGATCGTCGTCTCGGTGTTCATGGCCGGCGTCGTCATCATGACGAACAGCACCGTCCGCTCCGACGTCACCGCGCAGTCCGGGGACTCGGTGCGCCTGGTGTTCCAGCGCCTGGACCGGCAGATCCGCTACGCCGAGTCGGTCAACCTGCCCGGCACGGGCGCCAGCGGCGCCCGGTACGTCGAGTTCCGCACGTCGGAGCGCTCGTCCTCGACCGGCGTCGCGACCTGCACGCAGTGGCGCTGGGACCCGACGGCGGGCACGATCGCGCAGCGCTCGTGGAACGACACCGCGGGGGTCACGGCCCCGGCGTGGAGCACCCTCGTCACCGACGTGCGTCCGGACTCCGACACCTCGGGGCGCCCCTACCCGTTCGAGGTCGTCCTCGCCGGCGACGAGCACCCCCACCAGCAGCTCCTGCTGCGCCTGAGCATCGGCGCCACCGACGTCACGGTCGACTCCGCGACGTCCTTCGTCGCACGGAACTCCTCCGAGAGCTCGCTGTCGAACGTCGACGCCGACGGCAACGGCACGTCCGACACCCCCGTCTGCCTGGCCGCGTCCGGCCGCCCCTGAGGAGGACCACCGTGGACCCCACGACCGGCCTGCTGCGCCGACTCGCCGTCTGGCGCGACCGCGACGAGGGCGTGGCCATGATGAGCGCCATCCTCATGGTGCTGCTCATGGGTGCGCTGAGCACGATCATCCTCGCGCTCGTCCTGTCCCAGGTGACGCCCACGCAGTTCGCGCGCAAGAACACCCGGACGATCTTCGCCGCCGAGGCCGGCGTCGAGGCCGCGCTCTCGCAGATCCGCTCCGCGGCCGCGGCACCGGACTTCACCGGGTCGGTCTACGGCAGCCTCGCGGCGCTGCCGTGCACGCTCACCGGCACGGTCGCGGACTCCGGCGGCGAGCTGCGGTACGACGTGCGGGTGAGCTACTACAAGGAGAACCCGGCCGGGCGCTCGGACTCCTGGCTGGCCGCGAACGTCATGTCCTGCCGGCCCGTCCAGCAGCCCGCCTACGCGCGCGTGGTCGCCGAGGGCTACGCCGAGGACCTCGCCCGCCTCGACGCGACCCTCGGGGACCGCACGCTGGCGACCGTGTACCAGTTCAAGACGACGAACACGAACATCGCCGGCGGGCGCATCTACACCTTCGGGGACGGGTTCTGCCTGCGCGCCGACGGCATCACCGCCGGGTCCAACGTCACGTACGTCGACAAGGCGAGCTGCGGCGAGGACGACGAGCGCGAGCTGTGGCTGTACGACGTCGACTACATGATCAAGCTCGCCTCCAGCACGCTGCCGGGCAGCACGCCCCTGTGCATCACGGGTCCGCCGTCGACGTCGTCCGGGACCGTGCGCGTCACGCTCGAGACGTGCAAGACCGGCACGGCGCGCTGGAACCAGCTCTACAGCTGGGAGGGCGGTGCACGCTGGCGCGGTGAGAACACCTCCATCACCAACTACTCGAGCTACTGCCTGTCGTCCGGCTCGACGTCGGGCACGGGCATCGCGGGGCGCAAGCTCTCCGTGGGCACGAGCTGCGCGGGCGACTCCGCCTGGGGCTCGTTCAACCCCGATCCGGCCGTGGGCGCCGGCGCCGCGAGCATCACGACGCGCCAGATCGTCAACTACCTCGAGTTCGGGCGCTGCTTCGACGTCACGGACACCGACGTCGGCAAGGCGTTCATGATCGTGTACCCCTGCAAGCAGGACCCCTCGGGCGGCACGCTGCTCGACTGGAACCACAAGTGGTACTACTCCGAGCCCGCCGTCGGCTCGCCCTCGCTCGGGCCGCAGCAGATCTACGTCCTGCGCTCCAACTCGACGTCGCAGAAGTACTGCCTGCAGACCCCGGGCGCCGGCGGCCAGTACGTGACGCTGACGTCGGCGTGCTCGACGAGCGCGGCCAACCAGCGGTGGACCCGGTACCAGGACACGGGCAACTACGGCACCAGCTACACGTTCGTCGACCACCTGGGCCGCTGCATCGGCCTCGGCGACAAGTACAACGGCTCGTGGTCGAAGATCGTCGTCACGTCCTGCACGGGCGGCATCGACCAGAAGTGGAACGCCCCGCCGCTCGACGTCGAGGCGTCCGTCGGCGACTACGTCGAGGCGTACGGTGGCTGAGCTGACCCCGCTGCTCGTCACCCTCGCGGGCGTGCTCGGGCTGCTGGTCGGCTCGTTCCTCAACGTCGTCGTGTGGCGGGTCCCGCGGGGCGAGTCGGTCGTGGCGCCGCCCAGCGCGTGCCCGTCGTGCGGGGCGCGGATCCGCCCGTACGACAACGTGCCCGTGGTCTCGTGGCTCGTCCTGCGGGGGCGCTGCCGGGACTGCGCGGCGCCGATCTCGGCCCGCTACCCGGCCGTCGAGCTGCTCACCGGCGTCGCGTTCGCGGCCGTCGCGTGGTGGTCCGGACCGGGCTGGTGGACGCCTGCGCTGCTGTACCTCGTCGCGATCACGGTCGCCCTGACCGCGATCGACCTCGACGTGCACCGGCTGCCCGACGCGATCGTGCTGCCCTCGTACCCGGTGGCGCTGGCCCTGCTCGCGCTCGCGTCCGCCGACCCCGGCGGGACCGCCGACTGGGGGGCGCTCCTGCGCGCGGGCATCGGTGCCGCCGCGATGTTCGCGTTCTACTTCGTCCTGCTCGTGGCGTACCCGGCGGGCATGGGGTTCGGCGACGTCAAGCTCGCCGGCGTCCTCGGTCTGTACCTCGGCTGGGTCGGGTGGGGTGCGCTGGTCGTCGGCGCGTTCGCCGCGTTCCTCGTCGGCGGCGTCGTCGGGCTCGCGCTCATCGCCGGCCGCCGGGCCGGTCGCCGCACCCAGATCGCGTTCGGTCCGTGGATGCTCGCCGGCGCCTGGATCGGCCTCGTCGCCGGTCAGCCGCTGTGGGACGGGTACCTCGGGCTGCTCTGACCGGGCCCTCGCCCGTCCGTCGCCTCAAGGATGCCGGTCATCCGTCCGATAGGGAACGTGCAAGCTCCTCGGAGAAAGGACCACCGTGGCCTCCACGAACGTCATCGGCCTCGACATCGGGACGAGCGCCGTCCGTGCCGTCGAGGTCGCCTTCGGCAAGGGCGGCCCGCGCGCGGGCGGCACGCTGCAGCGCGTCGGCGAGGTGGCCCTGCCACCCGGCGCCGTGCGCGACGGCGAGGTCAACGAGCCGGCGGTCGTCTCCGACGCCCTGCGCCGGCTCTGGGCCCAGGCCAAGTTCACCAGCAAGGACGTCGTGCTCGGCGTCGGCAACCAGCGCGTCGTCGTCCGCGACATCGAGCTGCCCTGGATGCCGCCGGCCGAGCTCAAGGCGTCCCTGCCCTACCAGGTGCAGGAGCTGCTGCCCGTCGCCTCGGGCGACGCCCTGCTGGACTTCCTGCCCGTCGACGAGGTCGACGGGCCCCGCGGCCGCATGGTCAAGGGCATGCTCGTCGCCGCCCAGCGCGACGTCGTCGTGGGCAACGTCCTGGCCGCGGAGGGTGCCGGGCTGCGCCCCAGCATGGTCGACCTCAACGCGTTCGCGCTCGTGCGGGCCCTGGCCCGCGGGGACCTCGCCGAGCGGACCGTCGCGTTCGTCGACGTCGGCGCCCGCATCACCAACGTCGTCGTCGCCAGCGCCGGGACGCCCCGCCTGGTCCGTCTGCTCGCGCAGGGCGGTCAGCACGTCACCGACGCGGTGGCCGCAGCCATGGCGCTGCCCCAGCCGGAGGCCGAGGGCCTCAAGCGGGACATCGGCGTCGGCTTCTCCGCCCCGCCGGAGTACGCACCGGCCGTCGAGGCCATCACCTCCTCGTGCCGCACCCTCGTCGAGGGCATCCGCAACACCCTCGTCTACTGGTCCTCCCAGCACCGCGAGACCCCCGTCGAGGCGCTCGTCGTCACCGGCGGCGGCGCGCACCTGCCCGGGCTCGGGCAGTACCTGTCGAGCTCGTCGCGGATCCCCGTGATGCTCGGCGACGCGTTCGCGGGCCTGAGGGTCGGCAAGACGATCGACCGTTCGACGCTCACCGGTGCCGAGTCGCTGCTCGCGCTCCCGGTCGGCCTGGCCCACGGAGTCGCGGCATGAGCACCGTCCTGGACCGCGGCAGGACCCGCGGCAAGCAGAAGACGACGGCCCCGGCGCCCGCGCGCACGGTCGTCCCGACGATGCCGCAGGTCAACCTGCTGCCCCCGGAGGTCCGCGCCGCCCGCTCGCTCGCGGTCGTCAAGCGCTGGCTGGGGATCTCCCTGCTCGCGGTCGTCGTGGTCGTCGGCCTGGCGTACGCGTTCGCCCAGCTGGTGCGCGCGCAGGCCGACAACGAGCTCGCCGACGCCGACGCGCAGACGATGCAGCTGCAGGCCGAGGAGCGCCAGTACGCCGAGGTGCCGCTCGTGCTGGGGCAGATCGCCGACATCGAGGAGGCCCGGCTGGTGGGCACCGCGACGGAGATCCCGTGGAAGCCGTACGTCGACGCGATCGCCGCGGTCCTGCCCGCCGACGTGAGCATCGACTCGCTGTCCGTGCAGGGCCCGTCGCCGTTCGCCGCGCCGACCGACCCGCTCGACCCGCTGCAGGGCGCGAGCATCGGCTCCATCTCCTTCGAGATGCGCAGCAAGACCGTGCCGAACACGTCCGACATGCTCGACGCCTTCGCGGGCGTGCCCGGCCTGGCGGACCCGTGGGTGTCGTCGGTGACGGCGTCCGAGGAGGAGGGCTCGACGTTCTACGCCGTGTCGGCGACCGTCCAGCTGACCGAGAGCACGCTCTCGGGCCGGTTCGAGGACGTCCCGGACGAGGCGACGGACGAGGACGCGGCCGACGCGGCCGCCACCGAGGGGGAGGGCTGACATGGGACGCTCGAAGTCGTCCACGTGGATCGGCGGCGCCGTCGTCGTCGCGCTGCTGGTCGTGACCGCCGCCTGGTTCCTCCTGATCGGGCCCGTGCTGACCGCGGCCGCCCAGACGCGCGAGCAGGCCGAGGGCGTGCGCGCCACGAACGACGTGATGCGGGACCGCATCGCGGTGCTCAGCGCGCAGTTCGAGGAGATCGAGACGTACCGGTCCGAGCTCCAGGAGCTGCGGGTCTCGGTGCCCGCGACCGCCGACGTCGCCGACTACCTGCGCGACGTGCAGCGGGCGGCCGAGGCCCGGGGCCTGACGGTCACCAGCGTCGTGCCGGGCACGCCCGAGGAGTTCCTGCCGTACGCGGCCCAGGCCGCCCAGGCGGCGGCCGCGGCCGCGGCGGCCGAGGCAGCCACGGAGGAGGGCTCCACGGACGCGGCGGCCCCGGCCGACGTCGCACCGGCGGCCGTCGACACCGGGGTGCCGGCCGGCATGGTGGACGTCCCCGTCCAGCTCACGGTCGTCGGCCCGTACGCCCAGGTCGTGGCGTTCATCGACACGTTGCAGCACGGCACGGACCGGCTGCTGCTCGTCACGTCGTTCACGGGGACCGGCCAGGACGACGCGGAGGCGTCGGGCGGCAAGCCCGCCACCTCGGTCGGCGACCTGGAGGCGACGATCTCCGGGTACCTGTACGTGCTGCCCGAGGACGGTGCCGCGACGCCGACCGACGAGGAGGCCGAGGAGCCGGCGCTGCCCGGTGCGGTCGACGGCAAGAACCCGATCGTTCCCGTGGGCTGACCGCCCGCGCAGCACCAGCACCGACCGCCGGGGGCGGGCCGCGGCAGCGGCCCGCCCCCGGCGTCGTCGTGCCCGGCGCCCGGTGCCGGGGGAGCCGGGCGCGCCGGCGGCCCGGAAGGTCGGCAGCCGGGGCCCGGGCGAGGTCGGGCCGGGAGAGGCGTCGCACGGGGACGCACGGTCCGTGCGTGCCGGGCACCCGCGTCGGGTCGGTCGTGGACGGGCGTCGCCCGCCGCGGCTCGGCGCCCCGACGGGATCCGGGCCGCGGCGTCCTGCCTCCGCACGGCTCGGGCTGCGCACCCGCGGTTCTGTTCGGGGGGCCGTGCCCGCCCGCCCGTCGCCCAGACCCGGGCACCGGCGCTGCGCATCCTGCCGCGCGGACGCCGCCGGGGGACGCAGAGGGCCCGGGCGGGGGCGACCACCAGGTCGTCCCCGCCCGGGCCCTCGGGCCGGGCGTGCGGGTCAGCGCCGTACGGCGGCGACCGTCGAGCTGACGGGGCTGTTGCCCAGCGTGCTGGTGGCGTACACGCGGAAGTAGTACGTGCGGCCCTTGCTGCCGCCGGTCCACGTCGCCGAGGTGCTCGACGCGGTGCGCTTGGACATCGTGGTCCAGGTCGTGCGGTTCGAGGAGTACTGCACGACGTATCCGGTGATCGTCGCGCCGTTGGTCGTCGGCCGGGCCCACGTGACGGTCGTCCTGCCCGTGGTGCTCGCCGCCCGCACGGATCTCGGGGCGGAGGGCTTCGTGGCGGGCGTGACCCGCACCGCGGTGCTGGTGGTGCCGGTGCCGATCGCGTTCTTGGCCGCCACGCGCACCTCGTAGAGCGTGCCGTTGGTCATGCCCGTCACGGTCGCGGACCGCGCGGTCGCCGTGAGGGTGGCCTTCGTGGCCCACGTGGACCAGGTCTTCGTCGTCGCGGAGTACGCGCGGGTCTGGACCACGTAGCCGGTGACGGCGCTGCCGCCGTTCTTGCTGGCCGGCACCCCCGCCCACGTGACCTTGGCCGACCGGTCGCCGCGAGTGGCGGTGACCGACGTCGGGGCGGCGGGCGTGGCGACGACCGAGCTGGTGACGGACGCGGCGGCACCGGTGCCGATGGCGTTCACGGCCTGGACCTGGACCTCGTAGGTCGCCAGCGGCGTCAGTCCCGTCAACGTCGTCGACGTCGTGGTGACTCTCCGTGCCGACCAGCTCCCGCTCCCGACGCGCCAGCGCACGGTGTACGACGTGACGGGGGAGCCGCCGTCGCTCGACGGGGCCGACCAGGACATCGCCAGGGAGGACGCACCCTGCGTGGCTCGCAGCGAGCGCACGACGCCGGGGACCGTCGCGGTCGCCGCGGTCTTGACGGGCGACCAGGCGCTCGTCCCGACGGAGTTCCACGCGCGGACCCGGAACCCGTAGGTGGTCGAGTGCTCGAGCCCGGCCACGGTCGTCGACAGCACCCCGGGGCTGACGTCGACGGCGGGTCCCCACGCGTCGACCTGGCCCGTGGTGCCCGCGACGCCGTACTGCACGGTGTACCGGGGCGCCTCGGCGGAGCCGCGCTTCGACGGTGTCACGGACAGGTCCGGCCACGTCAGCGCGACCGACGTCCCCGTCGCCTTCGCGCTGGTCAGCGTGGCGCCCGACGGGGCCGTCGTGACCGTGAAGGTGCGCACGGGGCTGGTGCCGAGGGTCAGGCGGGTCGCGCCGGAGGCGAGCTCGCCGTAGGCGACGACCTGCCAGGAGTACGTCTGCCCGTAGACGAGGGCACCGGTGGGGACGTGCGCGGTGGCGACGGTCTCGGTCGCCGCGGACGTCGCCGTCAGACCGGCCGACGTGGTCGCGACCCGCACGGAGTAGCGCGACGCCCCGGGGACGGCCTCCCACCGCAGCGCGGTGCTCGCGCCCGCGAGCACCGCCCCCGTCGCGGTGGTCAGCGCCGGCACGCCCGCAGCGACCGTGAACGTCGGTGCGGGGCTCTGCGTGGCGGAGCGGTTCGCGTTCGTGTCGAGGGACTCGACCTGCCACGCGTAGGTGCCGGGGGCGAGGTCGGGGACGACGACCTCCCGCTCGCGCAGGGTCCCCGTGGCGGGGACGACCTTGACGGTGCCCGGTGTCGCCGTGCTCCAGTACCGCACGACGTACCGGGCGGCGGCTGCCCCGGCGTCCCAGGACAGCCGGACCGACCCGGACGCCGGGGCGGCGGTCAGACCGTCGGGCGCGGGCGTCGCGACGGTGAACGCCAGCGGGGTCGAGCGCGTGCCGGGGTTGCCGTTGGCGTCGAGCGCGGCGACGGTCGCGGTGTAGGACCCGGGGCCGAGCGGCTTGCGGGACGTGGGCGTCGCCGAGGGGACGTGCGCGACGAAGAACGGGTGCTCGACCTTCTGGGTGCCCACGGTCGTCCCGCTGCTGCTGACGACCGTGACCTGGTAGCCGCGGGACCCGCCGTCGAGGGGCGCGGACGCCGACTGCGGCCGCCACGACAGCACGACGGTGCCGTCGGCGGTGGTCCGCACGGGCGTCGCGACGTCGAAGTCGACCGGGGTCGACGTCTTGCGCCACGTCGCGACGGGGGACCAGGGCTGCGGCTCGGGGAAGGTGTACGTCGACCAGCCGTCGTCGAACACGATGCCGCGCACGCGCCAGTAGTAGGCGTCGGACGTCGAGTCGCCGAACACGCCGGTCGGCCGGAGCCGCGTCGACGGGGTGTAGAGCGTCGCGACGTGCGTGGTCATGCTGACGTCGGTGTACACCTCGACCTCGTAGGCGTTGACGCCGTCCATCGGCTCCCACGCCATCACGGGCGCCGGCGGGGCGGTCGCCTGGGTGGCCCATTCGGCCTCCCACGCGGCGACGTCGACGTCCACCGACCCGGCGGTCGACGTCCGGGGCGCGGTCACGCGCAGGTAGCGCGGCCCGACGACGTCGTCGGACCACTGCGACACGAGCGTGCCGACGGGGTTCGCGGCGTTGAGCGCCGTGGTCTGCTCGCCCGCGTAGTCGACGGCCTGCACGCGCCACCGGTAGTCGACGCCCGCACGGACCCGGCGGTCGGCGGACGAGCTCCACAAGCAGGTCGAGGAGGCCTTGAGCCGGTCGGGGTCGGTGCGGCCGCTGCCGACCCGGCCGACCACGGTCACCGAGGTGCTCGCCGTGCGGCACGTCAGCACCGGGGCCCCGTCGAGCGCGTACAGCTCGACGGCGTAGAGCGTCGCCCGGGCGACGGGCTCCCACGCCAGCTCGAGGTCGGACAGGCTGACCTCCTCGGGGGCGCCGACGTCGGCGCTGCCCGTCAGGGGCACCGGGTAGGCCTTGGCGACGCCCGTCGCGGACGCCTCGCTGGTCGCGTTCCACTGCTTGGTGAACGCGACGACCTCGGACGGGGCACCGGGCACACCGGCGATGTCGAGGGCGGTGACCTGCCAGTAGTACCCGGTGTCGGGCAGCGTGCCCGTCGGCACGTACGCCGTGGCGGTGGTCGTCACGTCGACGACGTCGGCGACGACCACGCCGCCGGGCGCGGACTTGCCCACGACCAGGCGGTACGCGGACGCACCGTCGACCGGGGACCACTCGAACAGCAGGTCGGAGTGCAGGCGCCCGCCGAGGGGGCGCAGCGGCGTCGGCGCCGACCGTTCGGCGGACCACGTCACCTGGAAGGAGCGGGCCACGCCCCACGGGCCGGGCCGGGTCGTGGTGCCGGACGCCGGCGCGAAGTTCGCACGGACCCGCCACGACCACGTGATGGGCGCACCGCCGGCCTCGCGCGCCAGGGGCGCCGACGGTGTGAACGCGGTCGCGGTGGTCGTGGTGCTCGTCGTCAGGCTCCCGGCCGGGAACGTGCCGTCCGAGGAGTGCTCCAGGGTGTACGACACCGCACCGGGCACGGGCTCCCACCGGAAGGTCGCCGGCTCGGGGTACCGGACCTCGGCGCCGTCGGCGGGGGCGACCGGCACGGGCGTCGCGAGCGCGGGGCGCTCGAGCGTCTGCCAGTCCGACCACGCGCCGCGGCCCGTCGTCCCGGTCGGCCCCGACTGGGCGGCCACGCGCCAGTACAGGGCCGCGCCGTCGGCCGTCGCCGTGGCGGTCGTCGGCACCCACGCCGGGACCGCGGTCGTGCCCTGCGCCACGACGCCCGACGCGGCGTCCGACGGCTCGACGGCGACCTGCACGGCGTAGCCGCCGGCGCCGTCCACGGGCGGCCAGGTCAGCAGCGGTGCGCCGTCGACGTCCTCCACCGTCCCGACCTCCGGCGGGGCGAGATCGGCGAGCGCGGGTGCGGCGCCGCCCACGACGAGCGCCGTCGACACGAACGACGCGGTGAGCAGGGCGAGGGTGCGACGCAGCCGCACGGGTGCCTCCAGAGTGATGACGAGACCGGTCCGCGTCGGTCATCGGCACGCGATCCGCGCGAGGTGAGACGAACCGCCCCGGTGCTTGCCACGGTCACCCGGTCGGCCGCACGTCAGCGGGCGTGCGCGCGGGCCCTCAGCCGCGGACGACCCCGTCGCGCACGGCCGCCCGGTCTAGCACCTCGACGACGTGCGCCAGGTACTCCTCGCGCGGCCCCCGCGCCGACAGCAGCAGGTCGTGCACGCCGCCCTCGACCGCGTGCACGTGCACGCGCTCGCCCAGCCCGGGGGCGCGCCGGGCGATGGCCCGCACGTCGAGCACGGTGTCGGTGCGGTCCAGGTCCGGGTGGCCCGGTCGGTCCGGGCCCGACCGGGCGGAGTGCAGCACGTGGACGTCGCACGCGATCTGCAGGCCGACCGCCACGCGACGCTGCCCGGCGAGGACGGCCCGCAGCCACGCGGCCCGCACGGGTACCCCCTCGGGGCGCTTGAGCGTGGTGTCGAACGCCCACCGCCCGCCCGCGTCCACGTGCTGGGCCGCCGCGTAGTGCGACGGCCCCTGCGCGAGGACCAGCTCCGGCCGGACGCGTCCGAGCCGGGCGACGAGCGCGTCCCCCAGGGGGCGCGGCAGCGGCGTGCCCCCGTCGAGCCACGGGCTGTCCAGCACGAGCGCGTCCGGTCCTCCGCCCGCGCGGGCGGCGTGCGTCCACAGGGCCGCGACCAGGCCACCCGTGGAGTGCGCGTGCACCACCACGGGCAGCCCCGGGCGCTCGGCCCGTGCGTGCGCGACGGCCAGCGCCAGGTCGGACGCCTGCTCGCGCAGGTCGTGCTGCAGGTGCGGCACGTCCCCGGGGCGCAGCGACCGCCCCGCGCGGCGCGCGTCGACGGCCAGCAGGTCCCACCCGGCCCCGTGCGCGGCGTCGGCGAGGTGCACCTGGAAGAAGTAGTCGTTGTAGCCGTGCAGGTGCACCAGGGTCCCGTGCACGCGGTCCGGCGCGACGGCCGGGCGCACCAGCGTCACCACCGGGTCGGGTGCGGTGGGCACCGTCCGGTGCGTCGGCGCCGGCGGGGCGGGCGGGGCGGGCAGGGTGCGCTGCACGAAGCCGGGCAGCACGTCCGGGGTCCAGGCCGTCACGGCTGCGTGGTCCCGCCGGGGGAGACGGGCCCTGCGGAGGCGGTTCCCGCGGGCACGGCACCCCGGGCCGCGGCTCCGCCGGCGGCGCTCGCGGGCAGGCGCACCGCCAGCAGCAGCCCGAGGCCGGTGGCCAGGACCGCGACGATGCCGAGGACGCCCCAGTGCTGGGCGCCGCCGAGAGTCACGGCCACGGAGAACGCGGCGGGGGCGAGGAAGCTGGCCGCGCGCCCGCTCGTGGCGTAGAGGCCGAACAGCTCGGCCTCGCGGGCGGGCGGGGCGAGCCGGGCGAGCAGGGTGCGCGACGACGACTGCGCCGGGCCGACGCCGGCGGTCAGCAGCAGGCCGCAGACCCAGAAGGCGGTCTGCCCGCGGTCGTGCAGCACGAGCAGGGCCGTCCCGGCGACGACGAGCACGACGAGCGAGACGAGGACGACCCGGCGGGGACCGGCCCGGTCGTCGAACCAGCCGGCGACGAGCGTGCTGACTCCGGCGACGACGTTGGCGGCGACGGCGAACACGAGCACCTGGGCGGCGTCGAACCCGAACGTGCCCTGGGCCAGCACGGCGCCGAAGGTGAAGACGCCGGCCAGACCGTCGCGGTAGACGGCGCTGGCGGCCAGGAACCACACGGTGGCGCGCCGGGTGCGCCACAGGGCCCGCACGTCGCGCCCGACCTGGCGGTAGGCCTCGAGGAGCGTGCGGCGGGTCGGGGCGGCGGCGAGGTCGGCGGCGGCGAGCTCGGGCGGGGCGACCAGGGTCGACCGCGGTCGGCGCAGGAGCGCCGGCAGGGAGAACACGGCCGTCCACGCCGCGGCCAGCAGCACGGTCGCGCGGATGTCGGCGCCGTCCTCGGAGGTGACGCCGAACCAGCCCACCTCGGGTGCGATGAGCCCGGTGTAGACGGCGAGCAGGAGCACGATCCCACCGAGGTACCCCGCGCCCCAGCCGAGGCCGGAGACGCGCCCGACGGTGCCGGGCGTGGAGACCTCCAGGAGCTGGGCGTTGTACGCGACGGACGCGATCTCGAACGCCACGGTGCCCAGGGCGAGCAGCCCGATGCCGAGCAGCACCTGCCGGCCGGGGTCGGGCGTGCCCGGGTCGACGAGCGCCATGGCCGCGGTGAGGGAGACGACGACCGCGGTGGCCACCGCGAGCTGGCGGCGCCGGCGTCCGGGGGTGTCGGCGAGCGCGCCGAGGGCGGGGGCGAGCACGGCCACGACGACGCCGGCGGCGGTCATGCCCCAGCCGAGCCACGCCGTGTGCCGTGCGACGGCGGTCACGGGGTCCTCGCCCGGGGCGACGAAGGCCTCGGAGGTGAGCCACACGGTGAACACGAAGGTGGTGACGACCGCGTTGAACGCGGCCGAGCCCCAGTCCCAGGAGGCCCAGGAGGCCACGTCGCGGGGGCGGGGCGGGGCGGTCGTGCCACCGGGGCGGGCGGCGGGCGCGTCGGGGCTCACGCCCGGACCCTAGGGCCGGGCGGTGTCCGGGTCGAGACCGCCGCGCGGACGGTGGGTGAACGCCGACCCCGCGCCCACGTCGCGGATGCCCGCCCGGGCCACCGGTGCGCTCGTGGCAGGATCGGCCCATGCTGCGTTGGTTGACCTCGGGCGAGTCGCACGGTCCTGCGCTCGTCGGCATCCTCGACGGCCTGCCCGCCGGTGTGCAGGTGCGCACGGCGGACGTGCAGGAGGCGCTCGCGCGCCGGCGCCTGGGGTACGGGCGCGGTGCGCGGATGAAGTTCGAGCAGGACGAGGTGCGCCTGCTCGCGGGCGTGCGGCACGGCCTGACCCAGGGCGGCCCGCTCGCGATCGAGGTCGCGAACACCGAGTGGCCCAAGTGGGTCGAGGTGATGTCCGCCGACCCGGTCGAGGACCCGGCGGTCCTGACCCGGGCGCGCAACGCCCCGCTGACGCGCCCGCGGCCGGGCCACGCGGACCTGGTGGGCATGCGCAAGTACGGCTTCGACGACGCCCGCCCGGTGCTGGAGCGGGCGAGCGCCCGCGAGACCGCCACGCGGGTGGCGCTGGGCACCGTGGCGGCGCGCTTCCTCGAGCAGGCCGCCGGGGTGCGGCTGGTCTCGCACGTGGTGGGCATCGGGCCGGTGCAGGTGCCCGACGACGCCACGGCGCCGACGCCCGACGACGTCGCCGCGCTCGACGCGGACCCGGTGCGCTGCTTCCACGGGCCGACGTCGGCGGCGATGGTCGCCGAGATCGACGCGTGCCACAAGGACGGCGACACCCTCGGCGGCGTCGTCGAGGTGCTGGTGCACGGGCTGCCGTCGGGCGTCGGGACGTACGTGCAGGCGGACGGCCGGCTCGACGCGCGCCTGGCCGCGGCGCTCATGGGCATCCAGGCGATCAAGGGCGTCGAGGTCGGCGACGGCTTCCGCACGGCCACCCGCCGCGGCTCGCGGGCGCACGACGAGATCGAGCGTGACGCCGACGGGCGGATCGTGCGGCGCACGAACCGGGCGGGCGGCATCGAGGGGGGCATGTCGAACGGCGAGGTCGTGCGGGTGCGCGCGGCGATGAAGCCGATCTCGACGGTCCCGCGCGCGCTGGACACGGTCGACACGTCGACGGGCGAGGCGGCCAAGGCCCAGCACCAGCGCTCCGACGTGTGCGCGGTGCCGCCCGCGGCGGTGGTCGCCGAGGCGATGGTCGCGCTGGTCGTGGCGCAGACGCTGCTGGAGAAGACCGGCGGCGACTCGGTCGACGAGGTCCGGCGCAACCTCGACGCGTACCTGGCGGCGGTCCCCGAGCTCCAGCGCTGACCGACCCGACGGTGATCTGGATGTGATCCAGATCACAGTCGGATGTATCCGGTGCCCCCTCCACCCGCTCCTCGCTCCTGGAGCCGCTGCGTCCGCAGCGACCCGTCAGGATCGGGGGGGAGTCATGTCGAAGCAGGCGCACGACGGCGGCGGGGTGCACAACGCGCCACGTCCGACCGAGCAGCTCGCGGCGGTGACCACCGCGTCGCACGGGCTGACCTACGCGGGCCGGCCCGCGCGCGGGCACGGGTACGAGACCCGGGGCCTGCAGTACCTGCCGCTGTCGCGGCTGCACGAGGGGCGGTTCGGCCGGATGTTCCGGCTGCCGCCCTACGTGCCGTCGGACACCGAGATCCAGCGCGTGGCCGACCTCATGCAGGAGGGCCCGGCCGGGGGCGACCCCGCGCTGAACAGCACGACGATCCCGTCGGGCTACACCTACCTCGGCCAGTTCATCGACCACGACCTGACGTTCGACCCCGTCTCCAGCCTGACGCGGGAGAACGACCCGGACGCGCTGACGAACTTCCGCACCCCACGGTTCGACCTGGACAGCCTCTACGGGTCCGGGCCGGCCGACGAGCCGTTCATGTACGACCAGGACTCCCTCGTCGCCGGGGCCGCCAAGCTCCTGGTCGGCACCAACGGCCGCGACGACGACCTGCCGCGCAACGCCCAGGGCATCGCGCTGACCGGGGACCCGCGCAACGACGAGAACACCTTCGTCAGCCAGCTGCAGCTGACGATGCTCAAGTTCCACAACGCCGTCATGGACCTCGTCCTGGACGACCCGCACCTCGCGCACGGCTCGGAGACGCCCTTCGAGACCGCCCAGCGGATCGTGCGCTGGCACTACCAGTGGGTCGTCGTGCACGACTTCCTGCGCCGCACGATCGGCGCCGACATGCTCGCCGAGCTGCTGCCCGCGCGCGACGGCGCCCCCTACCCGGCGCTGCGGCACTACACCCCCAAGACCTCCCCGTACATGCCCGTGGAGTTCTCCGTCGCCGCCTACCGGTTCGGGCACTCCCAGATCCGCGGCCGGTACCGCCTCAACACCCTGGTCGGCGCACCGCGCGACGGAGCCCCTCCCGGGCTGCCGACCTTCACCGCACCGTCCGTGCACGCCGACCCCCTCGGGCACTTCGGCGGCTTCCGACCGCTGCCGCAGCTCTGGACCATCGAGTGGGCCCGGTTCTTCGAGGTCGACGGCGCCGGTGCCGACCAGCGCCAGCCCGCCCGCAGGATCGACACGCTGCTGGCCAACCCGCTGGCCCAGCTCCCGCCCGAGATCGCCCGCGACATGCCCAGCCTCGCGCAGCGCAACCTCACCCGCGGGGCCCGGCTGCTGCTCCCGTCCGGCCAGGCCGTCGCCGCCCGCATGTGCGCGCGCGTCCTCACCGACGACGAGCTCGGCCTCGGCGGCGCCCCGGCACCCCTGTGGTACTACGTCCTGCGCGAGGCCCAGGTCCAGGCCGACGGCGAGCACCTCGGCCAGGTCGGCGGCCGGATCGTCGGCGAGGTCTTCCTCGGCCTCCTGGCCGCCGACCCGTCCTCCTGGCTGCGCAACGACCCCACCTGGCGTCCCTTCCTCGGCACCGGGGACGACTTCACGATGCCCGACCTGATCGCCTTCACCGGCCACGGCCTCGGCGTCACCGACCTCACCCCGCCCGACCTCACCGACCCGCAGGCCTGACGTCGGGCGGGGACCACGGCCCGGCACCGCCGGGACCCTCCACCGGTCGGCGCCCGCGGGTGGACCCCCACCCGCGGACGCCGACCGCGGCGTTACGCTGCCGTCCGTGCCCCGCCCGACGACGCCCCCGCGCCCCCGCATCGTCCTGGTCGGCCCGCCGGGCGCCGGCAAGAGCACCGTCGCCGCCGCCCTCGCCGAGCGCTGGCACCTGCAGGTCCGCGACACCGACGCCGACGTCGAGGCGCTCGCGGGCCGGTCGGTGGCCGACATCTTCGTCGAGGAGGGCGAGCCGGCCTTCCGCGACCTGGAGCGGGCGGCGGTCCTCGCCGCGCTCGACGGGCACGACGGGGTCCTCGCGCTGGGCGGCGGCGCCGTGCTGGACGCCGGCACGCAGGACGCCCTGGCCCGCTACGTGCGCGCCGGCGGGGTCGTCGTCTACCTCGAGGTCTCGCTCGCGCACGCCGCGCCCCGCGTCGGCCTCAACCAGGCCCGACCCCTGCTGCTCGGGAACCCCCGCGCCCGGTGGCAGCAGCTCATGGACGCCCGGCGCCCGGTCTACGAGGCGGTGTCCTCGCTCGTGGTCGGCACCGACGGGCGTCGGCCGCAGGAGGTCGCCGAGGCGATCGAGGAGGCCCTCGCGCAGCGGCGCGCGGCCGAGCAGCAGCCCACCGAGCAGCAGCCCACCGAGCAGCACCCCGCCGATCAGCAGCCCCTCGAGGAGGACGCGTGAGCACCACCGGCCCGACGTCGCACGACGCGGTCACGGTCCGGGTCGACGGCGAGCAGCCGTACGACGTCGTCATCGGCCGGCACCTGCTCGGCCACCTGCCGGGGATGCTCGGGGAACGGGTGCGCCGCGTTCTCGTCGTGCACCCGGCGGCGCTCGCCACGACCGCCGAGACCGTCCGCGAGGACCTGGTCGCCGAGGGGTACGAGGCGTTCCTGGCCCAGGTGCCCGACGCCGAGGAGGCCAAGACCGCGCAGGTCGCGGCCTTCCTGTGGGGCGTCCTCGGGCAGGCGGACTTCACGCGCTCCGACGCGATCGTGTCGGTGGGCGGGGGCGCGACCACGGACCTGGCCGGGTTCGTGGCCGCCACCTGGCTGCGCGGCATCCGCGTGGTGCACGTGCCCACCACCGTGCTGGCCATGGTCGACGCGGCCGTCGGCGGAAAGACCGGCATCAACACCACCGAGGGCAAGAACCTCGTCGGTGCGTTCCACCCGCCGGCGGGCGTGCTGTGCGACGTGGCGGCGCTCGGGTCGATGCAGCGGCACGACTTCGTCGCCGGGCTCGCCGAGGTCGTCAAG
Organism: Cellulomonas sp. SLBN-39; assembly: GCF_006715865.1. NCBI lineage: Bacteria > Bacillati > Actinomycetota > Actinomycetes > Micrococcales > Cellulomonadaceae > Cellulomonas > Cellulomonas sp. SLBN-39. The sequence continues at coordinate 3,606,960 of NZ_VFOA01000001.1, read as the reverse complement.
GCCGGGTTCATCGCCGACCCCCGGATCCTCGAGCTGGTCGAGGCGCACACCGACCTGCTGACGGACCCGCCGGCCGCGGCGGGATCGCCGGTGCTGGCCGAGCTCCTCGAGCGCGCCGTGCGCGTCAAGGCCCGGGTCGTGGGGGAGGACCTGCGCGAGGCCGGGCTGCGCGAGATCCTCAACTACGGGCACACCTTCGGGCACGCCGTCGAGCTGGTCGAGCGGTACCGGTGGCGGCACGGCGCGGCGGTCTCGGTCGGCATGGTGTTCGTCGCCGAGCTCGCGCGGCTGGCGGGGCGGCTCGACGACGACGTGGTCGCCCGGCACCGGTCGGTGCTCACGTCCCTGGGCCTGCCGGTGACGTACCGGGGCGACCGGTGGGAGCAGCTGCTCACCGCGATGCGGCGGGACAAGAAGACCCGGGGCGACCTGCTGCGGTTCGTGGTCCTCGACGGCCTGGGCCGTCCGTCGCGGCTCGAGGGTCCCGACCCGACGCTGCTCGCGGCGGCCTACGCGGAGATCAGCGTGGCGGCGGGGCCCGCGCCGACGTTCGTGTGACCGATCAAGCCTCTGGGCTTGTGCGTCCATGAACAAGGTGCTGCACTTGTGCCATGTTCGTCGTCGACCTCGACCAGCGCGGCAGCAGACGCGGCACCGACCAGGTCCCCGCCCTGCTCGACCGTCTGCGTGCCGTGCCCGCCCTGCGCGGGTTCGAGCGCACCGTCGGTGACGAGGTCCAGGGCGTCCTCGACGACGCCGACGACGTCGTCCGGCTCGTGCTGGGCGTGCTGCGCGCCGGCGGCTGGTCGGTGGGCGTCGGCGCCGGACCCGTCGACGAGCCGCTGCCGGCGTCGCCGCGCGCGGGCTCCGGCGCCGCCTTCGTCCTCGCCCGCGAGGCCGTCGAGGCCGCGAAGTCCCGGGCCCGCCCGGTCAGCCTCGCCGTGCGGGGCGCCGAGCCGGGGGCTGCGGCCGACGCCGAGGCGCTCCTGACCCTCCTCGCCGCCGTCCGTGCCCGCCGGACCCCGGCCGGGTGGGCGGTCGTCGACGCGCTCGACGGCCTGCCCGACGGCACGGCGCCCGACGCGCCCGCCGTCCTCGCCCGGCCGCGCCCGTCCGTCGCCGCCCCCGTGCAGGAGGACCTCGCGCAGACCTTCGGGATCAGCCAGCAGGCCGTCAGCCAGCGGCTGCGCGCCGCGCTGCGCGCCGAGGAGGTCGCCCTGCACCCCCTCGCGGCGCGCCTGTTGACGCAGGCCGCCGGCTGACGGGAGGGTCGGGGCCGTGCACCCGGCGCTGCAGGTCCTCGTCTGGTCGGCAGCACTCGTCGTGTCCGCGGGCGGGGGATGGCTGGCCGTGCTCCTCGTGCTGCGGCTCGCGTCCCGGTCGACCGACGCCGGGCGGGGACGCTCGCGCACGCGCGGACCGGTGCTGCTCGAGCCCCTCGCGCAGAGCGACGGTCCCGAGGGCGAGGGCGCGCAGCTCGTCCTGCGCGGCGGCACGTGGATCGGCCTGCTGGAGCGGCTGCTCGTCACCGGCGCGCTGCTGGCCGGGCAGCCCGAGGGCGTCGCGGTGGTCGTGGCGGTCAAGGGCCTGGGGCGCTACCCGGAGCTGCGGGAGAACCCCGGCGCGTCCGAGCGCTTCGTCATCGGCACGCTCGCGTCGCTGGCGTGGTCGGCGGGCGTCGGGCTCGTGGGGCACGCCCTGCTCACCTGAGCGGGCCGGCCCCCGCGGTGCGTGGGCGCCGGGACGGGTGCCCCGGACGGGCCCGCACCGTGCGCCGCGCTAGGATGGTCGACGGCCTGCGGCCGTTCACCCGCCCGCCCGGCACGACGTGCCGGCGCCGAGGCCCGACCACCGCACCCGATCCGTGACTTGGAGAACGACGCCCGTGGCGACCACCAACGACCTCAAGAACGGCACCGTGCTGCGCATCGACGGCCAGCTGTGGACCGTCGTGGAGTTCCAGCACGTCAAGCCCGGCAAGGGCGGCGCCTTCGTGCGCACCAAGCTCAAGAACGTCCTGTCCGGCAAGGTCGTCGACAAGACGTTCAACGCCGGCATCAAGGTCGAGACGGCCAACGTCGACAAGCGCGACATGCAGTACCTGTACAAGGACGGCACGGACTACGTGTTCATGGACACGGACACGTTCGACCAGCTCAACGTGCCCGAGGCCACGGTCGGCGACGTCGCCAACTTCCTGCTCGAGAACCAGAACGCGCTCGTCGCCACCAACGACGGCGTCCCGCTGTACGTCGAGCTCCCCCCGTCGGTCGTCCTCGAGCTGACGTACACCGAGCCGGGCCTGCAGGGCGACCGCTCGACCGGCGGCACCAAGCCGGCCACGCTCGAGACGGGCTACGAGATCCAGGTGCCGCTGTTCCTCGAGGCCGGTACCAAGGTCAAGGTGGACACCCGTGACGGCAGCTACCTGGGCCGTGTGAACGACTGACGTGGGAGCCCGGAGCAAGGCCCGCAAGCGCGCGCTCGACGTGCTCTTCGAGGCCGACCAGCGCGGCATCGACCCCGCCGAGCTGCTCGCCCGACGGATCGTCGAGCCGGGCACCGAGGCGGCGCTGCCGCAGTACGCCGTCGACCTCGTCGAGGGCGTGCTCGACCACCGCGAGCGCATCGACGAGGTCCTGGCCACGCACGCGCACGGCTGGACGATCGCGCGGATGCCCGCCGTCGACCGGGCGCTGCTGCGGATCGGCACGTGGGAGGTCCTGTTCAACGACGACGTCCCCGACGCCGTCGCCGTCGACGAGGCGGTGGACCTGGCGCGTGCGCTGTCGACCGACGACTCGCCGTCGTTCGTCAACGGCCTGCTCGGACGGATCGTGGAGCTGAAGCCGACGCTGCTGGCCTGAGCGACCGGGCCGCGCCCCGCCCGGACGGGTGAGGGGGCGACGTCGACGAGGGGCGCACCGCCCGGAGGTGGTGCGCCCCTCGTGCTGCGCCGGACGCCTGCGCGTCGCGCACCGACCCGTGCGCGGCGCCGTCCGGCGCGAGGTGCGGCAGGTGCCGCGGTCGGGGGCGGGCGTCGTGCGCCCGTCGGGTCAGAGCAGCTCGGGGGCGACCGTGTCGTCGGCGACCACGCGCAGCGGCCGGGGGACCACGTCACCGGTGCCGGTGCGTCGTCGCAGCGGGCGGGGACGTGCCACCGGCCGGGGGACGGGACGCGCGCCGCGGACGGGGATGCCGGGCGCGGGCCGGCCGACGAAGTTGCCCTGCACGCGTGGCACGCCGAGGTCGACGAGGGCCTCGAGGTCGGCGGCGGACTCGACGCCCTCGGCGACGACCTCCAGGCCGTGGTGCCCCGCGAGCGAGACGATGGCGCGGACCGCGCCGGCGCCGCGCGGCGTGCGGACCTCGCGGACGAACGACCGGTCGATCTTGAGGATGTCGACGGGCAGGCGGGCCAGGCGGGCCAGCGAGGAGTACCCCGTGCCGAAGTCGTCGAGCGCGATGTGCGCTCCCCGGGCCCGCAGCTCGGACAGCACCGGCACGGCGGCCGAGGTGCGCAGCATCACCGACTCCGTGATCTCCAGGGTGAGGTGCTCCCACGGTCCCCCGGACCAGGCCTCGTCGATGCGCTCGAGGACGTCCGGCTCGTGGAGCTCGCGGGCCGAGAGGTTCACGGCGAGCGGCATCTGGTGGCGGTCGAGGGCGCGGCGGGCCAGGCGCAGCATGTGCCGCCCGATGGGCACGATGAGGCCGGACTCCTCGGCGATGTCGATCCACTCGCCGGGCAGCACCAGGTCGCCGTCCTCCTCCCACCGTGCCAGCGCCTCGAGGCTGAGCACCTCGAGGGTGCGGGCGTCGACGATGGGCTGGTAGTAGGCGGTGATGCGGTCCTCGGCGACCGCGCGCTCGAGGGCGGCGCGCCGGCGGCGCTGCTGCTCGGTGCGCTCGCGCAGCTCGCGGTCGTACAGGCGGTGGCCGCTGCGGGTGCGCTTGGCCTCGAGCATCGCGGCGTCGGCGTCACGCAGCAGCACGTCGGGCGCGGCGACGGCGGTGGGCTCCCACGCGGCGACGCCGCAGGTCAGGCGGGGGCCGCCGGCGCCGCCGACCTGCTCGGCGAACCCCGCGCACAGCGTCGCGGCCCGGGCGGCGAGCTCCTCGTCGCCCGGCGCCCGGCACACCACGACGGCGAACTCGTCGCCGGCGAGGCGCCCGACGAACGAGTCGGGGTCGGCCTGCGAGGTGCGCAGCCAGTCGGCGACGCGGCGCAGCAGCTCGTCGCCGCCGGCATGGCCGAGCCGGTCGTTGACGGCCTTGAACCCGTCGACGTCGACGTACAGCAGGGCTACGCGGGTGCGCTCGACGCCCGCCTGCTCGAGGGACTCCCTGAGGTGGTCGTCGACCGCGCGCCGGTTGGGCAGGTGCGTGAGCGGGTCGGTGACGGCGGCGCGGGCGAGCCGGTCGGCGAGCACGTACCGCTCCGCGGCGGTCGAGACGACCTGGGCGAGGTCGACGAGGAACGCGCGCTCGAACGGCAGCAGGTGCGTGGCGTCGTCGACGTAGAGCTCGGCCACGAAGCGGCCGTTCTGCAGCGGGCGCAGCGAGCCCTCGACGCTCGGGTCGCCGAGCACGGTGCGGGCGGCGTCGCGGGCGTGCTCGAGGAGCTGGTCGGCGTCCTGGCGGAACCAGGCGGTGTTGGTGACGTCGGCCAGGGCGTCGCGCATGACCCCGCGGCGCCGGGCGGTGCGCTGGGAGCGGCGCAGCCGCACGAGGGCGACGGTCTCGAGCGCGAGCACGAACGGCAGGGGCCACAGCGCGGCGATCACGTGCGCGTCCTGCGTCCCGGTGTGCACGACCGACCACGTGAGCAGGGCGAGGGACACGCCCCCGAGCGTGGCCACGAGCCAGCCGATGCCCTGCAGGCGGGTCCGGCCGAGGGCGGCGACGACGTAGGCGAGGACGACGGCCACGACGACGAGCAGCAGGGCGACGGCGACGGGCCGTCCGACGACGACCTGCGTGCCCAGGCGCAGGTCGACCCACCAGAGCACGGAGCGCACGGCGAGCACGGTGCCGGCGGCGACGACCCAGGGGCGTGGCGACGGGCCGCCGCCGAGGGCGCGCGTGGTGGGGACGAGCAGGAGGGCGACGACCCCGGACACCTGCGCGTGGACGCCGGTGAGGATCTCGGGGGCGAGGTCGCCCGTGACGAGCCCGTGGACGCCGGCCACGAGGAGCTGCACGGCGACGGCCGACGACAGGGCGAGCGGCCACAGACGGCCCTCGGCGCGCAGCGACCCGCGCCAGCCGACCCACTGCAGGACGCAGAAACCGCCGACCAGACCCGCAGCGAGGAACTGCAGGACGGTCGTCCACAGCGGGACGTCTCCGAGCATGCTCTCCCCATCGGCCGCCCGCCGCCCGGGTGTGACGGGCCGTCCGGGTGACCGGGCGCCCGGTACGCCCGGTCCGTCCGGCCCCGGCGGGCGTCCCGGTCACCCGTCCGGGTGGCCGGGACGTGGGCCGTCTCACGCCGTGGCGGGCGGGGGAGCGACGCGACGGCGACGGTAGGGTGAAGGCGACCGGCGTCCCGCCGGCCGGCCTTCCTTTAAGACCCGTCCCGTGAGGCGGGGAAGGAGTCGTACGCATGAGCAGTGGCACACCCGCGCCCGCGGACGGGCGCACGGACGGCACGACCGTCCTCGGCCCGCAGGAGATCGCCCGGGCCCTGACCCGCATCGCCCACGAGGTCGTCGAGCGCAACAAGGGTGCGCAGGACGTCGTCCTGCTGGGCATCCCGACCCGTGGCCTGCCGCTCGCGCGGCGCCTGGCCGAGAAGGTCGCGCAGGCCGACGGCACCCCCGTCGCCGGGCTCGTCGGCAGCCTCGACGTGACGATGCACCGCGACGACCTCGCGCACCAGCCCACCCGCACGATCGGCGCGACCGAGCTGCCGGCGGGAGGGATCGACGGCAAGGTCGTCGTGCTCGTCGACGACGTGCTGTTCTCCGGCCGCACGATCCGCGCGGCGCTCGACGCGATCAGCGACCTCGGCCGCCCGCGCGCGGTGCAGCTGGCGGTCCTCGTCGACCGCGGGCACCGCGAGCTGCCGATCCGCGCGGACTACGTCGGCAAGAACCTGCCGACGTCCGCGAGCGAGCGCGTCGGGGTCCAGCTCGTCGAGACCGACGGCCAGGACGCCGTCGTCATCGCCGCGGGGGGTGCGCGATGAGGCACCTGCTCTCCGCGGCGGACCTGGGCCGCGACGAGGCCGTGCACGTGCTCGACACCTCCGCGCAGATGGCCGCGACGCAGGCCCGGGAGATCAAGAAGCTCCCGACGCTGCGCGGGCGCACCGTCGTCAACCTCTTCTTCGAGGACTCGACGCGCACGCGCATCTCGTTCGAGACGGCCGCCAAGCGGCTGTCGGCGGACGTCATCAACTTCTCCGCCAAGGGCTCGAGCGTCTCCAAGGGCGAGTCCCTCAAGGACACGGCCCTGACGCTGCAGGCCATGGGCGCCGACGCGGTCGTGGTGCGGCACCAGGCCTCGGGCGCGCCGCACACGCTCGCGCACGCCGGCTGGACGCACGGCGCGGTCGTCAACGCCGGCGACGGCACCCACCAGCACCCCACGCAGGCGCTGCTCGACGCGTACACGCTGCGCCGGCACCTCGTCGGCGACGGCGGCCGGGCCGACGTCACGGGCCGGGACCTGGCGGGCGTGCACGTGGCGGTCGTCGGGGACGTGCTGCACTCGCGGGTCGCGCGCTCCAACGTCCAGCTGCTGCACACGCTCGGCGCGCGCGTGACCCTGGTCGCACCGCCCACCCTCGTGCCCGTGGGCGTGCACGCGTGGCCGGCGCAGGTGTCCTACGACCTGGACGCCACGCTCGCCGGGCAGCCCGACGCGGTGATGATGCTGCGCGTCCAGCGCGAGCGGATGTCGAGCGCGGGCGGCGGGTTCTTCCCCAGCGCGGTCGAGTACACGCGCGGCTAC